>DAOULE010000104.1:0-4165 GCA_034420575.1 Dehalococcoidia bacterium
GAGCTGCCGATCCGCGCCGACATCGTCGGGAAGAACATCCCGACGATGCGCACCGACCAGGTCCAGGTGCTCCTCGAGGAGGATGACGGCCGCGACGCCGTCGTCGTCATCCCGGGAGGTGAGCGCTCGTGACCACCGAGACCACCGGAACGACGCAGACCGGTGTGGCCGCTACGCACCATCCCGCGACCGCGGCGGACGAGATGCACCTCGCGCCGGGCGAGGGCTCCTCGTCGTGGCGGCACCGCCATGTGCTCGACCTCGACGACTTCAGCACCGACGAGATCCTGACGGTCCTCGACCTCACCGACCGGATGCAGGAGGTGTTGGAGCGGCGTATCGCGCGCGTCCCGGCGCTGCGCGGCCACACCGTCGTCAACCTCTTCTATGAGCCCTCGACGCGTACACGCGCCTCGTTCGAGCTCGCCGGCAAGGTGCTGGGCGCCGACGTGATCAGCCTGGGCGTATCGACCTCCGCCGTGCAGAAGGGCGAGTCGCTCATCGATACGGTGCGCACGCTGCGCGCGATGGGCGCGGACAGCATCGTGATCCGCCACGCCTCGTCGGGCGCGCCGTACCTGGCGGCGCGCCATACCAACGCCTCGATCGTGAACGCCGGCGACGGCGCGCACGCGCACCCCACGCAGGCGCTGCTCGACCTGTACACCATGCGCTCGCACTTCGGCGACCTCACGGGCAAGCGCGTCGCGATGGTCGGCGACATCTCGCACTCGCGCGTCGCGCGCTCCGACCTGTGGGGCCTCACAGCCCTCGGCGCCGACGTGGTCGTGTGCGGCCCGCCGACGCTGCTGCCGATCGGGCTCGACGCGAGCCAGCGCCCCGACCACGCGCAGCAGGCGCTCCCACCCGTGCAGATCGAGACCGACATCGAGCGAGCCATCGAGGGCGCCGACGTCGTGATGGCGCTGCGGCTCCAGAGCGAGCGCCAGGAGGGCGGCCTGCTGCCCTCGCTGCACGAGTACGCGCTGCACTACCAGGTCACCGCGGAGCGGCTCGCGCGCGCCCACCCCGACCACCTGCTCATGCACCCCGGCCCCAAGAACGAGGGCATCGAGATCGCCCGCGACGTGGCCGCCGGGCAGCACTCGATCATCGAGCAGCAGGTCACGAACGGTGTGGCCGTGCGCATGGCCCTGCTCTCGCTGCTCGCCCTGGGCGCCGACGGCACGGGCGCCGTCACCGGCGAGGGGGGTGCATCGTGACCACCCTCGCGATCCACAACGGGCGCGTGATCGACCCCGCGCTCGGGCGCGACGGCGTCGCCGACGTGGTCATCGTCGACGGGCGCGTGGCGCGCGTCGGACCGGGCGAGGGCGACGCCGTCGTCGAGGCCGACCGCATCGACGCCACGGGGCTGGTGGTGGCGCCGGGGTTCATCGACCTGCACGTGCACCTGCGCGAGCCGGGCTTCGAGTACAAGGAGACGATCGCGACGGGCACCGCCGCCGCCGCACGCGGCGGCTTCACCACCGTCTGCGCAATGCCCAACACCGACCCGCCTCTCGACCGCCGCTCGGCCGTCGAGTCCGTGCTGCGGGAGGCCGAGCGCTCCGCGACCGTGCGTGTGCTGCCGCTGGGGTGCATTACCAGCGGGCGCGCCGGCGCTGAGCTGGCCCCGGCGGGCGAACTCGCGCAGGCGGGCGTCGTCGGGCTCTCCGATGACGGCGACGCCGTCGCCGACGCGCGGCTGATGCGCCATGCGCTGGAGTACGCGACGCGCTTCGGGCTGCCGATCGTGCAGCACTGCGAGGATCCCGCGCTGGTCTTCGAGGGCCACATGCACGAGGGCTGGGTCGCCGCGCGGCTCGGGCTGCGCGGTCGCCCCTCGAGCGCCGAGGAGACGCTGGTCGCCCGCGACATCGCGCTCGCCGAGCTGGCGAACGCGCACCTGCACATCCAGCACGTCTCGACCGCAGGCTCCGTCGCGCTCATCCGCGCCGCGCGCGAGCGCGGCACGCATGTCACCGCCGAGGTGACGCCGCATCACCTCACGCTCACGCACGAGGAGGTCGCGTTTGGCTCCTCGGGCGGCGCGAACGGCAACGGCTCCGCCTACCGCGAGATCGCGTACCACACCAACGCCAAGGTGAACCCGCCGCTGCGCGAGCAGCACGACGTGGATGCGTGCGTCGAGGCACTCCGCGACGGGGTCATCGACGCCATCGCGACGGACCATGCACCGCACGCCATCTCGGACAAGGAGATCGAGTTCGACCTCGCCGATGCCGGCATCAGCGGTCTCGAGACGGCGTTCGGCTCGTCGATGAGCCTGGTGCACGAGGGCCGGATTTCGCTCCCGATGCTGATCGAGCGGCTCACGGCGGGCCCGGTGGGCGCGTGGGGGCTGAACCAGCGAGCCGGCCTCGCCGGTCTCGGGACGCTCTCGCCGGGCGCGCTCGGCGACGTGGTGCTGCTCGACCCGGACGCCGAATGGACGGTGGACCCCGACGAGTTCGCCTCGATGGGCAAGAACACGCCACTGGCCGGGCGCACGTTGCGCGGCCAGGTCGTCGGCACGGTGTGCGAGGGTCGCGTCGTGCACTCGCTGGCGGGGCTGGCCGTATGACCTCCATCTACGACCGCCCGGTGCGAGAGCTGATCCAAGAGGCGATCGCCGAGATGCCCGAGCCGTTCACGTCGCAGAATATGGTGCTGTGGTTCAGAGAGCACTACGACAAGGTCAATCCGAGCACGGTACGCGCACACCTCAGACGTGCGTCCGTGAACATCCCGCTCGACGCGGCAGGGTGGCATTGGAGCGCAAGCGATCGGACCTTGTACCGGCTCGGTCCAGGCCAATTCACCCGATACCGCCGCGAGGTACACGGCGACTTCGAGAATGGCCTGCCGGTGGGCCTTGCCGACGAAACCGAAGACGATGCCCCGGGCACAGCTGCTCTCGACGAAGACCAGGCGGCCTTTGCCCTCGAACTCCACCTCGAAGACTTCATGGAGACCAACTGGGCGTCGATCGACTTCGGTCGTCCGCTGCGCATTTGGACAGACGCCGAAGGCGAGTGGGGGCGTCAGTACGGCACCGGCGTCGGCATCATCGACTTCCTCTGCGAGGACGAAGCATCGAACGAACTGGTGGTCGTGGAACTCAAGCGCGGCAAGTCGTCTGACCAGGTGGTGGGCCAGGTACTCCGGTACATGGGATGGGTCCGGGAGCACCGAGCGGACGGCCGCGGGGTGAGCGGCATCGTCATCACGCACGAGTACGACGACCGTGTGCGGTATGCCGTCGCCGAACTGCCGCGCGTCGAGGCGTGGACGTACGAAGTGAGCTTCAAGCTCGACACGAAGGCGTTCGCCGCATGACCACTCCCCCGCGCGCGCGACTGGTGCTGGCCGATGGCCGGGTCTTCGAGGGCGAAGGCCACGGCGCCGACGTGCGCACGACCGGCGAGGTGGTCTTCAACACCTCCATGACCGGCTACCAGGAGGCCCTCACCGACCCCTCGTACGGCGGCCAGATCCTCACCATGACCTACCCCATCCAGGGCAACTACGGCGTCAACGACACCGACGACGAGAGTGCGCGCATCCAGGTGCGCGGCTTCGTCGTGCGTGAGCTGACGGACCTGCCCTCGCGATGGCGCAGCATGAGCACGCTCGGCGCGTACCTGGAGCAGGCCGGCGTGCCGTGCATCGCCGGCATCGACACGCGCGCGCTCACGCGCCACCTGCGTTCGCACGGCGTGGTGATGGGCACGATCACGCGCGACGAGTCGCCGTCCGAGGCGCTCGCGCGGCTGCGCAGCGAGCCGATGTACGGCACCGAGGACTACGTCGGCGAGGTCTCGACCGACGCGGCCTACGCCTTCGACGGCACGTCCGGCGGCCTCGTGCCGGAGGACGCGCCGCACATCGTCGTGCTCGACCTCGGGGTGAAGCGCAACATCATGCGCCACCTCCGTCTGCGCGGGTGCCGCGTGACCGCCGTCCCCCACGACACGGGCGCCGAGGACATCCTGTCGCTCGGGCCGGACGGCGTGCTGCTCTCGCCGGGGCCGGGCGACCCGATGCTCCTCGACCACGTCGTGCAGTCGGCGCGGGGGCTGGCGGGGCGGACGCCGCTGATGGGGATCTGCCTCGGCCACCAGGTGCTGGGGCGGCTGTTCGGCGCGAAGACGTTCAAGCT
>DAOULE010000105.1:0-2267 GCA_034420575.1 Dehalococcoidia bacterium
CCGCGTCCGCGACGAGGAGACCTACTACGAGCTCGGCGAGGCCTTCCTCGGCGACGTGCTGCGCTCCGGGCAGGCGTACGCCGACCAGCAGCTGTTCGCCGAGGTCAACGTGCGGCTCGGCCGCGTGCTGCGCGCCAACCCGCTGGTCGAGGTGCCGGGGGACGTGGTGCTGATCGCGCGCGTGATGGGGCTGCTCTCCGGCATCGGGCGCTCGCTCGACTCGGAGACGGACCTGATGGACGCGATCCTCCCGTACCTCGAGGAGGAGTCCGCCGCCCCCGCGCCGACGACGTAGGCGGCGCCGCCCGCCCCTCGGACATCCCGTCGCGCCTCGATACGGTGCCCGTCAGTTGCGCGCCGAGCGGGGTGGCGCGCTGGGCGAGGGGTCGGGTCGTGGCGGAGTGGATGCCCGGTGTCGAGCGCATACCCACGGCGGCCGTGGGCGGTGAGATCACGCCGCGCGGCGTGATGTCGCACGTCATGCAGGGCTGGCAGGCCACGATGGTCCGCTGGGCGCGTGAGCGCCCGCGGGTCACGCGCAAGTCGGCGCACTTCACCATCGGTCGCGACGGGCGCGTCGTGCAGCATGCCCCGATCCGGCGGCAGGCGTGGCACGCGGGCCGCCTCGACCGCGACGCGCCGCCGCGGTGGTCGCTGCTACCGCCGGGCGCGAACCCGAACGACCACGCGATCGGCATCGAGCACGAGGGGTTCAGCGGGGAGCCGTGGCCGGAGCCGCAGGTGCAAGCCACGATCCGCGTGCACCGCTGGTTGTTCGCCGAGCTCGGCCTCGTCCCGTCGCCCGAGACCGTGATCGGCCACTGCATGACCGCGCCCGCCTCGCGCGCGGCGGACCCCGGCCCGACGTGGCCGCGCGACCGCATCCTCGATGCACTCCGCGCGACGTCCGACGCACCCGCCGCGCTCACGCGCGCGGACTACGAGCGCTCGGCCCTGCGCGCCTACCTCGGCGTGCGCGGGCACTCCTACCGCGTCCACGAGAACGACGAGTGGCAGTACATCGAGATACGCAGGCCGAAGCCGGTGTCCGGCGAGGCCGCGCGGGCCGGCTAACCGGCGGTCCGGCCCTCGAGCAGGATGCGGAGGCGGATGCGCTTCACCAGGTCACGGAGCGCGTCGTGGCCAAGGATCGTCGGGTCGCCGACCTCGTCGTGGCGGAACACGCCGCGCACCAGCAGGTCCTTGACCTCTTCCACGAGGTCCTCGCGTGACATCTCGTCGACGTAGCGGCTCATCGGTGGATCCGACGCCGCATGAGAGGGCCTAGCGGCGGCCGGCGACCTGGCGGTACGGGTCGCGGATGCGCTCGACCTTCGAGGCGCAGTCGGGGCAGGCGACGGACTTGGCGCGGAACATCACGCCGCCCTTGGTGACGTACGAGCCGCAGAGCACGCACTTCCCCTCGATGCCGCCCTCGCCGTACTTGTAGAGGCCCTTCGAGGGTTCGTCCGCGGCGGCGGCTTCCGCTGCGGCCACGGCGGCCTCGGCCTCCGCGCGCGCCTCGGCGGCCGCACGCGCCTCCTCTGCGCCCTCGAGCGCCGGAATCGACGCCACCTGCGCGCGGGCGGCTTCGGGGTCGCTGTACCACAGCACGTTGATGGCGGTGAAGTGCGTCATGTCGTCGGGGAGGTCGGCCTCGTCGAAGATCGCGTCGACGGGGCATGCGGGCTCGCACGCGCCGCAGTCGATGCAGGCGACGGGCTCGATGTAGAGCATCCGGTCTTCGCCTTCTTCGAAGTGGATGCAGTCGACGGGACACACCTCGACGCACGACTGATCGCGAACCTCGATGCAGGGCTGGGTGATAACGAACGTCACTGCGGCGCGCCTCCCGTGCACCGCGCTCGCGCGAGCGCGGTCGCACATGTTCTACCACCTGTAGCCCTCGACCTGTAGTGGGGGGCGGCTCCGAATCGCCGAACCGCCCCCGGTCGAGCGGCATATCCGGTCTCGCTGGACGCCCGATCGCGGCGCGCGACCCGGGGCTCCGAGGTCCGATCCGCGCCTCGCCGGCGGGACCTTGCGCGCCCCGCGGGCGCTCCCCGGGAACATCGGTGGCCCGGCGGCATAGACGCTCGCCGGGGGCGCGGATACGATTGCGGCCGAAGCAGGCGAGAGCCATCCCCTCACCGGAGGGAGAGCAGCGCGTGACGTTCGTCATCACCCAACCCTGCATCGACGTCCAGGACCAGTCCTGCGTCGAGGTCTGCCCGGTCGATTGCATCCACTTCGAAGAAGGCGAAGAC
>DAOULE010000106.1:0-3568 GCA_034420575.1 Dehalococcoidia bacterium
CGCATCCACGTCGGCGACAAGCTGCTCGTGTACGTGCTGCAGCCGGAGACCGAGGAGGGCCAGGTGCTCCTCTCGATCGACCGCGCGCGCGGCGAGCAGGGCTGGCGCGTGCTGCAGGAGCGCTTCGAGAGCGGCGAGATCTTCGACGCGGAGATCACGGGCTTCAACAAGGGCGGACTGCTCGCCAACGTGGAGGGCGTGAACGCCTTCATCCCGATGTCGCAGGTGGTGGGCGCGAAGCCCGGCACCGAGGGCGCGAACCCGCTGTCCGAGATGGTGGGCCGCAGCCTCCGCATGAAGGTGATCGAGATCAACCGCCGCCGGAACCGTGCCATCCTGTCGGAGCGCGCGGCCATGCAGGAGTGGCGCGCCGCCCAGAAGGAGCGGCTGCTCGAGGAGCTCGCCGAGGGCGAGATCCGCACCGGCAAGATCACCTCGATCCGCAACTTCGGCGTCTTCGTCGACCTCGGCGGGGCAGACGGCCTCGCCCACCTCTCCGAGCTCTCCTGGGACCGCAACAGCGACCCGGAGGATCTCTTCAAGGTCGGCCAGGAGATCGACGTCTTCGTCATGCGCGTGGACCGCGAGAACAAGAAGATCGCGCTCTCGATCCGGCGCGCTGCCCCGGAGCAGTGGCAGGACCTCATCGCCCAGTACCACGTCGGCGACGTGGTGCCGGGTGTGGTGACCAAGCTCGTCGCCTTCGGCGCCTTCACGCGGCTGCCCGGTCCCGTCGAGGGACTCGCGCACGTCTCCGAGATCGTCGACCGCCGCATCAACCACCCCGAGGAGGTGCTCGCCGAGGGCGATGTGCTGCCGCTCAAGATCGTGCGCATCGAGCAGGACCGGCACCGCCTGGGCCTCTCGCTGCGCGAGGCGCGGTCGCAGGCCGAGATCCTCGGCTGGCAGTTCGACGACGGTGGACGCGTGGTGCAGCTTCCGGACGAGGCGCGCGAGAAGTTCCCGGAGGAGTCCGCGGCCGCCGAGGAGCGCTACGCTCAGCGCCGCGAGGAGCTGGACGCCCGCCGCAAGGCGCGGGAGGCCTCGCGCGGCAGCGGCGGCGGCCGGCAGCAGAGCTCGCACCGCGACGACGCCCCGCCGCTCACGGCGATGGCCGCCGCGATGCAGCAGGCGCAGGCCGAACTCGCCGACGCACAGGAGTCGGACGACTCGGACGAAGACTAGGCCCGCTCACCCTCGAACCCGTCACCAGGCTCCCGCGCGCGCTCTGCGCGTGCGGGAGGGGTGAGCCCCGGGGGTGGGGCGGCAGCCGGCTGACAACGGCGGCGCCGAAGGTTCCATCACAGTCGCTGATCGTGCTCAAAATCGGGCCGTGGTAGCCTAGACACCGGCACGGACGGGAGTCCGCGATGGCTGATCGCTTTGACAAGTTCACGGAGCGGGCCCGCAGGGTCTTGACGCTCGCGCAGGAAGAAGCGCAACGCTTCAACCACAACTACATCGGCACCGAGCACCTGCTGCTCGGGCTGGTGCGGGAGGGCGACGGCGTAGCCGCCAAGGTCCTCGGGAACCTGGGTGTGGAGCTCAACAAGGTCCGCTCGGCCGTTGAGTTCATCATCGGCCGGGGCGAGCGCACCACCAGCGGCGAGATCGGGCTCACGCCGCGCGCCAAGCGAGTCATCGAGCTGGCGGTCGACGAAGCCCGCCGCCTCAACCACTCCTACATCGGCACCGAGCACCTGCTGCTCGGCCTCGTCCGCGAGGGCGAGGGCATCGCCGCCGGTGTGCTCGAGAGCCTCGGCGTGAACCTGGAGCGGGTGCGCGGCGAGACCACGCGCATCCTCGCGCAGACCCAGCCGCAGGCCGCGGCCTCCGGCTCCGGCGGCCGCCAGACCGCCCGCACCCCGACGCTCGACCAGCTCGGCGTCGACCTCACCGCCGCCGCGCGCAGCGGCCAGCTCGACCCCGTGATCGGCCGTGAGACCGAGATCGAGCGCGTCGTGCAGATCCTGTCGCGCCGCACCAAGAACAACCCCGTGCTCATCGGCGAGCCCGGTGTCGGCAAGACCTCGATCGCCGAGGGCCTCGCGCACCGCATCGTGCAGGGCAGCACGCCCGACACGCTGCTCGGCAAGCGCATGCTCACCCTGGACATCGGCTCGCTCGTTGCGGGCACGAAGTACCGCGGCGAGTTCGAGGAGCGCCTGAAGAAGGTCATCGAGGAGATCCGCTCCGCCAAGAACTGCATCCTCTTCATCGACGAGCTGCACATGCTCGTCGGCGCGGGCGCCGCCGAGGGCGCCGTCGACGCCGCGAACATCCTCAAGCCCGCGCTCGCACGAGGCGAGTTGCAGGCCATCGGTGCGACGACGCTCGACGAGTACCGCAAGCACATCGAGCGTGACGCCGCGCTCGAGCGCCGCTTCCAGCCCGTCCGCGTGGACGAGCCGAGCGTCGACGAGACCGTCGAGATCCTGAAGGGCGTGCGTGGGGCCTACGAGGACCACCACAAGCTGCAGATCGCCGACGAGGCGCTCAAGGCGGCCGCCGAGCTGTCCCAGCGCTACGTCTCCGACCGCTTCTTGCCCGACAAGGCCATCGACCTCATCGACGAGGCGTCGGCGCGTGTGCGCATCCGCCGCCACTCGACGCCCCCCTCGGTGCGCGAGGCCACCAAGGGCATCGAGGCGCTGCGGCGCGAGAAGGACCAGGCGATCGCCAACCAGCAGTACGAGTACGCCGCCGAGCTACGTGAGCGCGAGGTACGCCTCCAGTCGAAGCTCGAAGAGCTCGAGGAGGCCGTACAGACCGAGCGCGCCGGCGACCAGCTCATGGTGTCGGACGAGGACATCCGCGACGTGGTCTCCATGTGGACGGGCATCCCGCTCTCGCGGATCGCCTCGGAGGAGACGGCGCGGCTGCTGGAGATGGAGCAGTTCCTGCGCGACCGCGTGATCGGGCAGGACGAGGCCATCGGCGCGGTCGCGAAGGCCGTCCGGCGTGCGCGCGCCGGCCTGAAGAACCCGAAGCGGCCGATCGGCGTCTTCATGTTCCTCGGGCCGACCGGGGTCGGGAAGACCTACCTCGCCGAGACGCTCTCCGAGTTCATGTTCGGGTCGAAGGACAACATCGTCCGGCTGGACATGTCCGAGTTCATGGAGAAGCACACCGTCTCGCGGCTCGTCGGGTCACCGCCCGGCTACGTCGGCTACGACGACGGCGGGCAGCTCACGGACCTCGTGCGGCGGCGCAGCTACTGCCTGATCCTGCTGGACGAGATCGAGAAGGCGCACCCGGACGTCTTCAACATGCTGCTCCAGATCTTCGACGACGGGCACCTGTCCGACGCGAAGGGCCGCAAGGTCGACTTCCGCAACACCATCATCATCATGACGTCCAACGTCGGCTCGGACCTGATCCGCAAGGACACGCGCTTCGGGTTCACCACGAGCGGCGACGACGTCAAAACCGCCGAGCAGCAGTACACGCGGATGAAGGACCAGGTCACCGAGGAGATGAAGCGCGTCTTCCGGCCCGAGTTCCTCAACCGCATCGACCAGTCCGTGGTCTTCCACGCGCTGGCCAAGGACCACATCCGCCAGATCGT
>DAOULE010000107.1:0-1735 GCA_034420575.1 Dehalococcoidia bacterium
CACGCCGTGCCCGCGCGCGGCTAGCGCGCACGGCGGGCGGAAGGCACCGATGGCCCGCATCCTCATCGCCGACCAGATCGCCGAGCAGGGCATCGCCATGCTCGGCGAGCAGCACGACGTCAGCGTCGCGACCGGGCTCTCCGAGGACAAGCTCGTCGAGGCCGTCGCAGACATCTCCGCCCTCGTCGTGCGCAGCCAGACGCAGGTCACACCCCGCGTGATCGAGGCCGCACCACGGCTCGAGGTGATCGGGCGTGCGGGCGTCGGCGTCGACAACATCGACCTCGCCGCCGCCACCGCGCGCGGCGTCGTCGTGGTCAACGCGCCGCTCGCCAACACGATGTCGGCGACCGAGCACGCCTTCGCGCTCATGCTCGCCGCCGCGCGCAACGTGCCGCGCGGCGACTCCTCGCTGCGCGAGGGGCGATGGGAGCGCGGCCGCCTGCAGGGCGTGGAGCTCGCCGGGCGCACGCTCGGCGTGGTAGGGCTCGGGCGCATCGGCTCGGGCGTCGCGATCCGCGCGCGGGCGTTCGAGATGCGGGTGGTTGCCTACGACCCGTTCGTCTCGACGGAGCGCGCGAACTCGCTCGGCGTCGAGTTGTGCTCGCTCGAGGACCTGCTGAGGGAGTCGGACTTCGTCACGCTCCACACCGCGCTGCACGAGGGCACGCGGGGGCTGATCAGCGCCGAGCAGTTCGCGCTGATGAAGCCCACGGCCTACCTCGTGAACACCGCGCGCGGCGCGCTCGTCGACGAGCAGGCGCTGTACGACGCGGTCACCGACGGCCGCCTGGCCGGTGCGGCCATCGACGTGTTCAGCGAGGAGCCTGCGATCGGCAACGTGCTCACCACCTCCGAACGCATCGTCGTCACCCCGCACCTCGCCGCCTCGACGGCCGAGGCGCAGGACCGCGCGGCGGTGGACACCGTGGCGCAGGTGCTCGACGTGCTGAACGGGCGACAGCCGCAGTTCGCCGTCAACGCCCCGCCGGTCGACGCCGAGACGATGATGGTAATCGGCCCGTACATCGAGGCCGCCGAGGTTGCCGCGCGCGTGGCCTCGCAGCTTGAGGGCGGGCAGCTCCAGGGCATGCGTATCGAGTACCTCGGCGAGATCGGCAACCACGAGGCTGGCCCGCTCCGCGCCGCCGCCATCGTCGGCGTCCTCGAACCCGTCTCGGTCGCGAAGGTCACGATCGTCAACGCCGACCAGGTCGCCGAGGAGCACGGCCTCCCCGTCGACGAGGACCGCGGGATGGCGCGCGAGCCCTACGCGAACCTCGTCGTCGTGCATGTGCGGTCCGAGGCGGGTGAGACCACCGTCGCCGCCACGCACACGCCGCAGGGCGTGCGCATCGTCGGCCTCGACGACTACGAGGTGGAGATAGCGCCCAGCGTCGCGCCCTTCGTGCTCGCCATCGAGAACGTCGACCGCCCGGGCATGATCGGCCGCGTCGGCAGCCTGCTCGGCGAGTGGGGTGTGAACGTCAACTCGATGTCCTCGGTGCCCGGCAGTGTCGAGGGCAGGGCGCTGATGGCGCTCGGCATCAGCCGCGCGCTGAGCGCGGACGAGCGCGCCGAGCTCGCGGCCATCGAGGACATCTTCACCGCCCGCCTCATCGACTTGACGTAACGCCGAGCGCTACTCGTCCAGCGGGTTCAGCACCATCCCCGTGGCGAGCTTCGGGTAGAAGAACGTCGACTTCTGCGGCATCACCTCGCCCGCGTCGGCGAC
>DAOULE010000108.1:0-5324 GCA_034420575.1 Dehalococcoidia bacterium
GGCGTCCTGGTGGAGTAGGTCCAGGCCGGAGTGGCGCTGACCAACGCCGACGGCCTCGCCGACCTCCCCGTTCAGGACTCGCAGTGGGGCACGTACCTGCTGCGGCTCGACGACGACGGGCGATTCGGGGTCGCCTCGACGCAGTGGACGCACGGCAGCTCACCGTGGCAACTGCCCGTGCCGTTCTCATCGCGAACCTTCGACCTGCTGGCGCACCTCTACACGGAGCGCCCGATCTACCGGACGGGCGAGACGGTGTCCTACAAGGCGGTCATCCGCCGTGACGACGATGCGGCGTACTCGCTGCCCGGCCCGGACGAGACGTTCAACGTCGTGGTCCGCGATTCGAAGAGCAAGGAGCTGTCGCGCACGGAGGCGGAAGCCAACGAGTTCGGCACGCTCGAAGGCGCGTTCGTGATCCCGGAGGGCGGCGCCACCGGCACGTACACCATCGAGCTGCGGGGCAGCGCTGCGCGTCGGTATCTGGCGCGGCAGCCCGGCCGCATCACATCCACGACCTTCACGGTCGAGCAGTTCCGGGTACCCGAGTTCCGCGTCACCGTCGCGACGCCCGAGGCGCACTACATCGACGGCGAGCAGATCCCCGTCGAGACGACGGCGGAGTTCTACTTCGGCGGCGGCGTCGAGGGGGCGACCGTCAACTGGTCCGTGCTCTCGTCACCGACCTCGATCCGCGCCGAGGGGTACGAAGGCTACTCGTTCTCGAACCGCCGCTACTACTGGTACTACGAGGATTCCCCGCTGCGCGCGCAGGGCAGCGCCGAGGCGGGCGCCGGGGGCGTCGCGTTGTACGAGGTGACCGCCGCGCTGCAGGCGGACGAAGGCACGCAGGTCTTCACCATCAGCGCCACCGTGCGAGACGAGAGCGCCCAGGCCGTGGCCGCCACTTCGTCGGTGAGGGTCCACCCCGCCGCGTGGTACGCAGGGATCCGGACCGACTCGTACATCGCCAGGGCCGGAGAGCCCGAGACGGTGCGCCTCGTCACGGTCGACATCAACAGCGCGATCGCGCCCCAGCGGCCCGTCACCGTGCGCGCGTACGAGCAGCGCTGGGTGACCACGAAGGTCGGCGGCACGGGCGGCAGCCGGTCCTACACGAGCGAGCTGGTCGAGACCGAGATCGAGGTGCAGTCGGTGACCACGGGAGCCGACGGGGAGGCGGCGATCACGTTCACGCCGCCAGCCTCGGGCGCGTACCGTCTCGTCGCGGAGTCGGTCGACGACGAGGGCCGCGTGGCGCGCTCGTCTACCTACCTCTGGGTGAGCGGCCGGCACTACGCACCGTGGCGCATCCGCAACGACGACCTGATCGACCTCATCCCCGACCGGGAGGGCTACGAGGTGGGCGATGTCGCCGAGGTGCTCGTGCCCGCACCCTTCGCCGGCGCGACCGGGCTGGTCACCATCGAGCGCGGAGGCATCCTCCACACCGAGGTCCGAAAGTTCGAGACGAACAGCGAGGTGCTGCGAATCCCGATCGAGGACCGCCACCTCCCCAACATCTACGTCAGCGTCCTGCTCTACCGCCCCCCGACGGACGACGACCCGCTTCCGCGCTACCTCGTCGGCTACACCGAGCTGCCCGTCTCCACGGCCCCGCGGCGCCTCGACGTGCGCATCGAGCCGGACCGCGAGCGCGCCGCGCCGGGTGAGACGGTCCGCTACGAGGTCACGGTCACGGACTGGCTGGGGCGCGGCGTGGCCGGTGAGGTGTCGGTCGCGATCGCCGATCAGGCTGTGCTCTCGCTCGCCGAGGAGGTGGGGCCGGACGGGATGCACGCGTTCTGGTTCCAGCGTGCGCTGGGCGTCGCAACCTTCTCCTCGCTCGGCGTCTCGATCGACCGGCACAACGACATCCTGAAGTCGCCGGAGGGTGCGAGCGGCAAGGGCGGCGGCGGCGACACCACGCGGTTGCGCTCGGACTTCCGCAACACCGCGCTCTGGATTGGCCAGCTCGAGACGGACGAGGACGGCAAGGCCAGCTTCGAGCTCGAGCTGCCCGACAACGCGACGACCTGGCGCGCCCAGGCGCGCGCCGTGAGCGGCACGACGCAGGTCGGCGAGGCAACCAGCGAGCTGCTGGTGACGCAGCCCCTGCTCGTGCGTCCCGCACTGCCGCGCTTCCTGCGCGTCGGCGACGAGGTGACGCTGCGCACCCTCGTGCGCAACGGGACGACGGCCGCGCGCATTGTGACCGTGACCGTGCAAGCCGAGGGCGTGACGCTCGACGGCTCGGCCGCCCGCACGGTGCGCATCCAGCCGGACCGCTCGGCGGTCTTCGAGTGGACGGCGCGCGCCGCCGCGGAGGGGACGGCCAGGGTGCGCTTCGACGCGGTCGCGACCGGCGGGTTCAGGGATGCCGTCGAGATCTCGCTGCCGGTGCATCTCAACGTCACCGCCGAGACGACGGCCACCGGCGGCGCGATCGACGACGCGCTCGCGGTCGAGGCGGTGTACCTCCCGGACTACGCGATCCTGGAGCGAGGCGAGCTCGAGATCTCCGTGCAGGGATCGCTCGTCGGGACGATCGCCGGCGAGCTGCAGCACTTCGCGCCGCGCCCCTACGAGTGGAGCGAGCGCGTCGCGAGCCGTGTGATCGCGACCGTGGCGGTGAAGCGCTCGCAGGGTGGCCGCCTGGACCGGAGCCAGACGCAGCAGCTCCGTGACGATGTCGCCAGGCTGATCAGCATGCAGCGCTACGACGGAGGCTGGGCGTGGTGCCGGTCGTGCCAGACCAGCCTCTGGATCACGGCCTGGGCCCTGATCGCACTGGGCGAGGCGCGCGAAGCCGGCGTCCACGTCCCGGTGGAGGTCGCCGAGGACGCCTCGAACCTCATCTCGCGTCACGTGCATCGCACGACGGACGTGGCCCGGCCCGCCGACCCGAGCCAGCACGCGTTCCTGCTCTACGCCCTGACATCGGCGGGCCGGGGGAGCGGGTTCGTCGCACTCCAGCACGGAGCCACGATGCGAGCGATCGTGGCGCAGGACCGCTCGCGCCTCACCAACTGGGGCCGCGCCTACCTGCTGCTCGGGTTGCTCGCCTCCGGGCACGACCGGTCCGCGGAGCCCGTGCGCTGGCTCCTCAACGACCTCACGGCGGAGATCATCGCCAGCGCGAACGGCAACCACTGGGAGGACGAGCGGCGCGGCGGCTCGATGCACAACAGCAGCGTCCGCACGACCGCCCTCGTGCTGCGCGCCCTGGCCGAGGTCGATCAGGGGCACCCGCTGATCGAGGAGACCGTGCGCTGGCTGGTGCTCGCGCGTTCACAGGAGCGGTGGAGGACCGGTGTGGTGCGGGCGCAGGCGATGTCCTCGCTCGGCGCCTACGCGGAGACCACCGGCGAGACACTCGGCGTCTATGACTACGCCGTCTGGCTCGATACCCGCCAGGTGCTGGACGGCAGCTTCAACGTCCCGGCCGGCGACTACGTCGACGGAGCCGAGCTCCCGCTCACCGAGCTGCCCTCGGGCGAGGTCAGCCGGGTGCAGTTCGAGCGTGACGCGTCGCGGCCCGGCCGCATGTACTACGGGCTGAACCTGCGCTACATCACGCCTGCGCGCGACATCCTGGCGCTCAACCGCGGGTTCGCCATCTCGCACCGCTACTCGCTGATCGGCAACCCGGACGAAGTCGTCACCAGCGCCAGACTCGGCGACGTCGTGCGCGTACAGGTCACCATCGTGGCCCCGCACGATCGCCTCTTCGTGCTGGTCGAGGACTACCTGCCGGCGGGACTTGAACCCATCAACCCGAACCTGCGCATCGTCGCGCCCGAGCTCATCCAGCAGCTCGAGGCGGACCGCCGGGACACGCGGCAGGGCGCGGCGCCGAAGGACTACGCGCCCTGGTACGCCTGGTACTACAACCCGTGGCGGCACGTCGACATTCGGGACGACCGCCTGGTGCTGCAGGCGGACCGATTGCCGCGCGGCGTCCACGAGTACGTGTACTATGCCCGCGCGACGGCCCCCGGGGAGTTCATCGTCCCACCCGCCCGCGTCGAGGAGTCCTACTTCCCGGAGGTCTTCGGGCGCAGCGACAGCGGCCGGTTCTCGGTCCTGGACGAGTAGGCGCCCAGCGCGCGCAGGCTCGTGCACCGGAGCCTGTGGTCCATGCTCCGACAAGATCCGCACATCGCGTCGACCGGGCGTCCGACGCTGCCGACGGCTGCGTCGTCGATGCCGGAGTGCGTGGCCAGCAGGCAGACTGGCCAACCGGCGTAGGAGCCCCACCAGGGCGCGTTGTGATCGGCCGGGAGGACCAGGATCGCGTGGCGGACGTGCCCGGCGCTGAAGCGCGCGAGCAGGTTGTTGACGATCTGCGCGTGGCAGTCCGGGCAGCACGGCACCCGGAAGGGCTCGGCGTGCTGCTCGTCTCGACGGCGCAGGGCGCTGCCGGGCGCGATGTCGCCGCGCTGATCGGGTCCTCCATCCTCAACCTCGTCGAAGCCGTGATCCGCGGGGAGGGAGAGCTGCCGCCCGAGCAGCGGCGCGGGGCACTCCTGGTCGTGGACGAGGTGCAGTCGATGCCGGGCGTCGACTACGAGTCGATGCTCTCCGAGTTGGGGAAGTTCGGGGCGTCGCTCGTGCTCGCCAACATCGGCCGCCTCGCCGTCTTCCAGCTGGCGGGCTCGGCTGCCCGCCAGCTCCTCTGGGAGCTGCGATCGCGAGCGCACCTCCGAGGAGGACATCGTCTCGCTGCCCGTGCACCACGCCCACGTGCGCGCGACGGTCGGGACAAAGCGCACGCCCGCCTTCTCGATGGAGGTGCTCAAGCCGGACGAGGGGAACCCCGAGGCGGCAGGGCGCATCCGCGACGAGGCGGCCTCCTACCTGCTCACGCAGGAGGAGGTCGCCGTCGCTGGACTCGGTCTACGGGATCGAGGCGGGGGAGTGCCTCTTAGCCGGCATGTGCGTCAGTCCTGTCCCTCGGCGTCTCGCAGCAGGGCCCGCAGTTGCGGGATCAGCGCGGGAATGTCGCCACTCACGATCTCCCAGACGATCTGATCGTCGATGCCGCCGTAGCCGTGAACGATGCGGTTGCGCGTCCCTGTGATGTCGGCCCAGGGAATCTCGGGGTGAGCTTGCTGGATGATGTCGGGGACGTTGTTCGCGGCCTCCCCGAGCACAGCGATGTTCCACAGCGTCGCGTCGTAGAGAACCCGCGCGCGCAGAAGCTCGGCGCGCCCGAGGCCGGCCGTATAGTCCCCGATTCGCGCGCAGCAATCGAGCATGTCCCGGACGTAGACATCCCAGCGCCCCTCAGACATACACGGCGTCTGCCTCGATGTATGGGC
>DAOULE010000109.1:0-3206 GCA_034420575.1 Dehalococcoidia bacterium
GCGAGGTTGAGGTCGTGCAGCACGGCGACCACAGCGCTGCCGCGCTCGGCGAGGTCATGGAGCAGGTCCATCACGAGTGCCTCGTGCCGCAGGTCCAGCGCGCTCGTCGGCTCGTCCAGGAGCAGCAGCGGCGTGCGCTGCGCCAGCACCCGTGACAGCGAGGCGAGTGTCTGCTCGCCGCCGGAGAGCGTCGGGAACGCCTGCGAAGCCATCGAGGTGACCTCGGTCAGGCGCATCGCCTCCTCGACCGCCTCGTCGTCCTCCATCGACTGCGGGGTGTGCAGCCACGGCATCCGGCCGAACGTGACGACCTCCTCGGTGGTGAACCGGAAGGTCGTCGGCGTCTGCTGCGGGAGGACGGCGCGTAGCCGCGCCTGCTCGATCGCCGGCATGCCTGTGATGGGCCGGCCGTCGAGGTACACGTCGCCGGATGTCGCCTCCAGCTCGCCGGCCACGATGCGGAGCAGCGTGGACTTGCCCGCGCCGTTCGGCCCGACCACCGCGATCAGCTCGCCGCGGCTGGCCTCGAACGTCACGCCGTCGACCAGCCGGGCCCCGCCGACGTGGAATGAGACCTCCTCGGCGGCAAGCAGGGGCGTCACATCCAGCCTCCCTGCTCGCGCGTCGTGCGACGCAGGAGGAAGAGGAAGTACGGTCCACCGATGAGCGCCGTGACGACCCCGAGCGGCAGCTCGGCGGGGATCACGATCGTGCGCGCGACGAGGTCGGCGCCGAGCAGCAGGATCGCGCCGCCCAGGGCGCTGGCCGGGAGCAACACGCGATGGTCGGGGCCGACCACGATCCGCAGCAGGTGCGGCACCACGAGCCCGACGAAGGCCACGATTCCAGCGACCGCGACCCCTGCTCCAGTGACGAGCGTCGCGAAGACGATCACCAGCAGGCGGACACGCTCGGTGCGCACGCCCAGGTGGAACGCCTCGCGCTCGCCCAGGACGATCAGGTTCATCGCGCGTGCGTAACGCGGCAACAGCAGCAAGCCGACGACCGTGATCAGCACCACGGGCAGCACCGTCGGCCACGTCGCGCCCGCGAGGCTACCGAGCGTCCAGAAGATGATGCTGCGCAGCTCGGAGTCGTCGGCGAGGAAGCTGGCCAGCCCGATCAGGCCGCCGGCGATGGAGTTCATCGCGACGCCGGTCAGGATCAGCGTCACCACCTGCGTCCGGCCGTCGGAGCGTGCCAGCCCGTAGACCACGAGCGTCAGGAGGAGCGCTCCGGCGAACGCGGCCAGCGGCAGCGACATCCAGCCGAGCGGCGAGAACCCGGTGATGATCAGCGCGATCACACCCAGCGCTCCGCCGCTCGACACCCCGATCAGCCCGGGCTCGGCCAGCGGATTGCGGAAGATGGCCTGCAGCGAGGCGCCCGCCATGCCCAGGCCCGCGCCGACGAAGACGGCGAGCACGATGCGCGGCATGCGGATGCCCCACACCACCTGCTCGCGCACCATGTCGACCTCGACCCCGGTCGAGATGCCGACGCGATCGAGGAGCACCGTCGCCACCTCGGCGGGCGGCACTCGGACCGCGCCAATGCCGGCGTTCAGGAACACAGCGACCACCAGCATCGCGACCAGGACGGCGAACGTGGGGCCGGCGCTCATGGGCCGTAGCGACTGCGCGTGCTGCCAGGCGCGGCGCAACGCGCCGCGAGGCGTGCCTCGTCGCATGCCCCGCGCTCTGTCAGCTGTCTGCCGGCGGATCGTCATCGTCGGCCCTTACTGCAGTTCCGGGTAGATCGCGGCGATCAGCTCGGCCAGCACCGCGCCGGTGCGGGGGCCGTAACCGAGCAGGTACTGCCCGTCGAAGTCCACGACGGCGCGGTTGCGTCCGGCCTCTGTCTGGGCCATCCCCGGGATCCGGAGCAGCCCGTCGACGCCGCCCACGGACTCCAG
The DNA here is from genome assembly GCA_034420575.1 of Dehalococcoidia bacterium. GTDB lineage: Bacteria > Chloroflexota > Dehalococcoidia > UBA2979 > UBA2979 > VXMT01. The sequence continues at coordinate 1,916 of DAOULE010000109.1, forward strand.
CCCGGTGCTGAACACCAGGATCACGTCCGGGTTCGCCGTGACCAGGGCCTCCGGCGTGATCGCCGTGAACCCCTCCACGCCCGCCTCGACGCCCACATCGATACCGCCCGCGGCCTCGATGAGCGAGGTCGCTCCCGCGCCATCGCCGCCGATCAGCTGCGTCTGCGCGCCGCGCAGGTAGATGAACGCCACGCGCGGGCTGCTCGCCGTGCCCTCAGTGGCCGCGGTCGCCTCCGCGATCGATGCCAGCGTCTCGGCGGCCAGTTGCTCGCCGCGGCGCGGCACGCCCAGCGCCGTGGCGATGCGCGTGATCTTCACCTCGATGTCGTCGAGGGAGTTGTAGTCGGGGAGGATGAGGACGGGGATGCCCGTCCCCCGCACCTGCTCGATCACCTCGGGCGGCCCCGCGAAGGTGGTGCCCAGCACCAGCGTCGGCCCGAGCGCGACGATGCCCTCCGCGCTCAGCGCGATCTGCACGCCGACGTCCGGCAGCTCGAGCGCTTCCGGCGGGTACGTCGACGTGACATCCACGCCGACGACGTGGTCGCCGAGGCCGAGGGCGAACACGACCTCGGTGATGGTCCCGTTCAGCACCACCAGCCGCGAGACGTCCTCGATCACCATCTCGTTCCCGTCCACGTCCGTGACGGTCACGGGAAGCTGCGGCGTCGCCTCGACCGGCTCCTCGGTCGGCGTCGGCTCGGGGGTGGCCGTGGGAGTCGCGGTCCTCGTCGTGGTTGCGGTGGTAGTAGCGGTCGCGGTGGCAGTAGCCGCAACGGTGGCAGTCGGAGTCGGCGCGGGCGTACTTGCGACGGCCAGTGTAGCCGTCGAGGTCGACACCGAAGTGGTCGCTGCAGGAGCGGCGGGCGCAGCATCATCGTCGCCGCCGGTGCAGGCCGCGACCGCGAGTGTGACGATGACGAGGCCCGTGAGGGCCCGGGCAGCACGCAGCATGCTGCGCATGGACGGCCTTCCACGCTGGTCCAGTTCGGCGCCTCGTTCGAGTGTAGGCACGCACGTCCCAGCGTTCTCACAACCTGTGCAAGAAATCACGACATATGGGAGATATGTGTAGACTCACGTTCGCGGGCGCGTCACCCTCGACTCCAGCACGAAGTCCCGCACGCCAGGGAGGCGACATGTTCATCGCGATGAACCGGTTCAGCATCGCCGAGGGGCGCGAGGAGGACTTCGAGCGCAGCTGGCGCGAGCGCGACAGCTACCTGGACCAGGTGCCCGGCTTCCAGAAGTTCGCCCTGCTCAAGGGCGACAGCCCCGGCGAGTACATCTC
>DAOULE010000110.1:0-3530 GCA_034420575.1 Dehalococcoidia bacterium
CAGGCAGCGGACGTGGGACGAGGTCAACGAGGGCGACGAGCTCGACCCCGTCGAGATCCCGATCACGGTGCATCGACTCGTCGTGGAGGCGGGCGCGAACCGCGACTTCGCGCAGATTCACCACAACACAGAGGTGGCGCAGGCACAGGGCGCGCCGGAGATGTACGCCAACAACGTCTTCATCCAGGGCTGGTGGGAGCGCTGCACGCGCGAGTTCATCGGCCTGGACGGGCGGATCAGGAAGGTCGGCCCGTTCCGCATGAAGATCTTCAACGTCGTCGGCGAGACCTCGACGACGAAGGGCCGCGTCACCCGCAAGTGGGAGGACGATGGCGACCACCTGGTCGAGATCGAGATGTGGACGGAGACGCCGAAGGGCGTCTCGGTCGGCCCGGGCCCGGTGGTGGTGTCGCTCCCGAAGGCGTAGCACCCCGACCCCAGCCGAACGCAGCGAGGGGGCCGCGCGGCCCCCTCGTCGTGCGGTTGAAGTCCGTGCCTACGTCTCGATCCTGAGGGCGTCGAGCTTTTCGACAAGTGTGATCACACGCGACAGGTTCCGCTCGACAGTCTCGCGAGGGAGCCATCCCTCGTAGAAGTTCGTGTCGAGAACGCTCGCGGAGCCCATCAGGCTGACTAGTTCCGGGTCACCTGTCTCGCCGGCGATGCGCTCAATCGCGACAAAGAGATCGCGATGGGTGTGATGAGGCCAACCGCTGGACTCCGCAACGGCAATCAGCGTGCGTGCCGTCGCATCCCAGGCGCGGCCCGAGGCCTGTTGCAGATCACCTGCCGCAAGATAGTCGCGGGCCTGAGGAAGCAACGCGTCGGGATCATCGTCGAGACTGCCCGTGAGAATCCGCATCGAGCGGTGCCTACTCCGCGAGGCCGTCCAGCTTCTCGACCAGGGCCGCGACATCGGACACACCTTGTTCCACCATCTCGCGCGTCTGCCAGCCCTCGTAGAAGTTGGCGTGGAGCGAGCTGGCGGTGTGAAAGAGGGTCCACAGGTCCCGGTCGCCCGTCTCTTCCACGAGCCGGTCGACGGCCCGGTAGAGGTCGCGGTGGCTCCGGTGGCGCCAGCCGCGCGCCTGCGCGGCGGCCTTCACCATCTGCGCGGCCGCGCCCCACCCCTTCTCCGAGGCCTGCAGCAGGTCCTCCTCGGCGAGGTACGTGCGGGCGCGCGCGAGGAACTCGTGGCCCGTGTCGCTGTAGGTGTGGGCGTCGGTGGTCATGGCAGCAGTGTACTCTTGCGACAACTATTGTGCACGTCATCACAAACGGAGTGAGGGGGCCTGCGCGGCCCCCTCATCGTGCGCTCGCCCGCGCCCGTGGCGCGAGGTTAGCCGCGCGGCAGGCCGAGCCCGCGCGTGGCGATGATGTTGCGCTGGATCTCCGAGCTGCCGCCGCCGATGGTGCCCGGGATCGTGGTGATGTAGCGCTGCGTGAACGCGGTCTTCGCGGGGGCGTACTTGTCGTCCTCGTCCCACAGGTTGGCGTACAGGCCGAACGTCTTCATCCCCGTCCGCGCCAGCTTCTGGCGGGACTCGGAGATGAACATCTTGGCCGTCGAGGCCTCGTAGTTCGGGATGACCCCGGCGTTCTGCATCGAGATGATGCGGAACGAAAAGTTCGCCCCGACCTCGGCCTCCAGGTAGCGGTCGGTGATCTCGCCGCGCACCGAGGACAGCATCCGCACCTTGTCGGCGTCCCGGCCGTGCGAGAACTCGATGAGCTGCCCGATCTGGCGGCGCAGCGTGACCGCGCCGCTGATGTTCGAGCGCTCGTAGTCGAGCAGCGTCATGCCGACGTACCAACCACGGTCGACCTCGCCCAGCACGTTGGCGGCCGGCGTGCGGACGTCCTCGAAGAACGTCTCGTTGAAGCCGTGCTGCCACGCCATGTTGATGAGCGGCCGCAGGTTCAGCCCCGGCGTGTGGATGTCGTCGATGAGCAGGAACGAGATGCCGCGGTGCTTGGGCGCGTCCGGGTTGGTGCGGACCAGCGCGAAGATGGCGTCGGAGTAGTGCGCGTTCGACGTCCAGATCTTCTGGCCGTTGATCACGTACTCGTCACCGTCGCGGATGGCGCGCGTCTGCAGCGAGCCGAGGTCCGACCCCGCGCCGGGCTCGGAGTAGCCCTGTGCCCACACGGTCTCACCGGAGAGGATCTTCGGGAGGTACTTCTCCTTCTGGTCCTCGGTGCCGTGCACGATCATCGTCGGCCCGAGGAGGCTGACGCCGGAGCCGCCCACGATCGGGGCGCCTGCCTCTGCCATCTCCTGGTTGTAGATGAACTGCTCCATGGGGCTGAGGCCCGCGCCGCCGTACTCCTCCGGCCAGTGCGGGGCGAACCATCCGCGGTCGGAGACCGCGTCGGTCCAGTCCTCGGCGGCGTCCTTGCGTTCGGCGTCGTCGGAGGCGCGGTCGGCGATCCAGCCGCCCTCGTAGCCCTCCTCGGTGCCCTCGTCGCGCATGCGGCGGTAGAGGGCGGGGAGGTGTTCGTCGATCAGCGCCCGCACCTCCTGGCGGAAGGCAGCCTGATCAGGAGTGTCGCTCCAATCCATCTCTCACCTCCTTCGGGTGGTGAGCCGAACATAGCATGCGTTATAGGCCCCCGAAGCCAGCCGCCCCGCGCTACGCGGGCACCTGCAAGTGGCGCACGAGGAACGCGCCGGCCTCGTCGTAGAGCTCCGTCGGCACGTCGCCGTGATCGCCGTCGTACCAGCGCAGTGTCTTCGGCTCGCCGAAGGCCTCCTGCAGCCGCTCGCCCGCGCCCTCACCCACGACCGTGTCGCGTGTGCCGTTGATCACGATCACCTCGCGGCTGGCCGACATGGGCGCGAACACGATGGGGTCGGTGAGGTCGAAGATCATGCGCTCGTCGGCCGCAAGGTCGGCGAACTCCGTGCCCGCCACCTCGAAGCCCGAATACGGGCCGGAGCCACCGATGAAGAACGCACCGGTGCGCACACGCTCATCGAGGCCGAAGAACGGCGCGCCGACCCTCGTCCCCATCGAGACGCCGCAGAAGCCGATGGCCTCTGCGAGGACATCGTCGCGCGAGTGCAGGTAATCCACTGTGCGCATCAGGTCCTGGACATTCTGGATGCGCTGGTCGCGCGTGCGGAACATCAGGTCCGGGCGGTCGCGCATGAGCCGCCCGCGGTTGTCGGCCTGCTCGCGCGCGCCGAACCCCGGCGCGTCGACAGCGACGCACATCACGCCGTGCTCCAGCGCCCACTCGACGTCAACGGGCCGGGTCGCCCACATGTGGCGGCCCATCGCCGTCGAGCCGTGCTGGAGGATGACCGCCGGGAACGGGCCGCCCTCGGCCGGGTAGGTCAGCGTGGCCGTCACACGCTCGTCGTGCGTCGTGCCGAAGGTGACGCGCTGGCGGGTCAGGCCCTCGGCAGGCTCAAAGTTGCCGTCGCGCACCACCATGACGGCGTCGCGCTCGCTGGTGGGGAGCAGCGGGATGGTCCGGTCGTAGCGGTAGAGATGGCGAATGACGCTGGTATCGACGCCCATCGC
>DAOULE010000111.1:0-7487 GCA_034420575.1 Dehalococcoidia bacterium
CTCGCGCACTCACCGATCGTCGACATGCGGGTGACGCTGCTCGACGGCTCGTCGCACTCGGTCGACTCCTCGGAGATGGCGTTCAAGCTGGCGGCGTCTCAGGCGCTCAGGCAGGGCTTCCTGGACGCGCGCCCGATCCTGCTCGAGCCGATCGTGAAGCTCACGATCCGCGTGCCGAGCGAGCGCGTGGGCGACGTGATGGGCGACCTCAACAGCCGCCGCGGGCAGGTCCACGGCGTCGAGCCCACGGGCGAGGTCAGCATCGTGCAGGCCGAGGCGCCGCTCGCCGAGATCCAGCGCTACGGCCCGGACCTGCGCGCCATGACCAACGGCCGCGGCACGTTCACCGTCGAGGTGGACCGCTACGCCGAGGTGCCGGCGCACGTGCAGGACCAGGTGCTGAAGGAGCTCGAGGAGCTGGCCGCCGCCGAGGCGTAGCCACCCGACCCAATCCGGCCGCAGACACACGGGAGCCCTCGCGATTGCGAGGGCTCCCGGTTGTTTCCGACTGAGCGCGCCGGGGCCTCGTGAGGCCCTCGGCGGCTCATGCGGCGTACGTGAGGCTTAGCGGCCCTGCCAGTTCGGGGCGCGCTTCTCGGCGAAGGCCTTGGGGCCCTCCATCCGGTCCTCGCTGTTGGCGACCTTCTCCTGCAGCTCCGCGTTGAGGTTGCGGAGGTGGTCGAGGTACGCGACGCCCGCGGGCTGCGGCTCCGGCGGGTTCATGTTCAGGTGGACGCCGTTCTTCAGCGCCTGCACCGCCAGCGGGGCACAGAGCTTCAGGGTCTCCGCGCGCTCCTCCGCCTCCGCCATCATGGCGTCGCGGTCCGGGGCCAGCCACTGCACGAAGCCGATCTCGTGGGCGCGCTGCGCGGTGATGTGGGCACCCGAGAGGATGATCCACAGCGCCTCGCCGAGGGGCACGAAGCCCATCTCCAGCGTGTCCATCGTGTTGATCGGCGTCAGGCTGCGCAGCGGCTCCGGCATCCCGAAGCGCGACTTCTCGGTGGCGATGCGGAAGTCACAGCGCGCCGAGAGCTGCATGCCGCCGGCCAGCGCGAAGCCGTCGATGGCCGCGATGATCGGCTTCTTGCAGTTCGTGGCGTGGCTGAGGCCGTTCTTCGCCTCCTGCGCGGCGCCCTGGCCGATGGTCTGGTCGCGCTCGGTCATCTCCTTGAGGTCGGCGCCGGCGCAGAACGCGCGGCCCCCGGCCCCGGTCAGGATGGCGACCAGCACGTCGTCGTCGTTGATCACCTCGTCGAACGAGTCGTAGAGGCCGTTCTGGACGCCCGTGCTCAGGGCGTTCATGCGCTCCTCGTTGTTGATGGTGATCCACGCGATGCGGTTGTTCTTCTCGTAGCTCACCAGCTCAAAGGTCTTCGAGACCATGCCTTCTCCTCCCAGCGTGTATCGCGGGCGACCCCCGCCCGGCATTGGCGGCCCGCCCTGTCGCGTAGAGCAGGCGAGGCGAGACTACGTGCTAGACCGCCGCCGGGTCAAAGGCGAGACCGAGGTATACGGGATTGCGGCCAGAACTGAGAATCGCCGCACCAAAGCCACGCCGCGCACCAGCCCAACAGTCATCGCTGGAAGACACGTGTCTCCCGGTACGCGCCGCTCGCATGAACGCGGCCGTCAAAGCGAGGCCGCCAGAGCCGATGTCGCGCCCGTACGCTTCAACCACCCAATCGCTGTAGCTCGTCACCGGCTTCGGTGAGGCTGGTCGCGGAGTCCTACGCGAGCATCAGGCGTTCACCCCTGGGGTCCGGAACGGGGTCGCCGAACTCCAGCGCCGTGTCGATCCAGAGGTCGATCGCCTGTTCAACACTTTGTAGCGCGGCTTCCTTCGTCTCGCAGTGGGCGCTGCAACCGGGGAGCTCGGGCACCTCGGCGACGAAGGTGTTGTCCTCGTTGCTCCAGTAGATGATGACCTCGTACTTGTGCATCGGCTTCCTCACAGGTGGTGCTCAGGCTCGCGGCTCATCCCACTCCATGCGCCGGTCAGTCATGTTACCGAACAGGGCGGCGGCCCCGGTACCGAGGAGCTTCGCGGATCGTCGGGTAGTCGGCGAGGAGTTGCTACGAGGCGAGACCGAGGCAGACGCACGGGAGCCCTCGCGGATCGCGAGGGCTCCCGGTTGTTCCGACTGAGCAGCCGGCGGCCCCATGGGGCCCTCGGCGGCTCATGCGGCGTGCGTGAGGCTTAGCGGCCCTGCCAGTTCGGGGCGCGCTTCTCGGCGAAGGCCTTCGGGCCCTCCATCCGGTCCTCGCTGTTGGCGACCTTCTCCTGCAGCTCCGAGTTGAGGTTGCGGAGGTGGTCGAGGTAGGAGACGCCCGCGGGCTGCGGCTCCGGCGGGTTCATGTTGAGGTGGACGCCGTTCTTCAGCGCCTGCACCGCCAGCGGCGCGCACAGCTTCAGCGTCTCGGCCCGTTCCTCGGCCATGGCCATCATGGCGTCGCGGTCCGGGGCCAGCCACTGGACGAAGCCGATCTCGTGAGCGCGCTGCGCGGTGATGTGGGCCCCCGAGAGGATGATCCACATCGCCTCGCCGAGCGGGACGAAGCCCATCTCCAGCGTGTCCATGAGGTTGATCGGCGTCAGGCTGCGCAGCGGCTCCGGCATCCCGAAGCGCGAGTTCTCGGTCGCGATGCGGACGTCGCAGCGCGCCGAGAGCTGCATGCCGCCGGCCAGCGCGAAGCCGTCGACGGCCGCGATGATCGGCTTCTTGCACTCGGTGACGTGGAACATGCCGTTCTGCGCCTCTTGCGCGGCGCCCTGGCCGATGCTCTGGTCGCGCTCGGTCATCTCCTTGAGGTCGGCGCCGGCGCAGAACGCGCGGCCCCCGGCCCCGGTGAGGATGGCGACGAGCACGTCGTCGTCGTTGATGACCTCTTCGAAGCCGTAGTAGAGGCCGTTCTGCACGCCCGTGCTCAGGGCGTTCATGCGCTCCTCGTTGTTGATGGTCAGCCACGCGATGCGGTTGTGCTTCTCGTAGCTCACCAACTCGAACGTCTTTGAGACCATGCTCTTCCTCTCAGCGTCCTCCCGGGCGACTCCCGCCCGGCATGCAGCGGCCGCTCGATCGCGTCGAGCAGGCGGCGCGAGCGTATGGCGAATGCCGATCCGCTGTCAAAACGATCAACAAGCCTGATCTGAAGCTAGCCCGCCGTCACCCGCAGGAACCGCCGACGCCCCACGCGCACCTCGTCGCCGGCGCGTACCGGGGCGTCGAACGCCTCGACGCGCTCGCCGTTGATGCGCACCGCGCCCTGCTGCACCATCCGCCGCGCCTCGGCGTTGCTCTGTACGAGTTCCGCGTCGACGAGCACGCGGTCGAGGCGGCCCTCGTCGCCGTCGGGGAGCGCGTACTCGGGCATCTCGTCGGGCGTCTGGCGGCGCTGGAACGTCGACTCGAAGTAGCGCTGCGCTTCCTCCGCCTCGGCGCGCGGGTAGAGCCCCGAGGTGACCTCGAGCGCGAGCCGCTTCTTCGCGTCGATCGGTGGCAGCGCGCCGCCCTCGACCGCCCCGACGAGCTCGCCGATCTCGGCGGGGTCGAGGTCCGTGAGTAGCGTGAAGTAGTCACGCATCGCGGTGTCCGGCACGGACATGACCTTGCCGAACATCTCGTTCGGCGAGTCGTCGATGCCGATGTAGTTGCCGGTCGACTTCGACATGCGCAGCCGCCCGTCGGTGCCGACGAGGATGGGCAGCGTCACGACGATCTGCGGGCGCTGGCCGTGCTCGCGCTGGAGGACGCGGCCGGCCATGAGGTTGAACAGCTGCTCGGAGCCCCCCACCTGCACGTCGGTCTCGAGGGCCACCGCGTCGTAGGCCTGCATCAGCGCATACATGAACTCGCTGACGTAGATCGGGTCGCCGCGCTCGCGGCGCCGCTCGAAGTTGTCGCGCTCGAGGAACTGGGCGACGGTGAAGTTCGCGGCGAGCCGGACGACCTCGTCGAAGCGCAGCTCGCCGAGCCAGTCGGCGTTGTAGCGGATGGACGTGCGGTCGCGGTCGAGGATGCGGAACGCCTGGTCGGCGTATGTCTCCGCGTTGGCGGCGAGCCGTTGCGCGGTGAGCATCGGCCGCGTCTTGTCCTTGTCCGAGGGGTCGCCGACCAGGCCGGTGAAGTTGCCGATCAGGAACGTCACCTCGTGGCCCAGGTCCTGGAAGGTGCGCAGCTTGCGCATCGTGAGCGTGTGGCCGAGGTGGAGATCGACGGACGTGGGGTCGTAGCCGCAGTAAACGCGCAGCGGCCGGCCCTCGGCCAGGCGCTCGCGCAGCTCGCGCTCCATGGTCTGGCGCGTGGTGTCGTCGCCGAAGTCCGTGCCGCGCATGATCGCGGCGACCTGTTCGTCGATCGATACGTCCGAGGGACTCATCGTCACGTCCGCCTCATGCGAAGTAGGCCCGAGTGGCTTCGAGGTCGCGGCCGATCTGCGCGATCAGCGCGTCGGGGCCGTCGAAGCGCTGCTCGGGCCGCAGCCGTTCGAGCAGCTCGACGGTGATGACGCTGCCGTAGACGTCCTGGTCGAAGTCCAGCAGGTGGGTCTCCACCATCAGCCTCGCCCCGTCGAACGTCGGGCGCACGCCGATGTTGGTGCAGCCCTCGTACTCCACACCGTCGATGTCGGTGCGGGAGACGTAGACGCCGTACGCAGGCAGCGCGAGGTCTGGGCTGAAGCCGAGGTTGAGCGTCGGGAAGCCGATGGTGCGGCCGCGCTGGTCGCCGTGCACGACGGGGCCGCGCAGCGCGTACGGCCGGCCGAGGAGCTGCGTCGCCTCCTCCATCTTGCCGTCTGCCAGCGCGTTGCGGACGCGCGTGGAGGAGACGGCGCCGTCTTCGAGCGGGAGCAACTCGATGGGCTGCACCTCGAAGCCGACGTCAGAGCCGATCTCGGCGAGGCGGTCGACCGTGCCCTCGCGGTTGCGGCCGAGGGCGAAGTCCTGGCCGACCATGAGCAGGCGCATGCCCGCTTCCTCGTGGAGCACGCGCGCGAAGTCCTCCGCAGACACCTGCGCGAGCTCGGAGGTGAACTGCACGACCGAGACGAAGTCGAGCCCCGTCGCCCGCAGCCGCTCGACGCGGGTCTCGAGGGAGGTGAGGTACGAGATCTGTACGTCGGGCCGGAGCACCGAGACGGGGTGTGGGTGGAAGGTGACGAGCCCGGAGCCGAGGCCGCGCTTCGCGGCCTCCTCGCGGAGCATGCCGACGAGCATCTGGTGCCCGCGGTGGACACCGTCGAAGACGCCGATGGTGAGCGCATGCTCACCCGGCGTCACGGCAGCCCGCAGCTCTTCGCGGATCAGCAGCGTGATGGGGCGGTCCCTTCGAGGCTCCCTCGGCCCGTAGAGCATCGTGCCGATCGCGGCTCACGGGCAAGCGGGATGGGGCGTCGGACACGATCGTGTGTCTTGACATGCCCCGAACGATCGTGGACGCTGAACGCACTCCTCCCCGCCGCTCCCAACAGGGGGCTGGCGGGGTTTTGTCTTGTCTGACATGAACACTGCAAAACGGGTTGTCGTCTTCGTGGACGCCCAGAATTTCTACAGGGGCGCCCGCCGGGCGTTCTTCAGCGACTCGAATCTGCCCTACAGATTCGGGCAATTCGATCCTCGGCGTCTCGGTGAACTGCTCAGCGCGCGGGACACGGGCCGAGAGTTGGCGGATGTCCGGCTCTAGACGGGGCGCCCGGATGCTTACCTACAGCCTGCCGCATACCCGGGCGAACGTGCAGCAGTGCGCTGCCTGGGAACGGGCCGGTTGCTACGTGTTCGCCCGCCCACTGCGATACCCACCCGGGTGGCCTCGGAACGCCGACGGGAGACGGCCGGAGGAAAAGGGGATCGATGTGGCGATGGCGCTCGACATCGTCAGGCTCGCCGATCGTGGAGAGTACGATGTAGGCATCGTCTGCTCAGCTGACAGCGACCTCGCGCCCGCCATCGAACATATCCTCGATAGCGACACGCCAGCGCTCGTCGAGGTCGCGGGCTGGCGCTCCCAGCATTACCGCCAGCGGCTCAGCCTGAAGGGCCGCAACCTCTGGTGTCACTGGCTCGGGTTTGACGACTACCTGCGAGTCCGTGATGAAACCCACTACCCGGTAGAGCAGTGATCCGACTTGTGGGCGCCTACAGCCCCGGCAGCTCCTCGGCCACGCGGGTAGCCGAGGGCGGCGCCGCGCCCGCGATCGCGACGAGCTCGATCTCGCCGAACAGGTCCGCCTGCCGCGCCTCCACGTACCCTGACCGCACGAGCTCCAGCACCGCGAGGAAGTCGACGATCACGGCCACGCGCGAGGGCGCCCCGATGATGACCTCGCGGAAGTTGAGCGGAGCCCCGCCCTCCAGCCGCATCACCAGCTGCTCCACCCGGTCCGCGAGGCGGATCGGGTCGCGGGTGAGCTCGGTCGAGGGCTCCTCTTCCGGCAGCCGCGCCATGACCTCGCGGAACAGCGTGAGCAGCATGTCGGTCGTGACGCCGTCGAGGCCCGGGCCGGGCGGCAGTTGCGGCGGCGCCACCTCGCGGCGATACGCGGTGCGGTGCTCCTCCTCGAGCTCCCGCAGGTGCTCGGCGGCCGCGCGGTAGCGACGGTACTCGCGCAGCGCTTCCAGGAGCGCCTCGGGGTCGCGCTCCTCGTCCTCGTCCACCGCGTCCTCGTCCTCGTCGCGTGGGAGCAGCGCGCGCGACTTCAGCAGCAGCAGCCTGGCGCCGACCGCGATGAACGCCGCGATGGCGCCGAGGTCGATGTGGTCGCGGTGGTCGAGGTGCGCCAGGTACTGCTCGGTGACGGCCACGAGCGACACCTCGGTGATGTCCAACTCCTCGCGCTCGATGAGGTGGAGGAGCAGCTCGAGCGGCCCGTGGAAGAAGGGGAGTTCAAGCGCGAAGTCCTCCGCGCCCGGCGCGGTCGTGGTCGTCGTGTCGGCGGGCGGGTCGCCGGTGGTAGTGGTGTCGGCGGGCGAGTCGCCCGAGGTGATGGTGTCGCTCATCGCTCCCCGGACCGGTCGGTCAGGGGAGATGCGTGTGTGCTGGACGCGATCATTGCGAGCCGTACTCTCCATCGCCGCCGGGGGCGAGGTCGGGGCGCAGCCGGACGGCCTCGCGCAGGTAGACGTGGTTGATCTCGGAGAGCGAGCGGTCCGTGTTGACGTGCATGAGGAGCCGCAGGGTCCGCGGCAGGCTGCCCGGCACGTTCATCTCGTGCCCGCACAGCAACGGCACGTTCGTCCATCCCGCGGCGCGGGCCGCGACGGCGGGGAACTCCGCGTTGAGGTCCTGCGTCGTCGTGAAGAAGGCCGACGCGACATGCTCACGGTCGACGTCGTTCGCCTCGACGACCGCTTCGAGGAGCTCAGCCGTGGCCTCAAGAATGGCTTCGCGCGTGTTCTCGGTCACGCTCGTCGCGCCCCGGATGCCTCGGACCATCATGGTTGCGACTCCGATTCCACTCGGCCGGTCAGTGTTTCCATCAGCGTGCGG
>DAOULE010000112.1:0-7440 GCA_034420575.1 Dehalococcoidia bacterium
TTGCGGATGCCCAGCGAGTGCGCGCCGAGCAGGTCGGACTGCAGCGCCATCAGGTTCCGGTCGCGCGTGGTCTGGTGAATGATCGTCTCGATGCCGACCTCGCGCTCGATGCGAAGCGCGAGGGCGAGCGCGCTCATGCGCACGCGCGCCATCGGCGAGTCGCCGATGTTGATCGCGTCGGCGCCCGCGTCGCGGAGCATCCCCGCGCCCTCGACGGCCTTGCGCGGGTTGTGCCCGCGCGGCGGGTCGATCTCCACGGAGATGACGTACTGCCCGGCGGCCAGCTTGTCGCGCAGCCGCGAGGGCTCTTCCGGCTCGGGCGGCTCCTCGGCCGGCGGCGGCGCGGTGACGTCGACGCCACCGCGCGTGTCGCTGACGGCGAGCGCGTGCCCGCGCGATAGGACCTCGACGGACGCGGGCACGCGCTCGGCGGAGTCGAGCGCGGCGCGCATCGCGCGCGTGTGCGCGGGCGTGGTGCCGCAGCACCCGCCGACGATCGCCGCGCCCAGGTCCTTCGCCCGCAGCGCGAAGTCCGCGAAGTACTCCGGCGACGAGGGGTAGAACGGCCGCCCCCCGGTAATGCGCGGCAGCCCCGCGTTCGGCGTAACGAAGAGCCGCGCCGTCGGGTCGGCGGCGGCGACCTGTTCGAGCACGTCGAGAGCAGCCCGCGGGCCGACCCCGCAGTTGAGTCCAACCACGTCGGCGCCCTCGGCGGTGAGCGTCGGGAGCACCTCGGGGAAGGGCTCGTCCGCCGAGGTGGTGAGCCCCGAGACGAAGTTGAGCGCGACGACCACCGGCATGTCCGTGAGCTCGCGCGCCGCCGCCAGCGCCACGCGCGCCTCGGCGAGCGAGAGGAACGTCTCGAACACGAGGAGGTCGACGCCACCCTCGATCAGCGCGCCGATCTGCTCCGCGAACTCGTCGTGAGCCTGCTCCGGCGTGACGGCCCCGACCGCGAACGCGCGGCCGATCGCGCCGACCGAACCCCCGATGAGCACGTCGACCCCGCGGATCTCGCGGGCGTCGCGCGCCACGCGAGCAGCGTTGAAGTTGACGTCGCGCGCGCGTCCGGCCAGCCCGGCGTGCTCGAGGCGACTGGGGTTGGCGGCGAAGCTGTTCGTCAGGATGACGTCCGCCCCGGCCTCGATGTAGTCCTCGTGGAGCTGGCGGACGAGGTCACGCGCCTCGATCGCGGCGACGGCGGGCAGCCCCTTCCAGCCGCGCGCGAGCAGCTCTGTGCCCGTCGCGCCGTCAGCGAGGACAACCCCACGGTCGAGCGCGTCGAGGAAGGGGTGGCGCGGCCGCGTCATGGCTGCTCCGATGGACGTACGAGGGGCTGCGCCGGGACGGAGCCGTCGCGCTCAGGCGACGGGCGCGCGCTCGCGCAGCAACCCCTCGATGGTGTCGTAGTCCTGCTGCGAGATCTTGTGGAGGTTGCCGCGGAACGCCATCCCGAGCTTCTTCGGCCCGAACTTCCGCGTCTTGTCCAGCAGGTCCGTGATCTCGCGCACGTCGACGTAGTCGCCCTGTTCCGGGATGAGGTGTGGCTTCGTGTGGATGCGGTTCGGGAAGCTCTCGTTCTCCTTCGAGTCCGAGCGCAGGCCGATGTCCGAGGCGTCCTCGAACGCCTCGCCGGTGACCTCGACGACCCCGCCGAACTCCACCACCTTCGTCAGGTAGAAGACGATGCGGTCGCCGGGCTGCATCTCGGAGGCCTGCTTGGTGCGCGACGCCTTGAAGGCTGCGACGTCGAAGTCGCGCTCGCGCAGCAGCTCGAAGTTGTCGGCCGAGCCGACGACGATCCATGCCTGCATCGCGTGCTCCTTTCGGGGGCGCCGAGGTGCTCTCGGCGGCCGTGATCGATGGTGCGGGAAGCCAAGAGGCCCCGCAAGCGGGGCCCCGGCGGTGTGTACCCGGCTCGGCTCGCCTAGGTGCAGGCCCTCGGCGTGCCCTGCGGCTGGCCCGACGGCGCCTGGAACGAGGAGCCACAGGCGCAGGAGGCGGCTGCGTTCGGGTTGTAGATCGTGAAGCCCGACTTCATCAGCTCGTCGACGTAGTCGACCTCGGCGCCCCGGATCAGCGGCACCGACTCGGGGTCGACGAGGATGCGGACGCCGTCGGCGGCCTCGATCTGGGTGTCGTCGACCTCGGGCTTGCGGGCTAGGGCCATGCCGTACTGGTAGCCGGAGCAGCCACCGCCGACGACGAAGACGCGCAGCGCACCGTCCGGCAACTCCTTCTCGACGAGTAGCTCGCGCGCCTTCTCGGCGGCGCGGTCGGTGATGGTGACGAGGCCGGTGAGCGGCTCGAACAAGGTGGTCATGGCAATCCCCTCAGGGCAGCGCGCGGCAACGCCACGCGGCTCTGCCCACATGATAGTGGGTCGCGCCCGGCCCGTCTAACGGCCTGCTACGCCGCGGACCTAGCTGAGAGCCGCACCGCGACGCTCGAACTCTGCCGCAACAAAGTCGTAGACGGCGCGCGCCTGTCTCTGGGCTCCGGCACCATCTTCGGCAGTGAGATCTGGCCAGTCCCCAGGATAGCGAGACTCTGCGCCCCACTCCGTCAACCGTTGCAGCTCGACGTTCGAGGGACCGCCGACCCATTCCGCCGGGAGGAGGTTCCGGAGGCGGGTGAGGTCATGGACGTATGGGAACTCGATCCTCTCCAGCACGAGCGCTGCCTTCAGCGCCTTCTCGGCCGCTTGTTGGCAGTGAAAGCAGGCGGGACCAGTCAGCGGTGGAGCCTCACCAAGCGCCATGCGGACAATGTGAAGATCCTCTCTTGCGGAACGCAGCCAGCGGAGCGCCTCGGATGCCGCCTCAGGCTCGCTCATAGAGCACCGTGCCCTCGCGCAGTGCCGGACGGAGCACCGTTCCGATGACGTCGCCCCGCTGCTCGATGTGGGACGGCGTCGTGACCACGATGTCCTTCGCCACAGGCAGGTCGCCGAGAGCCACTCCCATATCAACCGCGGCCTCGCGGCGATCTGTGCCGTCCGGCATGACGACGAGCAGATCCACGTCGCTCCAGTCCTTCGCATCACCCCGAGCCCGCGAGCCGAAGAGGATGACGCGCTCAGGGTCAAACTGGTCGGCGATGCGCTGCACCATCGTCGCGACGACGGTCTCGATGTCTGCAGCTTCGCGGCGGGTAGCAGTCACGGTCCCCGCACCACGTACGCGCACGCGAACTCCGCCGGCACCTCGCCACCCTCGTACGGCTCCATGCCGGCGCCGATCAGCGTCTCGAGGAGGCGCCGGTCGTGGTCACAGTGGCCGCCGTGGGCGCGCTCGAACTGCGGGCTGTTCGCGGTCTGCCGCAGCCGCTTGCACGGGCAGTCGCGGCAGAACACGCGCACGTCGCCGCCCTCCTCGATGACCTCAAGGTCGAACCCCTCCTCCTCGAGCAGCCGCGCGGTGTCGTGCGCCCGCTCGGCGGCCGTCGAGCCGTCGACGAGCGGCGCGTACTCGCCCGCGAGGCGGTCGCTGATGCGGTCGAAGACGAGGTCGGCGAGCCCGGCGCCGTCGAGGCCCGACGTGTCATCGGCGGTCATTGAGGCGATCTCGTGGAGCAGGCGGCGCGTGATGCGGACGTAGTGGTGGCCGAAGAAGTCGGCCCCGGCCTCGGTCAGCGAGAAGGCGTAGCGCGGCCGACCGGTGCGGCCCCGGACCTGCGAGACGGAGACATAGCCGTCGCGGATCAGCACGTCGAGGTGGCGGCGCACGGTCGCGCCCGCGAGCTCGAGCTCGCCGGCAAGCTCCTCGACGGAGCGCGCGTCGTAGTGCCGCAGGATCTCGAGGATCGCCTCGCGCGTGTTGCCGGCCCGGCGCTGCAGCGTCATCGCTTCCACGTTAACGCACGCGGCAACGTCTCGGCCACGCGTAGGCTTCGAGGACTCGCCCGGAGCCACCGGCCCGGCACGCAGGCGGTATGCTGGACGCGATGACCGAAGCACACCGCGTCTACCTCGACCACGCCGCCACGACGCCCCCCGCACCGGAGGTCGTCGAGGCGATGCTGCCGTACCTCGGCGAGGTGTGGCACAACCCCTCGTCGATCTACGTCGAGGCGCAGCGCGCCGCCCAGGCCATCGACGAGGCGCGCGCCACCGTCGCGTCGTGGATCGGCGCACAGCCCGAGGAGATCATCTTCACCTCGGGCGGCTCGGAGTCCGACAACCTCGCGCTGCGCGGGGTGCTCGCCGCCAGCCGCCCGCGCGGGCAGCACATGATCACGAACGCCGCCGAGCACCACGCCGTCCTCGACACCGCCGAGCAGCTTGAGCGAGAGGGCGCCGAGGTCACGCTCGTGGACGTCGGGCCGGACGGCCGCATCGACCCCGCCGTCGTCGCCGACGCCGTGCGCGACGACACGGTGCTCGTCTCGATCATGCACGCCAACAACGAGGTCGGCGCGATGAACGACATCGCCGCCATCAGCCGCGTCGTCCACGAGCGCAACCCGCGCACCGTCGTCCACACGGACGCCGTGCAGTCGGCCGCGCACATGAGCGTCAACGTCGACCGGCTGGGCGTGGACCTGCTGACGCTGACCGCCCACAAGTTCTACGGCCCGAGGGGCGCCGGTGTGCTCTACGCGCGTTCCGGCACGCCGCTCGCCCCGCAGATCCTCGGCGGTGGGCAGGAGTCCAACCGCCGGGCCGGGACCGAGAACACGCCGGGCATCGTCGGGCTCGCACGCGCTATCGAGGTCGCGCAGGAGCGCCGCGAGGCCGACCTCTCGCACGAGCGCGCCCTCCAGCAGCGCCTCATCGACGAGCTGCCGAAGCGCGTGCCGATGCTCGGCATCACCGGCCCCAGGGACCTCGACCACCGCCTCCCAGGCAACGTCTCGGCGGTCGTCGGGTACGTCGAGGGCGAGTCGATCCTGCTCGCGCTCGACCTCGCGGGCATCGCGGCGTCCTCGGGCTCCGCGTGCACGACGGGGGCCGTCGAGCCGAGCCATGTGCTCGTGGCGATGGGCGTGCCGGACGAGCTGGCGCGCGGCTCGCTGCGCTTCACCCTCGGCCGCGACAACACGGACGCCGATGTAGACCGCCTGCTCGAGGTGCTCCCGGGCATCATCGAGCGCATGCGCGCGCTGTCGCCGGTGCCGGTCACGGAGGCGCCCGCGGAGTGGGAGCCGTGGCTCGCGAATGGGGCGTAGAGACTATTCGTCGGCTGGTCCGTCCGTCTGAACGGGCCACTCCCCAGAGTTTAGAGCCCCCTCGAGAGCACCCACTGCCGCCTTCGCGATCTCGTAGTTCCGCAGGGCGGCGTCCCAGTCAGGTGTCCCCAACGCACCGAGTTCGAGTGACCTCCGGTAGTCCCCGTACTTTTCCTTGAACTCGTCAAGCGCCGACGAATCGCCCCGAGCTGCCTGACGGGAAGCCTCGTCGAACTCCGAGCCCAAGCCTTCCTCGTCGATCGCTACCAAGGCATCCCAATCGAGAGTCTTGCCTTCTACGAGCTTGACCTGTGCGTGCACGAGGCGGTTTCTGTATCTGGAGATCTCGTTTATGTCCTCATACACGGAGTCAGGTAGCTCGGACGCAGCGCGCACGAATTCCAGTTTGCTAGGAATCGTCCGCGCTGCCTTGGCTCGCTGGATTGCAATCGAGCGGTACTTAAATGGTGTCTGGAGAAACGCCCGGGCCCAGACAAGCTCTGTAAGGGCGTGTTCGACTGCTATAGCCGCGAACACGCTACATATCAGGGCGTGGCGAAGAGCGAGATCATGTGAGAACGGCGGGACGAGCGACTGGAGTTCGTCACGATGATGGCGCGCGATTTCGAGATAGGTTCCTGCGAAGCTCACAGCGCGATCCTATCGCAACTCTCGTCGCCGCCTCGACGCCCTCGGCGCGTTCCGCTACGATCCCGTCGACTCGAGGTTCAGCGCGAGGAGTGACGCCGTGGTGAGCGACGGAGGCATGAGCCCCGAGACCCGGCAGCGGTTGCAGCTCTTCGACACGTCGAGGGACGTGGCTCCGGCCGACCTCGAGGAGGAGCTTCGCAAGAACGTGCTCCTCACCTCGGTCGACCAGGTCATGAACTGGGCGCGCTCCTCCTCGCTGTGGCCGGCGATGTTCGGCCTCGCCTGTTGCGCCATCGAGATGATCGCCAGCGCGACCTCGCGCTACGACATCGCGCGCTTCGGCTCCGAGGTGTTCCGCGCCTCGCCCCGGCAGGCGGACCTGATGATCGTCGCCGGCACCGTGACCTGGAAGATGGCCCCGGCCGTGCGGCGCGTGTACGTGCAGATGGCCGAGCCGAAGTGGGTCATCTCGATGGGCGGCTGCGCGATCATGGGCGGGCCGTTCGCCTACGGCTACTCGGTCCTGCCCGGCGTCAACCTCGTCTCGCCTGTCGACGTGTACGTGCCCGGCTGCCCGCCGCGGCCGGAGTCGCTGCTGCAGGGCCTGATGATGCTGCAGGACAAGATCCGCGAGTTCGGCACCCACGGCGTCCGCGAGCGCCTCGAGCCCGACGGCGACTTCTCCCCGTACCTGCCCGAGGGCGACCCCATCCGCGCCGAGCTCGAGTCGCTGTTCCCGCCGTACGAGGGCCTCGACGACCCGATGCGGCGCAGCGGCGGTGTGCCCCTGCTCCAGCGCTAGCACCCGGCCCCGTGGAGCCCTCGACGTGCCCGCGCCGGGAACGCGGGCACTTGCGCTGTGTGGCCTGATTGGGTACAAACGTTTAGCACTCAGCACATGAGAGTGCTAACGAGTGCCGCACAGGCGGAAGCAATCGGCGTCGACGGACCAAGAGGGCGGTCCGGCGGCGCTCTTGTAGAGCCCTCCAACGCAGGCAGTACGAGGGAGTTGTAGCGCATGGCCAAGCATCTACTGTTCGACGAGCAGGCTCGTCACGCACTGCGGACCGGCATCGACCAGCTCGCGGACGCCGTCCGCATCACGCTGGGACCGCGCGGCCGCAACGTCGTGCTCGACAAGAAGTTCGGCGCACCCACCATCACCAACGACGGTGTGACCATCGCCAAGGAGATCGACCTCGGCGACGAGTTCCAGAACATCGGCGCGCAGCTGGCCAAGGAGATCGCCTCCAAGACCAACGACATCGCCGGTGACGGCACCACGACCGCCACGGTCCTCGGCCAGGCGATCGTCCACGAGGGCCTCAAGAACGTCGCCGCCGGCGCCGACCCCATGGCGCTCAAGCGCGGCATCGAGGCCGGCGCCCGCGCCATCGTCGACCAGATCGGCAAGAACTCCGTGACGGTCACCACGCGCGAGCAGATGGCGCAGGTCGCCTCGATCTCCGCCGCCTCCGGCGAGATCGGCGAGCTCATCGGCGACGTCATGGAGGCCGCCGGCAAGGACGGCGTCATCACCGTCGAGGAGTCCAAGGGCATCCAGACCGAGATCGAGTACGTCGAGGGCATGGCCTTCGACCGCGGCTACATCTCGCCCTA
>DAOULE010000113.1:0-2922 GCA_034420575.1 Dehalococcoidia bacterium
GAGGAGGGCGACCGCGGTCGCGGGACCTGCGATCGCGTGGTCGAGGAGTCCGCGACGCGGCTCGATCCGCCACCCCGCCCTGACCGGCGTCCGCTCGTGGCGGACGACGCCGGGCGCCGTGGCGGCGGCCTGCAACTCCTCGAGCGCCACGGCATCGGGGCGGCGCGCGTCGAGCACGACGAACGGCAGCCCGGTGGCCAGCGACATGCGCGCGATCGCCTCGCGGGCGGAGGCGTGGCCGGCGACGAGGTCCCAGCGTGTTACGGCGATGCTCGCCCGCCTCCCCTGCACGAGCGGCAGCAGCAGGTCCAGGTCCTCGTCGAGCTGGGTCGCAGAGGCTACCAGGAGCACCTCGTCCGCATCGGCGAGTGCCTCGAGCGTGCGACGCACGGTGTCGGCATCGGAGGCGCGGTGCAGCCCCGGCGTGTCCACGAACACCCGGCCGGGGGTCGTGTACTCGCTGCAGGGTACGGCGGTGCCGCGGAAGTTGACGTTCCGCGCAGGCTCGCCCGTCAGTGCATGGGCGAGCGCGGACTTGCCGACGCTCGCGCGTCCGAGGAGCAGCGTGACGGGAGGCGCCGCGACGTCGATGTCACGTTGCTCAGCACGCACAGGTTTCGGCGCAGCAGGAGAGGTCGTCGAGGTACATCCCCGCCGCCCGGCGGGCCTCGACGGCATCCGTGGTGTCCATGCCGAGGCGCTGTGCGATCGCGTCGGCGACGACCGCGAAGCGCTGGCGGAACTTGTAGATGAAGCAGAAGTTCACGCCCCGGTGCTGGACCATCGGGCCGGCGATGAACAGGCCGGGCACGAGCGTGGACTCGTCGGCCTCTTCGGTGACGACGAGGTCGCCATCCTCGTCGTATTCGAGCATGCCGTCGAGTTGGCTGAGCGATCCCTTGAAGCCCGTGGCGAGGATCGGGCGCGTCTCGCTCGCCCACTCGCGGCCGTCCGAGGCCCGGACGACCCAGGCGTCGCCGTCCTCGCGCACCGACGTGACGTCGACATCCCCGACAAGCTCCACGGAGCCCGTGGTGTGGGCCCATGCGAGACGTTCGCGGGTATACGGCGAGAGGGAGATGCTCGGGTCAGGATCGTCGCTCATCCAGGACGGCGTCCGCGCCAGCACGGTCACGTTCTTCTTCAGCTGCACGAGCGAGACAGCCGCGTCGGCGGCGCTCTCGTAGCCGCCGATCACCGTGAAGCGGTCGCCCTCGAGCTCCCGCCACGTGCCGACCTCGGCGGAGTGACAGCAGCAGTCGGAACCCGCGAACGTGTGGCGCTCCGGGTACTGGAACTCCCCCGCCGCCCAGATGACATGTCGCGCTCGCACCGGTTCGTCGGCCGTCGCGAGCGTGAACGTTCCGTCGTCCTCGGTCGTGAGGGAGCAGACATCGACGCCAGACTGCACCTCGAGCTCGTAGTACTGAACCACGGCCTCGAGATACTGCGCGTAGGCGCTTCCGCTGGGGTGTTCGCGGTCGAGTGAGAAGGCCGGGGACGTGCCGGGCGCGACCGCGTTGAGGTCGAGCAACCCGAACGCGTTCGAGGTGAACGACGGCGTGATGAAGCGCATCTCCCGCGGCCACCGCCGGAACGAGGCGCCGACCTCGTGGCGATCGAGGATGGCGACATCCTCGACGCCGAACTCCCTGAGGGCGGCCGCGCATCCGATCCCGGCCGCCCCGGCGCCCACGATCGCGACCTCGTGGAGGTGCGACCGTTCCGGAGCCTGGTCCCGCTGCGGCAGTGTGCCCGCCTCGCGCATGGGCCGTTCCTTCCACAGTCTCGCTTGCGATTCCTGGTCTCACAGAGCACGTGATGATACGCCGTATCACGTCACGAGTCCACTCTCGGCCCTGGGCCGCAAAGACGGCCTTGGTGCGGTCGTCGCTCGGGCGGTGAGTGGGCGCGTCTCATGGGGTCGGGTCAGCGGTTCAACAACCCTCGCGCACCTCACGCCGACCGCCCTCTCGTACCGGGCCCACACCCGGACCCTGGTAACAGGCAGTGAGGCAGGGGGTACCCGTTTCAGGGTTAACGGCCCGTTCCGGGGCTATACGCTCCCGGCGGCACACGTCGCGTCGATCCTTGACAGCGTTCGCCGTGATCGCTAGTGATGGCCCACGGCCCGGCTCTACAGCGGGAGGGGGCACACGTGAGCGACACCGACTGGGCGCAGGCCGAGGACTGGGAACAGGCCTGGCAACCGCTCATCGACGCCATCGGGACGGACTTCAGCCCCACGGGCCGGAGCGCCATCGACGAGATCGAGAAGGGCGCCATCCGCAAGTACGTCGAACCGCTCGAGATGGACTGCCCGATCTTCGTGGACGAGGCCGTGGCGCGTGAGCACGGCTACGCGGGCATCCCCGCTCCCACGAGCGGCATCTCGCAGACCTGGATCGAGACGGGCATCTGGACCGCGGACCGCGACCCAGCGTGGCCGACGAACGACCGCGACGCGCCGCCCCCGCGGGCGCCCGGCCCCGAGGACGCCATCGAGGTCCCGGCGCCACCGACCACCGCGGCCTTCGCGACGGATATCGAGATCGAGTACCACAGGGACGCGTACGTCGGTGACCGGCTCACCAACTCCGGCAACCGGCTCATCTCGTGCCTGCCGAAGCAGACCTCGGTCGGCCGCGGCGCGTTCCAGATCTTCGAGTCCTATGTGCACAACCAGGATGGCGAACTCATCGCCACCGTGCGCCGCGGCCTCTACTCGTACGTCCCGTTCGAGTAGACGGCGCGGGAGGGCACACACCAGCAAGCAGACCGCACGGGAGGAACCAATGGCGGACTGGAGCAGGCAGCGGACGTGGGACGAGGTCAACGAGGGCGACGAGCTCGACCCCGTCGAGATCCCGATCACGGTGCATCGACTCGTCGTGGAGGCGGGCGCGAACCGCGACTTCGCGC
>DAOULE010000114.1:0-23678 GCA_034420575.1 Dehalococcoidia bacterium
TGGTTGGTGCCGAGGGGCAGAGTCGAACTGCCGACACCACGATTTTCAGTCGTGTGCTCTACCAACTGAGCTACCTCGGCGCAGCCCGGACAGCGTAGTTTACGGCGATCTCGCGGACAACAGGAGGAGGCCGGAAGGCGTACCATGGATCGTGCAAACAGCGCGGCCGTCCTCGCTCCCGTCGGACGCGCCCGAAGGAGATCCTGATGGTGTGGTTCTACCAGAAGCAGATCGAGATGCCCTCGCCCGAGGATGCGCTGCCGGGCCGCGAGATGCGTGTGCCCGTCCCCGAGATGCACTTCGTGAACGGCAACCGGCTCGAGCCGCCGTTCCCCAACGGGATGGAGATGGCCCTGTTCGGCATGGGCTGCTTCTGGGGCGCCGAGCGCATCTTCTGGCAGGCCCCCGGCGTCTACACCACGGCCGTGGGATACGCAGCTGGATACACCCCGAACCCCACGTACGAGGAGGTCTGTAGCGGCCGCACCGGACACAACGAGGTGGTCCTCGCGATCTTCGACCCCTCGACGACCAGCTACGACGAGATGCTGAAGCTGTTCTGGGAGGGCCACGACCCGACGCAGGGCATGCGCCAGGGCAACGATGTCGGCACGCAGTACCGCTCCGGCATCTACTGCTACTCGCCGGAGCAGTTCGAGGCGGCCGAGCGCACGCGCGAGATGTTCCAGGAGGTGCTGAGCGGCCACCGCTACGGCCCGATCACCACGGAGATCATCGACGCACCCGGGTTCTACTACGCCGAGGACTACCACCAGCAGTACCTGGCGAAGGTGCCGAACGGCTATTGCGGCCTCGGCGGCACCGGGCTGAGCTGTCCCGTCGGCGTGGCGGAGATGGGGTAGCAAGCCTCGCTTGGCGTAGTCCAGCCGCGCCAGCCCTGCTATACTGCATGCAGTGATTGCATTGCAATCACAAGCGTGAAGGGAGAAACCGCGTGGCGAGTATCACCATTCGCAAGCTCGACGAGGGCCTGAAGCAGCGACTGCGCGTCCGTGCGGCCGAGCGAGGCCACTCGATGGAGCAGGAAGCGCGGAACATCCTGCAGGCCGCGCTTGCACAGCCCATCCAGACGAACGACGACCTGGTCCGTTCCATCCGTGAGAAGGTGGAAGCAATTGGTGGCATCGAGCCGGATGAACTAGAACTGCCACCGCGAGGCCCGATGCGCGAGCCTCCGCGATTCGACTGACGCGCAGCACCCATGATGGTTCTTGACACGAACGTCGTGTCGGAGTTGGTGCGTGCGGCTCCGGCGCTACGAGTCCTCGACTGGCTGGCAGGCCACCCGAGGTCGGACGTCTTCCTCGCGGCGGTGACAGAGGCTGAACTCCGGTACGGCGTAGCGATCATGCCCCTGGGACGGCGCCGCGACAGCCTCGCCACCACGATCGCAAGGATCCTGGATGAGGACTTTGATGGACGTATCCTCTCGTTCGACAGCTCCGCCGCGAAGGCGTACGCGACCATCGCTGCCGAGCGCAGGGCCGCAGGACGGCCGATTGAGCCGGCAGACTGCCAGATCGCCGCGATCGCGCGCTCCCTCGGCGCGTCTGTCGCCACGCGGGACACTCGAGGCTTCGAGGGCTGCGGCGTCGACCTGATCAACCCCTGGACCGACTAGGACCTACGGCGCGAGGGCGTCCGCGACACGCTCGAAGTCCGGCAGGCGCGGCAACAGCAGCGCGTGCTCGACACCGGCTTCGACGTACTCATCGATGCGTTCACGGATGCGGCCTGCATCGCCGACGAGCGTGCATGCCTCGGCCACCTCGTCGCTGATCAGCCCCGCACCCACCTCGCGGTCCCCGGCGGCGTCCGCCGCGCGCAGGGCCTCGAGGTCCCCGAGGTCGAGCCCGCCCCAATCCGCCATCAGCTCGCCGACGTGCGGCTCGGCCATGATGCCGGCGAGCCGCGCGCGCAGCTGTGGGAGCATCGAGGCGGGGTCGTCGGTTAGGCGCACCACGAGCATGCAGGCGATCTCCACGTCGTCGGGCTCGCGGCCTGCCTCCTCGGCGCCCGCGCGCACCTCGGCCAACGCGTGGCGGACGTACTGCGCCGGGACGTAGGCGTTGAGCAGCACGCCGTCCGCGAAGGCGCCCGCGAGCCGCAGCGCGCGAGGGCCGATGGCGGCGAGGTAGATCGGCGGCTGGCGGAGGGGTGTGACGGCCAGGCGGGCGTCGCCCAGCCCGAAGCGCCCGTCGGGGTCATCAACGCTCTTGCCGGCGAGCAGGCTGCGGATCACGCCCACCGCCTCGCTCAGTGTCTCGCGCGGACGCTCGTACGGGATGCCGAACGTGCCCTCGATGACCCCCGGGTCGCTGCGGCCGAGGCCGAGCAGCAGCCGCCCCGACGAGAGCCGGTCGGCCGTGGCCGCGGCCATGGCGGTGAGCCCCGGGTGCCGCGTGTACGGGTTCACCACGCCCACACCCAGCTCGATGCGCTGCGTGGCGGCGGCGAGGAAGCCGAGGAGCGAGAACGTCTCTTCCTGGAAGTAGCGCTCGGTCACCCACAGCGAGTCGTAGCCGCGGAACTCGGCGAGCCGCGCCCGGCTCGCCAGCGCCGGGCCGCCCTCGATGCCGTGATGCAGGACCATCCCGAGCCGCGCCATACCGCCCCCCCGACCGTCCGCAGCGTCGGGCAGCCGGCGGCGCACGTCAACGCCTCGTGAGGTTCGGGGCGTCAGCGCCGGGTGAGGCTGCCGCCGAGGTCGGGCGCGGGTCGGTCGAACGGCTCGTAGTCTGCACGCGGGCGTCCGAGGGCGACGAGGGCCTGCGGTCGCCAGCCCTCGGGCAGGTCGAGCACGTCGCATACCGCGTCCTGGGCGTACAACGGGGCGGCCATCCAGTACGCGCCGAGGCCGCGTGCGCTGGCCTCGAGCAGCAGGTTCTGCAGCGCCGCGCCGAAGGAGTGCGCCGCCATCGTCCACTCCGCGCGGTCGCGCCGCTCGTCGGGGTACGAGGCGAGCCCGTCGCCGACGATGCAGCCGAGCAGCAGTGTCGGTGAGCCCTCGACGCGGCGCCTGGAGCGTTCGAGGGCGCGCGTCTGCTGAGCCTCCGGGACGCCGTCGGCGGTCATGTCCGCGCGCCACACCTCTCCCATCGCCGAGGCCAGGTCGGCGCGCCGGGCCTGCGTGACCTCGGCGAAGCGCCACGGCGTCGTGTGGTGTGGCGCCGGCGCGAGCAGCGCGAACTCGACGAGCGCCTCGACCTCTCCCGCCGTCAGCGGCGGCCCGTCGAGCCCGCGGATCGAGCGTCGCGCGCGGATGCCGTCGGCGAGGCTCACGACGCCCCCTCGGTCGCTTCGAGGTGAGAGCTGCGCATGGCGTGAATCTACACCCCGGAGGAGTCCTCGACCCGCACGGCTGGTACGATGCGCGCCGTCGTGAGCACGCATCGAGGAGGCCTCGTGCCCGTACCCGACCTGGAGGAGTGGCGCAGCAACTGGGAGAAGCCGGAGCACCGCAGCCTCGGCCTGCGAGGCGACCACGTCGAGTCCGGCTACGCCAGCTTCATCGTGGAGCGCCCGGAGGGTGCGGACGACCTGCTGCTGCGCAGTGCGATCGTCACCGCCGCGGACATCGCGGCCATCTCTGCCGTGCGCGCGCGCCTCGACGACACACAGGTGTCGAACGGCTCCGCAGAGCTGCACTTCTCCTTCATCGGCCCGCCGCCCGACGTGTGCACGGTCGACGCGCGGGTCATCCAGTGGTCGGAGTATGCGGCCCACCTCCAGCTGGAGGCTCGTACCCCGGACGGCGAGCTCGCGGCGACGGCCCTCACGACCATGTCGCTGCGCCCGCTGCCGCCGGACGCCAAGCCGGACACGGGGAGGTGGTGAGCCTTGTCACCCGAGCCTCGATGGCCCCACGAGCCGCTCGAAGCCGTCGCTGCGTACTGGCAGCGGCAGCCCTTCTACGCCATGTTCGGCATCGAGATCGAGGCGCTCGAGGAGGGCTTCGCGCGCATCGGCGTCGAGCGCGACCGGGTGCCGCTCCGGGGCGTCCGTGACTCGCTCAACGGTGGCGTGGTCGCCTCACTGGGCGAGGCGGCGGCGCAGCTCTGCCTCACGACGCAGCTTCGCGCGAACGAGGTGCTGGGCCCGACGCACGAGGTCAGCGTCTCCTACCTCACCTCGGCGCGCGGCGAGCACACCGTGGCAGAGGCGCGCCTGCTCCGCCGCGGGGGGCGCGTCGCCGTCGCCGACGTCGAGCTACGCGACACCACCGACGGCGCGATCAACGCCAAGATCCGCGTCTCGATGGGCATCGAACGCGTCGAGGCGGCCTCGTAGGCTCCCGGACCCGTCGGGGCCGCGGCAGGCGGTCGCGGCGGCCATGCGGTACGCTTTCCCCATAACGTGGAAGGTGGGCGCATGCCCCGCTACCTGATCGTCGCCGACCAGACCGTCACCAGCCCGGACCTCGTCGCGCGCGCCTCGCAGCTTGCGCGCGCCGAACCCGACTCCACGTTCTCGCTCCTCCTCCCCGCCCTGCTCCCCTCGCACATCCGCGGCGGGCCGTTCGACGCGGTCACGCGCGGCCGTGCGGAGCAGGCGAAGCGCTTGCTCGGCGCCGCGGGCATCGAGGTCGCGCGGACCGCCGTCGGCGACGCCGCGCCGCTGCTCGCCATCGAGGACGAGCTGACCGAGCATCCCGACTCGTACGACACGATCATCCTCTGCACGCTGCCCGAGGGCATCTCGCGCTGGCTGCGCATGAACGTCCACGGCGAGGCCGCCGAGCGCTTCGGCCTCCCCGTCGTCCACGTCGAGGCGCGCATGGCGACGCGACTCGAGTTCCGCCGCGCCACGCTCCACGACCACGAGCGCATCCAGGCGCTGTGGGACGAGTCCCGCCTCGACACCGTCGACGAGCACGAGTGGGACACGCTCATCACCAGCCCGGGCGCGATCGTGCTCGTGGCCGAGGAGGAGGGTGCGCTCGTCGGCGCGATCGTCGGCACCTTCGACGGGTGGCGGGCGTACGTCTACCACGTCGCCGTCGTGCCCGGCCGCCGTCGCCGCGGCGTCGCCAAGGCGCTGTTCGACGAAGCACAGGCGCACCTCGCGCGCGAGGGCAACCGCATCGTCTACGTGATGGTGAACGAGGAGAACGAGGGCGGCATGGCCCTGCTCCACTCGCTCGGCTACCGCCAGCAGGGCGACATCGTCATGGTCAACGAGATCGGCGACGGCACCGACACGGAGTAGCGGCCGCGCGGCCCACGCTTCCGACTCTCAGGTTCCAGGTTCGAGCCGGCCGATCGCAAGGATGCAGGTCGGCCAACCGCAAGGTTCCGGTTCGGCCAGATGCAACCCTGACCGTGCCGTGCTACGTCGCGGCTACTGGCGCGCGAGCGTCTGCCCGATCCACACCGCCGCGAGGGCTCCCGTCACGCTCAGCACGATGTTGAGCGCGGCGTAGGTCCACTCGCCGTCCTCGGCGAGCCGCAGCGTCTCCAGGCTGAACGTCGAGAACGTCGTGTACGAGCCGAGCAGGCCGACGAGCAGCGCGGTGCGCAACTCGGCCGGCATGCCCGTGCGCTCGGCGAGGAAGGTGGCGAGGAAGCCGATGGCGAAGGAGCCGGTGACGTTCACGGTGAGCGTGGCGGCCGGGAACGTCTCGGGCTGCACAGCGCGGCCGACGCCGTAGCGCAGCAGCGCCCCGGCCGCACCAGCCACCGCGATCAGCGCGAGTTGCATCGTCGCCACGCTACGAGCCGCGTGGCGTTCTGGCCAGCGCGCCGAGGCCGACAGCCAGCGGGCTTGCAGAGTCCGTTCGTGATCGGCATAGTCCCCGCTTTCCCCTAACACGGGGGGAGGTGCGCGATGAGCGCTCGTCGGTCGGCCCTGGCGGCCATTCTTGCGAACATCATGCTGGCGGCGGCCGTGGCGATGCTCGCCGCCTGCGAGAGCCGGGGCGGGCGGGCGGACGAAGTCGAGTCTCCGGACGAGGAAGCCTGTTACGCCCGGACACACCCGGGTGGCGAGCGCCCATCGCTCGTCGTGTTCACCAGCGCGCGGGCCGACGGCGAGGTGCTGTTGGAGTGGGCAGGCAGCCCGCAGCGCGGTCCGCAGCACTGGGAGTACCGGTATCAATATCACTTGGCGCCGTATGTGCTGAATGAGGCGTGGGACACGGAAGATCTCGGGGCCTACTCCGGTGAATGGCTCCCAATTCCGCAGAAGCGTCCGTGCGCTAACAGCTACCGGGTGAGCGGTCTCGAGCCCCGCGCGAGCTACAGCTTTCAGGTACGCGCACAAGGACGGAAACCTTCGGAATCGGTCGCCGGGATCGCTCAGCAACGCGGAGCCGACGGCGTCCCGTACGGGACGGGCGCCCCGCTTGAGCGCGGGGAAACGTACCGACTCTGCGACCGACCGTACTTCACAGTCACGGTGCCCGAGCGCGGGACATGGTCGACCTTCGAGTGGCGCGACGGGTGCGAGGTCCACGAGAGCGAGACCGGATACACCTTGCTCGTGGACTCCTACACGGGCCGCGAACTCTTGCGGCCAGAGGGCGGGCCCGCGTGGGTGCACAAGGAGTTCGACAAGATCGTCGCCTCCATCCGGTGGGTGCCAGAGCGACCTGATCCGCCACTCGTCGCGCTCGCCGGTGGCGGGGAGCGCGAGGTCGTTCTGAGGTGGCGCCCCTGCGACTGCCCGGCCGAGGTGGAGCGGTGGCAGTACCGGCTCCGGGAGTCGAGGGAAGGTTGGAGCGAGTGGACGGACATGACTGGCAGCGACGGGCACACGACGAGCCACCGGCTGACGGATCTGTCGCTGAACGTGAGCATCGACTTCCAGGTGCGACCCTGGACCTCCGCGGGCCCGGACAGCCCTTACGCGCCCTTCTCGAATGTCACTCTCCGTAGCGCGGCCTCCGACGGAACCGTGTGGGCGGCCAGGGGCGAACTACTCGAGGACGGACGCACGTTCATGTTCCCGGGCGGCCGGTTGTTCGACGTGCCTGTGGGCGCGCGTCTTCTCGTCTTCAGCGGCGGAGGTCATATCCTTCCCGACCTGTTGGGCGGGGCCGTGGTGCTGGATGTCAGAACCGGGTCATGGCTGCTGATAGACACGTCGAGCGGCGTTGAGGTCGAGCGCCACATCCGTTCGGGCCGCATGGCGATGTTCACATTCGACAGGATCGTCGACTCGCTCCGACTGCCCCCATAGCGCTGCAGCCACAGCGATCCGCCACGCTACGGGCCGCGTCGCGTCCTGGCCAGCGTGTCGGCCTCTGCACCGGCTGGGGCAGCGGGCCGTCTACACTCGTTGCACCAGTCGGTCCGGGGAAGGTCAGGGCATGTCTACCGACGGCGACGCATCGACGTGGGTTGCGCTGCTGCGTGGCGTCAACGTCGGCGGCAAGAACCGGCTCCCGATGAAGGACCTCGCCGCGATGTTCGTCGAGGCAGGCTGCGAGGATGTACGGACATACATCCAGAGCGGCAACGTAGTCTTCCGCGCCGGACCGGCGCTCGCCGACGACATCCCGTCCCGCATCAGCGCGTCGATCCGGGAGCGCTTCGGCCACGAGATACCCATCGTCATCCGCCGGGCCTCGGACCTCGGTGCGATCGTGGAGGCGAATCCCTTCGTCGCTGCCGGGGCTGAGACGGACAGGCTGCACGTCCTCTTCCTCGCGGATGCACCCGCCGCGGAGGACGTCGAAGCACTCGACCCGGACCGCTCGCCGGGCGACGAGTTCGCGGTGCGTGGGCGCGAGGTCTACCTCCACTATCCGAACGGCACGGCGCGCAGCAAGCTCACGAACGCCTGGTTCGACTCGCGGCTCTCGACCGTCACCACGATGCGGAACTGGAAGACCGTGCGGAAGCTGCTCGAGCTGGCCGCGGCCGTCCCCTGAGCGACACGCGTCCCCCGACTGCCGGTCCCCGGCGCGGCTATCATGCCCGCATGCGCGAAGACACCCGCGCACGAGGAGGGACACCATGAGCACGGGACGCGTTGTCGTCTTCAAGGACCACGGTCTGCCGTTTGAGATCGAGGAGTACCCCGTCCCCGACCCGGAGCCGGGCGGGATGCTGCTCCGCATCACCCAGGCCGGCATCTGCGGCTCCGACCTCCACACCTGGCGCGGCGACCAGCATCGCGTCCAGATCCCGCCCTCCGGCCGCAACATGGGCCACGAGGGCGCGGGCGTCGTCCACGCCCTCGGCGCGGGCCGCACCACCGACTCGCTCGGCCGCCCCATCTCCGAGGGCGACCGCGTGATGTACGCCGCGATCATGCCGTGCGGCGCCTGCTACCACTGCGGACGGGGCGAGAAGAACTGGTGCTCCAACCGCCAGACCGGCGTCGGCGCGCGCATCGCGGGAGAGTTCCCGTACTTCACCGGCACCTACGCCGACTACTTCTGGATCCCGGCCGGACACCCCGTCTACAGGGTCCCCGACGAGCTGCCCGACTCGGTGCTCGGCTGGGTCAACTGCGCGATGGGCACCGTCACCGAGGGCCTGCTGCGCGCGGGCTGCACCGCGGGCGACTACGTCGTGATCCAGGGCGCGGGCGGCCTCGGGCTGAACGCCACGGCGCTGGCCAAGGACATGGGCGCGAACAAGGTGATCGTGCTCGACCGGCTCACCAACCGGCTCGAGCTCGCCGAGGAGTTCGGCGCCGACCACACCATCAACATCGAGGAGTTCAGCACCCAGCGGATGCGCGTTGAGCACATCCTGGACCTCACCGAGGGCCGCGGGGCGAACATCGTGATGGAGCTCGTCGGCCGCGCCGAGCTGCTCGTCGAGGGGCTCGACTACCTCACCAACGGCGGCACGTTCATGGAGATCGGCGACATCGTGCCGGGCCGCACGGTCGAGCTCGACCCGTCGACGATCCTGCGCGGCAAGCGCATCATCGGCTCCTCGATGTACCGGCCGGAGCTCTTGCCCGTGATGATGGAGACGCTGGTCAAGAAGCAGGGCGAGATCCCGTACCAGAAGATCGTCTCGGACTTCTACCCGCTCGACGAGGTGAACGAGGCGTTCGCGAAGGCCGAGTGGAACGAAACCCAGACGCAGATCTCGCGCGCGATGCTGGTGCCATAGCGCCGGAAGCCTCGAACGGAACGCTAGCGCGCGCCGGCGGTGACGCCCGCGCGCTGCGCCACGAGGTCGCGCACGAACTCGATCGCCGCGCGGACGCCGAGCACCTGCGTCTCGAGGGTCATCGAGGGCGTGCCCGCGCGCTTCTCGACCGTCTGCTCGGGCAAGTACGGGAGGTGGATGAAGCCGCCGATGGCGCGCGCGTCCGTCGCGGCGAGGCGGTCCATCATCGCGTACAGCGTCTCGTTGCAGATGTAGGTACCGGCCGTCTCCGATACCTGCGAGGGCGCGCCCGCCTCGCGCATCGCCGCGGCGACCTCGCCCACGGGCAGGCGCGCGAAGTAGCCCGCCGGGCCGTCGAGCACGAGCGCCTGGTCCGGCATCACGCGCCCCTCGGCGTCGCGGTCGATGAGCACGTTGACCCCGGTGCGCTCGACCGAGAGGTGCGAGCGGCCGCCCGCCTCGCCGAGGCCGATCCAGGCGTCGAAGCCGCCCGTCTCGAACGCCGGGATGAGCCGGTCGAACGAGATGCGCCCGCGCACGGGCAGGCGCAGCAACTCAAGGTCGACACCGTCCGGCGGGGCTGCACCGATGGCGCTCGCGACCTCCCACGAGGGGTTCACGCGCTCTCCCCCGAATGGCTCGAAGCCCGACAGCAGCAGCCGCATGACGCCCTCCCCGGTTCGTCCGTCGCGGCACAGTCTACCGGCCCGCGGATGGCGTAGGCTGCGCGCATGGAAGTCTTCCTCCTCGACGGCACCTACGAGCTGTTCCGCCACTACTTCGGCGCGCCCCCGCACCGCGACGCCGAGGGCAACGACGCGGGGGCGATCGTCGGGGTGCTGGGCTCCGTGTTGCGGCGCTTCGAGGACGGCGCGACGCACCTCGGCGTGGCGACCGACCACGTCGTCGAGTCGTTCCGCAACGACCTGTGGCCGGGCTACAAGACCAGTGCGGGGATGGAGGAGGGCATCCTCAACCAGTTCGTCCCCCTGGAGGACGCGCTGACCGCGATGGGCGTGCGCGTCTGGCCGATGGTCGACCTCGAGGCCGACGACGCGCTCGCCTCCGCCGCCGTGCAGGCCGCCGAGGACCCCGACGTGACGCGGGTGGTGATCGCCACACCCGACAAGGACCTCGGGCAGTGCGTCGGCGGGAAGGTGGTGCAGTTCGACCGCCAGCGCCGCGAGGTGCGCGACGCCGCGGCGGTCGAGGAGCGCTTCGGCGTGCCGCCCGTCTCGATCCCCGACTACCTCGCGCTCACCGGCGACAGCGCCGACGGCTTCCCCGGCCTGAAGGGCTGGGGCGCGAAGTCCAGCGCGACGGTGCTCGCGCGCTACGGGCACATCGAAGCGATCCCACTCGACCCCGCAGAGTGGGACGTCACCGTGCGCGGCGCGGCGCGGCTCGCCACCGCCCTGGTGGAGGGCTACGACGAGGCGATGCTGTTCCGCGACCTCGCCACGCTGCGCACCTCGGAGCCGGTCTTCGAGTCGGTCGAGGAGCTGCGGTGGGCGGGCCCGACCCCGGAGTTCGAGGCCATGGCCGAGCACCTGCGCTCGCCCGGGCTGCTCACGCGCGCGCTGTCGCTCGCTCCATGAGCAGCGCACGCGGGTGTGCCACGAGCCCCCTCGGCGGTAGCATCGGCGGCACCGCGGTGCGGGGCGTGGAGGCCACCTCGTGACACTCGAAGTGCAGCCATCCGGCATACCGCTGCCGCGCGCGTGGTCGCTGACGCAGCCGCACTGGGACGGCTGCAAGCGCGGCGAGCTGATGGTGCAGCGCTGCGAGGACTGCGGGCGCCACGTCTTCATTCCGCAGTACGCGTGCACTTCCTGCCTCAGCGAGCGCCTTGAGTGGGTCGCGAGCAGCGGCCACGGCACGGTCTACAGCTATACGACGGTCCACCGGCCGCAGCAGCCCGCGTTCGAGACGCCGTACGTCTGCACCATCGTCGAGCTCGACGAGGGGTGGCACATGCTCACCAACCTCGTGGGCCTCGAACTGGAGGACGTGCGCATCGGCATCCGCGTCGAGGTCGCCTTCCACGCGGTCTCGGACGAGGTGACGCTGCCCTACTTCCGCCCCGCCGGGTAGCAGCGGCGAGCAGCGGCACGCGTCGACGCGTCTTGCCCGCGTGGGGCGCGTCGGCCACACTTGGTATGCAGGCGATCCCCGATAGCTCAATCGGTAGAGCGAGCGGCTGTTAACCGCTAGGTTCGTGGTTCGAGTCCACGTCGGGGAGCCAACGCGCACCGTACTCATCACCAGCCTCCGCAGGCCGGCGTTCGCCACCTCGCCCCACCCCGCGCCCGGACCGGCGACGCACCCGCACCTGGCGCGACCGTCCACCCGGCGAGCCCCGGCGCGACGGCGTCGCGCGCCCGCCATGAAGGGCGCTACGGGCCGGCCGACCCGCAGGATCCTCATACACAACGTCACACGATAAATGGTCGAACTCATACCGAGGTCATATGGATCGGGTCAGGTCTGTGCATCAGCATGCATCTGCACCCGGGGACCGACTCGAGGAGCGAATCCACATGCATCTGAAGCCACAGGCTGGTCTGGCCGGCGACATCGCCAGCGAGCGCCCCACCCCGTGGAGTGGGCCTCGTCGCCGGCCGCGCCGGCGTCGTGGGGATCATGGGGATCAGCAGTGAACTCGCCGGCATCGCCGCCCTCGCGTAGCGCCTCGGCTCCAGCATCACGAGCGCCGGCGCCCTCACCCGCGCCATCGGCCCCCACCGCGACGACGCCACGCAGAAGGAACGGGAACATGACCGACGACCCCGGCCGCCTCGCCACACCCCCCAACGGGGTCCCGCGAGCCCGGGGCGGCAGCAGTCATGGCGAGCAGGACGAGGACGGCGGGTTCGTGATCCCGCTTCCGATCGTCGTGCTGGCGAAGATCCTGTACTCGATCGAGGGCCTGATCCGCTGGATCCTTCACCCCGGCCGGCGTCGTCGCCGCGATCTGTAGCACGGACGGGCGCCGTGGACGCCGAGGACCGCGCGACCCTGCTCCCGGGATCCCTGTCGGTCCGGCGTCCCGGCGCGACTCGCTGACCGTGCCCGAGTACGTGGCGATCCTGGTCGGCGTGCTGGCCCTCGTGGTGCTCTTCGCCCTCCTCAATGCGCTCCTCTGACGGAGACGCGAAGACCCTCGGTGGCAGGTCTACAGGGGCACGGTGGTCCTGGCAGCGTGCGTTACCGAACGTCGGTGCCGGGCCTGACGAGTTGTGCCGACCAGGCCTGCTCAGCGGCGTCCGGCCCGCGTGGCGCTCCTCGGGCGGCGCGTCACGCGGCCACGGACCGAGAGCGTGACCGCACGCACGGTAGTCAGCGCCGTCCGGCTCAGTCGGCTCGCGCCGCCTCGTGGGCGCGCGGGATTCCCGGGCTCCCAAGGGCTGGTGACACGAGCCAATCCAGCCCCCGCTTGTGTTTGATGGTGGCGCTGCCGACATGACTCAGGGGTTGCCGACGGTGCACGAGTCACATCGGAGCAGCGCCGGGCAGCGTGCAACCAACTCGCCGCCGCCAGGCATGGTACGCACCATCGCGTGTGACAGACGTGTGGAAAGAGTCCATATTTGTATGAATCCGCGTGTAGTCAGCGTCGCGCTGCCCCTCGGCCAGGCGGGACACTCCGGAGTCAGCACGGCTGGATGATCGTGGTAAGCGCCAGTCATGCCGGCGGGTGACGACCACTGATATCGCAGGTGTATTGGATCGCGTCCGTTTCGTATGAAGACGTGTATGATCCCGCTCGGTGTGCGAGCGGCGACCATCGCCCGGCCCCGTCCAACGGGCCCGCGCGCCGGGGGGCAGCCGGGCGACCGCAACGCCGGGCAGGGGGTAGCGAGAACGCATGAACCGTCCTGACGAGCGCGACCAGAGAATAGCCGCGCTGGAAGAACGCCTGTCTCGGCTCAGCGACGCCAGTCGCCGCATCAACGAGAGCCTCGACTTCGACCGCGTGCTCCAGGGCGTGCTCGATGCAGCTCGCTCCCTGACCGCGGCCCGCTACGGAGTCATGACGCTCGCAGATGACTCGGGGGAGGTCGAGAACTTCCTCTCGTCCGGGATGACCGAGGACGAGACCGCCCGGCTCTGGAATCTCCCCGAAGGACCGACGATCATCAACCTCCTCGGCAGCCTGCCCGAACCGCTGCGAGTCCCCGACCTGGTCAGCCACGTCACCGCGGCGGGAGCACCCGACTTCCGGTTGCCCCTGCCCATCGGTCGCGTCATGTCCCTCCTGACTGCCCCGATCATCCAGCAGGGCGAGCAGGCCGGGAACATCTTTGTCGCCGCCAAGGAGGGCAGCGCTGAGTTCAGCCGGGAAGACGAAGAGACGCTGGTGATGTTCGCCTCGCAGGCGGCGATGGTCATCGGCAACGCCCGGACCTTCCGGGAAGAGCGACGGGCCAGGGCAGACCTCGAGACCTTGATCGACACCTCGCCGGTGGGCGTGGTCGTCTTCGACGCGACGACGGGCGACATCGTCTCGCACAACCGCGAGGCGGCACGGATCGTCGAGCACCTCCGGGGGCCCGACCAGTCCCCGGAGGAGCTGCTGAATGAGCTGACCGTCGATCGAGCGGACGGACGGGAGGTCTCCCTCAGCGAGCTGTCGCGCCACGATGTCCTGCGCACCGCAGAGGTGATCCGTGTCGAGGAGATCGTGATCCGCGTTCCCGGCGGTCGCAGTGTCAGCGCGCTGCTCAACGCCACGCCCATCCGCTCCGAGACCGGCGAGGTCGAGTCGGTCGTGGTGACGCTGCAGGACATGACCCCGCACGAGGAGCTCGAGCAGCTGCGTGCCGAGTTCCTCGGCATGGTCAGCCACGAGCTGCGCGCGCCGCTCACCTCGATCCGGGGCTCCGTGACCACGCTGCTGGACGCCGCCAGCGAGCTGGACCCCGCCGAGATGACGCAGTTCCACCGCATCATCCTTGACCAGGCAGACCAGATGCGGCACCTGATCGGCGACCTGCTCGATGTCGCTCGCATCGAGACAGGCAGCCTCCCGGTCACCCCGGAGCGCGCGGAGGTCGCCTTGATCGTCGATGAGGCGAGGAGCCGGTTCGTGAGCGGGGGCGGCAGGCGCGCTCTGCAGATTGAGCTCGATCCGGACCTGCCGACCGTCATGGCCGACCGGCGACGGATCGCCCAGGTCGTCGGCAACCTGCTCTCCAACGCCGCCCGCTACTCACCCGACGACTCGCCCATCCTGGTGAGCGCCGTGAGGGCGGGCGTCGACGTTGCCATCTCGGTTGCCGACGAGGGCCGGGGCATCCCCGAAGACCTCTTGCCGCACCTCTTCCGGAAGTTCTCGCGCGCGTCGAACGCGGGCCAGGGCAGCGGCATCGGGGGCTCGGGGCTGGGCCTCGCCATCTGCAAGGGCATCGTGGAAGCGCACGGGGGCCGCATCTGGGCGGAGAGCGAGGGCCGCGGACTGGGGGCGAGGTTCACCTTCACCATCCCGGCCGCGCCCGTCGAGGTCGACGGCAGCGCGCCCCATCCCGCCGCCGCGGCGTCGGGAGCGCTCCGCCCGAGCGCGGCGATGCCGCTGCGGGTCCTCGCCGTCGACGACGATCCGCAGACGCTCCGGTACGTTCGCGACGCCCTCACGCGGGCCGGCTACACCCCCATCGTCACCGGTGACCCGGATGACGTGCCGCGACTCATGCAGGAGGAGCGCCCCCACGTGGTCCTCCTGGACCTGGTGTTGCCGGGCAGCGACGGCATCGAGCTGATGCAGGGGATCCTGAACAAGACGGACGTGCCCGTCATCTTCATCTCCGTCTACGGCCAGGACGAGGTCGTGGCGAGGGCGCTCGACACCGGGGCGGCCGACTACATCGTGAAGCCGTTCTCGCCCACGGAGCTGGCCGCCCGGATCCGGGCGGCCTTGCGGAAGCGCGTCGAGCCCCAGAGCCCCGAGCCGTTCGGACCCTACTCGGCGAGCGACCTGAGCATCGACTACGCCGAACGCCGGGTCATCCTCCACGGGCGGCCCGTCGAGTTGACGGCGACGGAATACGCTGTGCTCTACGAGCTCTCGGTCAACGGGCGCCGCGTGCTGACCCACAACGTGCTCCTGCAGCGGGTCTGGGGTCCGGAGCGGGTCGGCGAGCCGTGGCTTGTGCGCGACGTGGTGAAGCGGCTCCGCCGCAAGCTGGGCGACGACGCGAACAACCCGACCTACATCTTCACCGAGCCACGCGTGGGGTACCGCATGGCGCAGGGGCTGGAGGACCCGGTCGCGGAGTCGCCCGCGACTCCTTGAACCTCGGGCGTCTTATGCGCACGCATTCATCCTGTTCCCATATATCCTCTATGCAGTAGATGCGTCTGTTCTTATCCTGCACGCACAGGGTGCGGCTGTCCGCATACGGCCGGACAGCGCTACGCTGGGCGTCCCCGGCGCCCGCCAGACACGGACGGCGGAACGGACCACCATCGACGCCCCCGGAGCACGGCGAGGACGAGGGTGCGACGCGCGGGACCCGATATGACAATCGTGGTCAGATTGCTGAGGTCATGGATTACAAGTGGACACTTAATCCGCGCACAGGCACTATATGCGTGTTTGGCGGGGCTCGTGACCGATTGGACAATCACGCCACGGACGATGGGTTCAGCTTCAGGACGGGCGGTTGCGCGGGACATGCGCGTCGCGTGCCCTGTTGACCGTTGCCGATAGGGGCCCGCACCGATGACCGGATCGCCTCGGGGGACAGGGCCTCGCACCGGCCGTCGCCGGTTGGATCTCGGCAGACACATTGCCGAGTTGGCCAACGCGCTCGCCAAGGGAGCGGCCGAGTCGAGCTCCATCCATGACTTGTTGCCCACGGAGATGCTCCTCCTGATGACGTGCCGGCAGCTGGGCGAGTGCACCGCCACGCAGCTCGCGCCGATCCTCCCCGTGGACTCATCCCGGATCAGCCGCCTGATCAATGGCATGGTCGACCGCGGGTTCCTCGTCCGGCGCCGGACGCCCAGCGACCGCCGGCTGGTGATGCTCAGCCTGTCCGAGAGCGGGCAAGAGGTGGCCGCGGACCTCACCGAACGCATGGACGCCTACTACAACGCCCTGGTCGAGGGCCTGAGCGACGAGCAGCTCCAGGCGTTCGCCACGGCCGCCGACGCGATCGTCGCGAACTTCACTGCAACTACCGAGGAGTAGGCCGGAGGCGGACCCTCGCTAGTAGGGCTTCGACGCGATGGCCTCACCGAACGCGAGCGCGCAGAAAGCCGCGGGGTCGTCCTTCCACATCTCGTACGCCGTGCCGATCTGCGCCAGCTGCTCGGCGGTGGCGACGCCGTACTGGATAGCCGCTTCGGCCATCTCGGGCGACAGGAACCAGTTGGTGGCAAACCGGTGCACGAACTCCACGTCCGATGGCGAGTCGTAGATGTCGAATGACCCGCTCGCGCGGACGGACGAGAAGCCACTCGCGAGCAGTTGCTCCTTCAGCTGCCTGCCGATGTTCGGATGCCCGTCGTCGGTACTGAGCACGTCCTCGAGCATGCGCCAGGCGTGCTGCAGCACGCCGTACTCGGGATAGATGAAGCTGGACCTGCAGATCAGCTCGCGGCACCCAATGATGCCCCCGGGCTTCAGCACACGCCGCACCTCGGCGAGCGCTGCGCGGGTATCCGGCACATACATGAGCACGTTGTGGCAGTGTGCGACGTCGAAGTAGTCGTCGGCGAACGGCAGATCGGCCACATCGGCGACGTGGAAGGTCGCGTTGTCGATGCCGTGCGCCTCAGCAACCGACCTGGACAGCTCGATCTGGGACGGCTCCATGTCGACGCCGTGCATCGGGCCGGGGGCCACGGCCCTCGCCAGCCCCACGGAGATGGTTCCCGGCCCGCAGCCGAAGTCGAGCACGCGCAGACGCGGCCTGAGGTACGGGAGCAGGTACGCCGCGCTCGCCTCAGCGGTGTTCCGCGTGAACGCCTCGAGCAACTCTTCGCTGAAGCCCAACGAGTAGTCGGGCGTCGAGGAAGTCGGTTCGGTCATCAAGCTGTGCTCGTCATCGCGGACTTCTTGCTGCGAGGACCGTAATGAGACAAGGGGCGCGCGCGGAGAGCACGGGGCTCCTTCCAGGTAGCGCGTCCACGTGACGTTGCGATCCCGAACGGGAATGATGCCACCGTCGCGGGAAGCTCGTCCATATGACGGGCGTGTAAACGGGCATAGCTACATATGAATCCGTGTATTCGTGGGCTGCCAGGTGGTGCGCCCGCCGCGCTGACGGTGCCCCCTCGGGCCCGACGGCGCTCATCCCCGTCCCCGGTCGTCGCGCTTACGGGAGACGAGGATGCGCCTGCCCGCAGGGGCCCGGTGCGAGCGAGTTCACGGGCGGTGTCGGGGCGGCGCGACGCTACGTGGAGCCCGGACCCTGCGAGCCCCGCTGATACCGCCGGCCGCCGTCGCAGGCTCCAGCTCGCGCGTTCGCTCGATGGTGAGCCGGGGCAGGACGCGGTCGAGCCAGCCCGGCACCCACCAGTTGCGCGCGCCCAGCAGCTCCATCGCGGCCGGCACGAGCAGCAGCCGCACGATGGTCGCGTCGAGGAATACAGCGACGGCGAGGCCGAGCCCGAACATCTTGATGGCGCGGTTGTCTTCGAACACGAAGCTCGCGAACACCACGACCATGATCGCCGCAGCCGCGGTGATGACTCCCGCCGTCGAGGCGAGGCCATCGGCCACGGAGGTGACCGCGTCGCCGCTGCGGTCGTACTCCTCACGTACGCGGGAGAGCAGGAACACCTCGTAGTCCATGGAGAGCCCGAAGACGATCGCGAACAGCATCATCGGGATGAATGGCTCGATCGGGCCCGCGTCGACGCGGATGAGCCAGCCCAGCCACCCCCACTGGAACACCGCGACCACCACGCCATAGGCGGCGGCGATCGACAGCAGGTTCATGATCACAGCCTTCACCGGCACCAGCACGGACCGGAACACGACCATCAGCAGGATGAACGAGAGCACGAGCACGGCCGCGAAGAACACAGGCGTGCGCCCGCCCAGGTAGTCGGTGAAGTCGACCCCCAGCCCGACAATGCCGGTGACGCTCACCTGCAGCGTGCTCTCCGCGACGGCTGCCGGAACGACGTCGGCGCGCAGCCGGTCGACGAGCTCGGCGGTCGCGGTGTCCTGCGGGGCGGTTGATGGGAACACCTGCACCATGTAGGCGGCTGCATTCTCGGGATCCGCGAGGTCGCTGGGGAGCGGGCCGTTCACCGAGACGACGCCCTCGGCGGCTTCGAGCGCGGCGAGGAGCGGCACAATGGCGGCGCGGTCCCGCGCCTCCTGCGGCTCGGCGGTGACGATCAGCGGCCCGTTGAAGCCGGGCCCGAAGCCCTCGGCGAGCAGATCGTAGGCGCGCCGCGTCGTCGTCTCCTCCGGGAAGTTCCCGTCGTCGGCGAATCCGAGTCGCAGGGAGGCGGTGGGCGCCGCCATCGCAAGCAGCAGCAGGGCGCCGACAATGAGCGCGATCCAGGGATACGACTGCACCAGGCGGCTCCAGCGCCACGCGAACGACTCCTGCATCGGCGTCCGCGCGCGCCTCGGGACGATGCCGCGCAGGGGCGGCACGACGAAGCCCGCAAGCAGCACGAGCAGCGCCAGCGGGACGCCGAGCAGCAGCGGGCGGAACCCCAGCCCCAGCCCGAGCAGTGCCAGCGCGACGCACCCCGCGGCGATGAGTCCTCGCCACCGGCTGACCTCGATGCGATCGCCGGCGAACCTGATGAGTGCCGGGAGCAGGGTGACGGAGGCAGTCATCGTGGCCGCCACGGTCAGCGCCGCGGCCACCGCGAGGCCGGTGATGAACGCGAGCCCCATCAGCAGCATCCCGAGGAGCGAGATCACAACCGTCAGCCCCGCGAAGATCACCGCCCGCCCGGCGGTGTCGAAGGCCTCGAAGGCGGATGGTTCGACGCCGCGGTCCTCGGCCAGGCCGTCGCGGTAGCGGGTGACGATGAACAGCGCGTAGTCGATGCCGACGCCGATCCCGACCATCGCCCCAATCGTCATCGCGAACTCGGGGATCGAGAGCGTGTTCGACAGCACCACGGTCAGCGCGATACCGATGCCCACGCCGGCCACGGCCACCGCGATCGGCAGCCCCATCGCCATCACCGACCCGAACGCCAGGATCAGCACCACGATGGCGAAGGCCAGGCCGATGAACTCGGCCTGCGGCGGCTCGAACTCGCTGAGCGCCTCGCCGCCGATCTCGACCTGCAAGCCCGGCACCTCGGGGATGAGCTTGATGAACTCCGAGCCGAGGGCCGAGGTGTCGTTGAAGTCGAGCTCCGGGGCAAGGTCGATGCGCGCGAAGGCGACGACGCCGTCGGCGCTCACCTGGGGGCGTCCGGGCATGTGCGGCAGGTGCGGCGCGTGCTGCTGCGGGGTTTCCGGGATGGGAACCGTCGCGAGGTACGGGCTGCTGAGCGTCACGCCCTCGTACGACGCGACCTTCTCGAACATCTCCTCCATGGCTGCCCGCACAGCCGGGTCGTCGACGCCGGCGGGGGCGTGGAAGACGATGGAGCCGCTGAACCCACCGCCCAGACCCTCGAAATGCTCTTCGAG
The DNA here is from genome assembly GCA_034420575.1 of Dehalococcoidia bacterium. GTDB lineage: Bacteria > Chloroflexota > Dehalococcoidia > UBA2979 > UBA2979 > VXMT01. The sequence continues at coordinate 19,717 of DAOULE010000114.1, forward strand.
CGCCTCGAAGCCGCGGCGGCTGTCCGATTCGGGCGCTTGCAGCTCGGCGATGAACGCGGGGCCGACGGCACCAGCCGCGGCCAATGCCGCAACCAGCACCACGACCCAGGCGGCTACCGTCTTGCGAGGGTTGCGGAAGCACCACCCACTGATTCGAACGAGCATCGGGCCCTCTCTGCGTGCGCGCATCACGGCGCGAACGGTCCGCGTCGCTGCGATACGCCGGTGGGAGAGGCGCCATCCGAAGCTAGCAGGGCGACACCCCAGGGGCCAATCAGCGGCCCTCGCGCCTCCGCCGGGGCGCGTTGACACCCCGCTCCGCCGTTCGCTACGAAGCACGGGCGATCACCAACACGTCGAAGGGTGGGCTGGGGGATACACCTTCCAGTCCGTCGGAGCAGGAGGACGCAATGAGCCAGGGGAAGATCTTCAACTGGGCCGACGTGGAACCGTGGCCCTCCGACTACCCGGGGGTCGCGATGAAGGTGGTGACCGGCGAGCGCATGCAGCTCGTGATGGCCGAATTCCAGCCCGGCTCCACGTACAACCTCCACTCCCACGAGCGGGAGCAGTTCAGCTTCATGTTGAGCGGCCGCATGCGCCTTACCGTCGGTGACGAGGTTGCCGAGATCGGCCCCGGAGACATGTGGCATGCCCCGGGCAACGTCGCCCACGGGGGTGAAATCCTGGGTGATGAGCCCGTGGTCTTCGTCGACGTCTACTCACCGCCCGCCGAGGAGTTCACCGCGGACGGGGAGTAACAGCCCGAAGCGTCCACCGACCCCGGAGGGCAGCGCGCCGCCCGCAAGGCCCGCGCGTTGACACCTCGCCCCGCCCTCGCTACGAAGTGCGGACACCATCACGCAGGCACGAGCGAGAGGACGACACACCATGGCTGACGAATGGCAGGACGCGTGGCAGGGGACCATCGACGCAGTCGGCGGTGACTTCTCCGGTGGCGTGCAGAGCACGGCCATCGACCAGATCGAGCTCGGCGCGGTGCGCAAGCTCCTCGAGCCGCTGGAGCTGGACTGCCCGCTCCACTACGACGCCGACACCGCACGGCAGCACGGCTACCGCAACGTGCTCGCCCCCGTGGCCGGGATTTCGTCGACGTGGCTCGACTCGGGCCTGTGGCTGCCCGGCACGGGCAGCCGCTACCCGCAGGCGCATCCGCACGTCGACATCCCGCGCAACCGCGGCGAGGAGATGCCCGAGCCGCCGGTGCCGGAGACGACCGCCGCGTTCGCGACCGACATCGAGATCGAGTACTTCGAGCCGGCGGTCGTCGGCGACCGGCTGACCGTCCGGGGCCGCAAGCTGCTGTCCTGCCTGCCGCGCGAGACGCGCGTCGGGCGCGGCGCGTTCATGGTCTGGGAGCGCGAGGTCGTCAACCAGGACGGCGATCTGGTCGCGCTGCTGCGCAACGGCGGCTACTCGTACGTGCCGCTCGACGCGCCCGAGGACGCACCCTCGGCGAGCGCGCCCGCGGCCGACGAGGACGCGGCGCCCGAGGAGGACCTGATCGCGATCCGCAACGTCGAGCCCGGCTCCCCGCCGGCGGTCGATTGGTCGAACCAGCGCTACTGGGAAGACGTGCAGGAGGGCGACGAGATCCCGCCGGTCACGATCAACCTGACCATCGCCCGCCTCGTCGTCGAGGCCGGGGCGAACCGCGACTTCAACCAGATCCACCACAACACGCCCGTCTCGATCGCGACGGGTGCGCCGGACATGTACGCCAACAACGGCTTCATCCAGTGCTGGTGGGAGCGCGCGGTGCGCGAGTACATCGGCCTCGGAGGCCGGTTCAAGAAGACGGGCCCGTTCCGCATGCGCATCTTCAACACCGTCGGTGAGTCCGCCGTGACCTCCGGCACGGTGAAGCGCAAGTGGGAGGAAGACGGCGAGCACCTGGTCGAGATCGAGGTCCGCACCGAGATCTCGAAGGGCACCTCGGTCGGCCCCGGTCCGGTGGTCGTCAGCCTGCCGACCCGCGGCTAATCGCATCACCCACTGCCCGGCGCGCGCTCCGATGCGCGCCGGGCAGTGACGGTCTATGCTGGGTTCGTGGACGAACTGCTCATCGACGAACAGCCCCAGCTCGACCGCCCCATCCTCCTCGCGGCCTGGTCCGGGTGGAACGACGCGGGCGAATCGGCGACAGGCGCGCTGCGCTTCATGCTGCGGCGCTGGCGGTCGAAGGCCATCGCGCACATCGACCCAGAGACGTTCTACGACTTCACGCAGGCGCGCCCGCGCGTGCGCCTCGAGGACGGCGAGCGCGTGCTCGACTGGCCGGCGAACGAGTTCTCGCCGCACCAGCGCGCCGGCACGGACCCCGACATCATCGTCATGCTCGGCATCGAGCCGCACCTGGCCTGGAACGCCTACAGCGACGCGATCGTCCACTTCTGCAAGACCTTCGATGTCGGCCACGTCGTCACCCTCGGCGCGCTGCTCGCCGAGGCGAGCCACGCCCGCCCGATCGCCGTCAGCGGGTCGTCCGAGGACCCCGACTTCCGCGCGCAGCTCGGTCTCCCGGAGCCGCGGCAGGGCGGCTACGAGGGCCCGACGGGCATCGTCGGCGTGATCAACAACCGCCTGCGCGACGAGGGCCTCAAGACCGCCTCGATGTGGGCCAACGTGCCGCACTACGTCAACGCGTCGCCCAACCCGAAGGGCGCGCTCGCGCTGCTCGAGCAGCTCAACGAGTCGCTGCGGCTCGACCTCAGCCTCCACGACCTCGAGGTATTCGCGGCGCGGTTCGACGCCCAGGTGGGCGCCGAGATCGCGAAGAACCCCGAGATGGTGGACTACGCCCGCCGCATCGAGGAGCAACTCGACGCCGAGGCGGAGGCGGGCGGCGAGCCCGAGGCCGAGCTGCCGGACGCCCAGGACATGGTCGACGAGCTCGAGCGCTTCCTCCGCCAGCAGCGCGACACGGACTAGCGTTTCCTACGCATGGCCTTTCCCTTTGTGTTACGCTTCACGATGAGTGCCTGCGACAGAACTTGTCGCGCAGACTGGTCGGGAAGGTAGCGAATGTGACTGCATCCGCAGAGACGCTCGACAGCCGTGTCGCCCGGATCGAAACCAACCTCGAACACACTGCGACCAAGTCCGATCTCGCTGAACTCGAGACACGGCTCACGTCGGAACTCGCCCAGGTCGAGAACAGGGTGATGCTGGCCATCTCGGAGCTCGAGCGGCGCCTGATCTACTGGGCTCTGGGGACCGCGGCCGCGATCATCGGCGGAGTGGCCGCCGCCGTGAGACTCCTCGGCTAAGCCCGGCGCCTTCCATTCGCAAGTGCGTCCTCGACGTGCCGCCTCGGGAGTTGGCCGCTTGTGACGGGCGGTGCTACTCTCACTCTCGACAGCAGCGCGCTCTTTAAGCCGGTCCCGCGAGGCCGGGAAGGACGCAGGCCGTGACGCAAGGACTCGTGCCGACGTACGTTGCGCCTGGTGGCATCCACGCCGATCCCCTCCCCGCCGGCGGGAGGTTTTTTTTGCCCATGACCACCCACGCCTCCGCGCACATCGAGGGAGGCCGGCCGTGATGGAGCACTCGACCGCCGGCGAAGCCGTCGGCACCGCTCCCGGCCCCGTCCTCGACGCGCCCGGCATCCGCCGTACTATGCAGCGCCTCGCGCACGAGATCGTCGAGCGCAACGGCGGCGTCGATGAGCTCGTGCTCGTCGGCGTGCAGCGCCGCGGTGTCACCATCGCGGCGCGCCTCGCTTCGTTCATCGAGGAGTTCGAGGGCGTGCGCGTACCGGTCGGCAGCCTCGACATCACGCTGCACCGCGACGACCTCGCGTCGCGCGGACTGCGCAGCGCCCCGCAACCCAGCGACCTCCCCGACATCGAGGGGAAGCACCTGGTGCTCGTCGACGACGTGCTCTTCACGGGCCGCACCGTGCGGGCCGCGCTCGACTCGCTCAACGACTTCGGCCGGCC
>DAOULE010000115.1:0-6638 GCA_034420575.1 Dehalococcoidia bacterium
CGCCTCGCGGCGCGATCTCACCGCCCACCGCCGCCGTCGGTATCCGCTCGACCCCGGGCATCCACTCGGCCACGACCCACCCCCGCTCGGCACGCAACTGCCCGGGACCGTACCGAGGCGCGACGGGACGTCCGAGGCGCTAGTGGCGCTGGCTACGTCGTCGGCGCGGGAGCAGCCGACTCCTCCTCGAGATACGGGAGGATCGCGTCCATCAGGTCCGTCTCCGAGTCGAGCGAGCGCCCGATGCCGGAGAGCAGCCCCATCACGCGCGCGATCAGCACGACGTCGCCGGGGACCTCGACCAGCGGGTTGGCGCGCAGCACGCGGCCGAGCCGCACGTTGACCTCGGCGAAGAGTTGCTGGTCGGCGTACGCCTGGCCGGAGCGCAGCACGTCGCCGAGGAACGCCTCACCGAGCTCGTAGTAGGTCTCCTCGTCGCGGACGCGGGTGCGGAAGCCCATGTCCTCCATGACGTTCGAGATCTCGGCGCGGTGCTGCGCGATGATCGCGCTGGTCAGCACCACGACCTGCTGCCGGAACTCGTCCGGCAGCCGCTTCGTCAGCCCGAAGTCGACGAGGCCGATGCGCGCCGGCTCGCCGTCCCTCGGCGGCAGCACGAAGAGGTTGCCGGGGTGCGGGTCGGCGTGGAACATGCCGTGCCGCAGGATCGTCACGTTGTAGATGTCGATCAGCGCGTCGGCGATGGCCGCCGTGTCGATGCCCAGCTCGCGCAACTCGTCGACGTTCGTGATCTTGATGCCGTCGAGGTAGTCCATCGTCAACACGCGCCGGCTGGATCGCTCCCAGTAGATGCGCGGCACGACGACGTCGTCGCGGTCCTCGAGGAGGGCCGCGATCTCCTCGGCGGCGCGGCCCTCGTGGACAAAGTCGATCTCGTCGGGCGCGTTGCGCTCGAGCTCCTGGGCGACGGGGCGGAAGTCGATCACGCTCTCGATGCGCGCCCAGACGGCGGCCAGCCAGCGGATCGTCTCGATATCCCAGCCGACGATGCGGTCGATGCCGGGGTACTGCACCTTCACCGCCACGTCGGTGCCGTCGTGCAGCCGGGCGCGGTAGACCTGCGCGAGCGACGCGGCGGCGACGGCGTTGCGGTCGAACTCGGCGTAGAGGTCGTCCACGGAGCCGCCGAGTTCGCGCTCGATGAGCGGCCGCATCTCTTCCCACGGCCGCGGGGGGACGGCGTCGTGGACCAGCGACATCGTCTCCACGTACTCCTCGCGGAGGATGTCGGCGCGGCTGCCCAGGAACTGCACGCTCTTGATGATGAGCCCCTGCTGCCGTACCGCGCGGCGCACGATGGAGCGTGCGGCGGAGAGGTGGAAGCGCGCGGTCTGCTCGGGCAGCTCGGAGCGGCGCAGCCAGCGCATGATGCGCAGCCAGCGCCAGCGCAGCCACAGCAGCACCACCGTGACGGCCATCGGCACGAAGCGCCGCCAGCGGCCCGAGGGCGGGCGCGGCGCCGCGCCGAGCACTGTCTCTGTCATCGCGTGATCCCCTCGACGCGTGGGTGGGGCGGTGCGTTACGATCGTAGGCGATGGCGGTCTTCAATCCATTCCTGCCCTCGTACCAGGCCAACCCGTACCCGGCCTACGCCGCGCTGCGCGCCGAGGACCCCGTGCACTTCAGCGCCGCCATCCAGGCCTGGGTGCTCACGGCCTACGAGGACTGCGAGCGCGTGCTCCGGGACCACGAGACGTTCTCGTCGAGCTCCGACACAGCCTCCGGCCAGCTCGCGACGGTGCTGCAGCAGCAGCGCCGCGAGTTCCCGCTGGGCGAGGTGCCGACGGTGCTCAACTCGGACCCGCCGGTGCACACCCGCCTCCGCACGCTGCTCAACCGAGCCTTCACCCCTCGCACCATCGAGGGCCTGCGCCCTCACATCGAGGAGATCGCCTCCTCGCTGCTCGCGGACGCGGACCGCGCCCCGGGTGGGCGTTTTGACGCCGTCACCGGCTTCGCGCAGGCGCTCCCGATCATCGTAATCGCGGAGCTCCTCGGCGTCCCCGCGAGCGACCGCGACCGCTTCAAGGAGTGGTCGACGGCCATCGCGAACACGACGAACGTGCTCAACACCCCGGACGTCCTCGCCAACGCGCGCCGGGCGACCGTCGAGCTCATCGCGTACATGGACGAGGTCGTCGCAGAGCGCCGCGCCGCGCCGGGCGCCGACATCATGACGGCGCTCGTGCAGGCCGAGCAGGACGGCGAGCGCCTCTCGCACGACGAGCTGCTGGCGTTCTCGATCCTGCTGCTCCTCGCCGGCCACGAGACGACGACGAACCTCATCGGCAACGGCCTGCTCGCCCTGACCGAGCACCCCGATGCTGCCGCACGGCTGCGCGCCCAGCCCGAGCTCGTGCCCTCGGCCGTCGAGGAGTTCCTGCGCTACGACAGCAGCGTGCAGGGCGCAGTGCGCTTCGCGCGCGCGACCGCCGAGGTAGGCGGGCGCACCATCGAGGCCGGCTCCACGCTGCTGCTGCTCCTCGGCTCGGCGAACCGCGACCCCGCGCAGTTCCCCGAGCCCGACGTGCTCGACGTCGCGCGCTCGCCCAACCGCCACCTCTCGTTCGGGCGCGGCATCCACTTCTGCCTCGGCGCACCGCTGGCGCGTCTCGAGGGCGACATCGCGTTCAAGGCGCTCCTCGACCGCTTCCCCGAACTGCGAGTTGCCGCGGGGGGCGCGGAGCGAGCCGGGACGCTCGTGCTGCGCGGCATGGGCAGGCTTGAACTCGAGGTGTGAGGCGGCCCGCCGCGATCACGGCGCGTCGAGCCAGTGGGAGAGGTCCAACGTGAGCGACGAGGCGACCGGCTACGACCGCGACAACGTCTTCGCGCGCATCCTGCGCGACGAGATCCCCAGCGACCGCGTGTACGAGGACGACGAGTTCATCGCGTTCCGCGACATCAACCCCGCCGCCCCGACGCACATCGTGCTCATCCCGCGCGGCGAGCCGCCCGCCGGCCCGGCCGGTCTCGAGGAGGGCGACGCCGGATGGGCCGGCCGCATGCTGGTCGCTGCGGCGCGGATCGCGGCGCGGGAGGGGCTGGCCGAGGGCGGCTACCGGCTGGTGGTGAACAACGGCTCCGACGCCGGCCAGGAGGTCCCGCACCTCCACATGCACATCCTCGGCGGCGGCGAGCTGGGCCCGATCGCCTGAGACGCCGGCGGCGTCGCGGCGCCCCGGCCGGGCGAGGGCGTCGGGAGCCCCGGTCGCGTGTACCCTGTCGGTGCCGCTGTGGGCCCGTAGCTCAGCGGCCTAGAGCAGTCGGCTCATAACCGATCGGTCCCAGGTTCGAATCCTGGCGGGCCCACCAGATCTGACGGTAGACAGCACCGGGCCACCCACGCGGCCTCTTCGGCCTTGCCGGGCGGTAGCCGCCCGTCCCCGGGCATGGCGATCGTGTAGCGCATCGCCTTCCGCGAGGGCGGCCGGGTGTCCCTCGGCGTTGCCGTCCGCGGAGCGAGGCGCCATGGGGCGGGGACGTCACGCGGAGGGCCGGCGCGGTGCGGGGGCGGTCAGGCCTCGACCTGGTCCGTCTCCGATTCCGGCTTCGCCATCCGGTAGCCGACGCGAGGTTCGCTGAAGATCCATGTCGGGGCGCCCGCGTCGTCGCCCAGCTTGTGGCGGACGTTCTTGACCACCGTGCGGACGGCTCCGGGCCTGCCGGAGTGCCCCGGACCCCAGACCCGCTCCAGCAGGTCCCCATGGGACAGCACACGGCCCGCGTGGACCGAGAGTTCCACGAGCAACCGGTACTCGATGTCGGTCAGGGATACGGGATCGTTGCCGAGGAGCACCCGGTGCTCGGCGTAGTTGAGCGTCAGGTCCCCCAGCACGTAGGGCTCCGACGGTTCCGACGACGCGCTCGCCACGCGCCTGCGCAGCACGGCGTGGATCCGCGCCACCAGCTCCGTCGGCGAGAAGGGCTTGACGATGTAGTCGTCCGCGCCCGCCTCCAGCGCTCTCGCCACGACCTGATCCCGGCCGTAGGCAGACAGGAAGATCACCGGGATGTCCCGGAGTCCCGGGACGCGCTCCAGCAACTCGATGCCGTCGGTCCCCGGGAGCACGAGGTCGAGCAACACCAGGTGGGGACGCTCGTCGACGATCAGGCTGCCCACGGCATCCGGGTCGACGGTCACGATCGGCGTGAAGCCCTCCTGGGTCAGCGAGTCGCGGACGTAGCGCAGCATCTGCGGGTCGTCGTCGACCACCAGGACGCGGATACGGCCGGTGCCCGTTCCGGCGGGGTTGCCGCGCACGTGGGAGCGCACGGACGGGTGGGGGGAGGCGTAGACGGCCTCCTCGACGGCGGGAAGGGTGAACGTGATCTTCGCGCCCAGGCCGGGTCCGTCGCTCTCCGCCCAGATGCGGCCCCCGTGCGCCTCTACGATCCCCTTCGCGATGGCGAGCCCCAGGCCCGAGTCCGACCGCTCACCACCGTCCTCCGCGGCCACACGGGAGAACTTGCGGAAGATACTGGGAAGCTGGTCCGGGGCGATGCCCATGCCGTCGTCGGCCACGGAGAAGCGCACGTACACGCCGTCGCGCTCGGCCATCACGCGGATCGAGGTGGACTCCGGGGAGTACCTGGCCGCGTTGGTGAGCAGGTTGCCCAGCACCTGGACCGTGCGCCGCTGGTCCGCCATCACGCGGGGAAGGTCCGGCGCCATGTCGATGTGGATCTTGTCCCGCCCGCCGCCGCTCAGGAAGACGTTCCTGGCCTGGTCCACCAGGAGCGTGGCTTCCGTCGGCGTGGGTGAGACCGAGAGTGCCCCGGCCTCGATGCGGGCGACGTCCAGCAGGTCGGTGATCAGGCCCTGCATGCTGTCGGCCTGCTCGTCGATGATGTGATGGAACTGGAGCGTCTCCGCCGGGTCGAGCGACGATCCCGCGCGTATGAGCGTGGACGCGGAGCCCTTGATCGAGGTCAGCGGGGCGCGCAGCTCGTGGCTCACCATCGCCAGGAACTCCGCCCGCAGCCGCTCCAACTCCTCCACGTCGGCCATGTCCTGCAGGGTGATCACGATCGACTCCACCTCGCCCTCTTCGGAGCGGATGGGGGTGGCGTTGAGCAGTACGGTGACGCTGCGACCGTCGGCGACCTCCATGACGATCTCCTCGGCCCGCACCGTCTCGGCCGCGCTGAGCAGCTCGGTCAGGGCGAGCTCGCTGAGGGAGAACACCCCGCCGTCGGCCCGCCGGACGGTGACCAGGCCCAGCAGGTCGCCCGGCGTCTGGCCCGGATCGAGGAGGCTCTCGGCGATCCTCAGCGCCTCGCGGTTGAGCGACTTGGGTAAGCCCGTGGTCGCGTCCATGACGGCCACCCCCACGGGGGAGGTATCGATCAGGGTCTCGAGGTCCCCCCTGGCGCGTCGCTCATCGCGGTAGCGCCGGGCGTTGGCGATGACCATGGCAGCCTGCGAGGAGAACATGACGAGGGTTTCCTCGTCCGCGGTGCTGAACTGCCGTTCCTCGCGGTCGTGACCCAGGAAGATGACGCCGACGGACTCGCCCTGGTGGCGGATCGGCGCGTACATGCCGGCCTGCACCGGCATGGGGAGGTGACTGTTCAGCCCGGCCGACGACGCGTAGGCGCCCCAGTCGTCCACGCGCAGCGGATCGGCCGTGGCCATGAAGTGCGCGAAGATCCTGGTGCCGCCCGAGAGCGTGACCAGTCCCTGGTGCTCTTCCTGGTTGGTGCCGGAGGTCAGGACCGCTTCCAGGCCGTCCTGGTCGTCCCTGGTGGCGATGACACCGTAGCGGGCTCCCGTGAGCGCCCGGGCGGAGTCGAGCACCTTCTGCAGCACCGTCTCGAAGTCGAGGCTCTCGTTGATGCTCAGGGCGGCCTCGCTGAGCTTCCCGAGACGCTCGCGCAGGTCCTGGTTCTCCCGCTGCAGGTCGGCGGCTTCGGTCATCGGTCCTCCATCGAGGGCACGCGCTGCATCGCCGCGGCCCCGGGCATTCTCGCGGCTTCAGGTTACAGACACAATAACTGCATCGATTGTGCCGGCGAACACACGTTACCTACACATATGGACCTGCCCGACGCGCCGTACTTCTCGTGCGCCGGCGGACGCGGCGCGTGCGAGCACCGCGACGATGGCCATTGGTGGCTCAGGGTGCCGTGGTCACCTCGCGCGCCTCACCGGTGGAGCACTCGGGAGCCCTGCGCAGGCAGGGCCTCACAGCGGCGCCGCCCCGCGGGAAGTTCGCAGTACAGTACGTACAGCCACGCCATCGCACGTCCCAGCAACCCGCTGTCGAGCCGCCTCGCCGGCGTCCGACACCCCACCGGAGGCCGGCATGAAGCTCCACAGCGACGAGGTCGACATCCCCGCGAGTGCGGTCGGCGTCTACCACGCCATCTTCCGCAGGCGCAACGTGAAGGAGTTCACCGCCGACACGGTGTCCCGCGAGACGCTGGAGCGGCTCTTCGCCGCCGCAGTCTGGGCTCCCAACCACCGCATGACCGAGCCGACGCGCTTCTTCGCGATCCCGAAGGACAGCCCGATGCGCACCAGGATCGCCGAAGCTGCCTGGCAGTCGGCCTATGACGAAGCGGCGAACCCGAACCCCGAGCAGAAGCGCCGCGCGGCCGACGGGAAGCGGGA
>DAOULE010000116.1:0-39061 GCA_034420575.1 Dehalococcoidia bacterium
AAGGCCCACACCGGGGCCGGGTTGAGCGTGACCCGCGGGGGCTTCGCCTCGCCCGCACTCACCGGCGCCGCCCATCGGCGTCCGCGACCGGGGACTGCCGGCTGCCGGTGAGCAACGCGGGGCTCCGCTTCAGTCTCCCCGGGGGCTCCGTCTCGTCAGCACGCGAACATCGACCTGATGACCGGGTCCTGCTTGGTCGTCTCCTCGATGCGGCCGTCCGGGTAGCGGATGTACTCCGTGGCGCCGTTGCCCGCCCCGACGTAGCAGAAGGAACCTCCCGCCCCCGCGCCGGTCGGAGTCCGTTCGCTGGCGGGGCGTTGCTGGGAGTAATCGATGGGGAGGCTCTGCAGGTCGCTGAGGGTGTCGGGATAGTCGTCGTCGATGATGGTGATGGCTACCGAGGACGGGCTGCCCGCCACAACCTCCGGGGGAAGCGTTCCCAGGTCCACCCCAAAGACATCGTCGCGGATGTCCGCGTCGTGGCGCGTGGCGATTCTCCCCGTGCCCGTGAGCGAGTTTGCGGGGATCGTGATCGACGCGAGGCGTCCGTAGTCGCCCGGCTCCGCGCTGAAGCCGTAGACAACCAGCGGGATGGTCACTCTGCTCGACAGCGCCTCCGACAGGGTGAGCGTGATGGTCACCGGGCTGCCCTCGTCCACCCTGGTGGGGGAAGCGGAGATGGACACCGTGGGCTTGGCGGCCTCCGTCAGGCTCAGCGACACCGTGTCGCCGGCGGACCAGAGAGAGCCGGTGTTGCTAATACTCAACTGACTGTTTTGGGGCCTATTAGCCCTCTGCGCAAGAGTCCCGCCCGCAAGGGCCAACTGTGAGTTGCCGACGTTCAGCGTTAAGGCCGCCTTGAGGCTATCCGGGATCGTCTTGGCGAGTTCGAAAATGAGGGAGTCGGTACTGGTAACATAAACGATTCTACGGACCTGATACTCCACGTCGTCGTATGTAAAGTCATTGTCCGTGAGCACACTCGTCGAACTGCACTCTTCTCCAGTAGACGCATCGTCGCAACCCACGACGTACGACGCGACAGTGGCCGTGGCGGTCAGCGTAGCGGACCAGACGGTGGACTGCTGCGCTTGGGCGGGCTGTCCGCCGGGCGCAAGGAATGCCGCCAGCGCAACGAGGGCGGCGGCCAGCAGGAGGAGCGGGGAGCGGCGGCGAGCTAGATTAGAACGTAGGTTCGGGGGGGGGGTGAAGACATGGAGGCCCCCTGGGGGCGCTCCGTGGCGGGTCGGCTTCTCTCCGTTACTGGACATGGCTGCGGCGTCCTCCTTCGATGGCGTTTCGCCCCCGTGCCGGCCACGGGGCAGGACCTGCCGGTCGGCACCTTCCCTCGGGCACGGCCACCCGGCCCGTGGGGGCTGCTGCCATCCGTAGCCAGCGACCCAGTTTAGCGATCCGCGGATGAAGTCAGGGTGAAGTCACGCCCCGGATTCGATGAAGGAGTGGTGAATTCCGCCCCGCACGCTAGAATCATCCCCGGATAGGCCCTTCCCGGGGAGGTGACGAGGTGGAGCACGCCGACCAACGGCCCCCCGGAACGGAGCCGCCGGGAGACCGCCTCTCCCGCCTCAGCGAGGCCAGCCTTCGCATCAACGAGAGCCTCGACGTCGACACGGCGCTCCAGGCCGTGATGGAGAGCGCCCGCTCCCTGACCGACGCGCCCTACGCCCTGATCATCACCCTGGACGCGTCGGGCGCGGTCGAGGACCACCTCATCCTGGGCTTCGACCCCGGCGACGTGGAGCGGCTGTGGCAGGCCCCCCAGGGGGAGCTGTTCTTCGAGTACCTCAACGCCCTGCCGGGTCCGCTGCGGGTGGGGCACCTGGAGGAGTTCACGGGGTCCATCGGCCTCGGGGAGTTCCGCTCGCCCGTCGAGCTCACCGCGTTCATGGCCGCCCCGATCCTGCACCAGGGGGTGCGCTCGGGCCACATCTACGTCGGGCACGGCGAGCCGGGGCGGGCGTTCTCCCGGGAGGACGAGGAGACGCTCGTGATGTTCGCCTCGCAGGCGGCCCTGGTCATCGCCAACGCCCGCACCCACGGGGAGGAGCGACAGGCGCGGGCGGACCTCGAGACGCTGGTCAACACCTCGCCCGTGGGCGTCGCCGTCTTCGACGCCCGCACGGGGGCGCCGGTCTCCCTCAACCGCGAGGTGCTGCGCATCGTGGACGGGCTGCGGGACGAGGGCCAGAAGCCGGAGGACCTCCTCGAGGTGCTGACCTGCGTGTGTGCGGATGGCCGCGAGGTCTCCCTCGCGGAGCTGCCGCTGGCGGAGGCGTTCAGGGACGGGGAGACGGTGCGGGCGGAGGAGATCGTGCTGCGCGTTCCGGACGGACGCAGCGTCAACATCCTGCTCAACGCTACCCCGATCCGCGCCGAGGACGGCGAGCTGGCTTCCTTCGTCGTCACGCTCCAGGACATGAAGCCGCTCGAGGAGCAGGAGCGGCTGCGGGCCGAGTTCCTGGGCATGGTCAGCCACGAGCTGCGCATGCCCCTGACCTCCATCTGGGGCTCGGTGATGGCGATGATGGAGTCGCCGGAGCCCGACCCCGCCGTGCTGCGCCAGTTCCAGCGCATCATCCTCGACCAGGTCGGCGGCATGCGCGCGCTCATCGACGACCTGCTGGACGTGGCCCGCATCGAGACGGGCGCGCTCGCGGTGGACCCGGAGCCGGCCGAAGTGACCGTGCTCGTGGACCGGGCCAGGAACGCCTTCACCAGCGCCGGGGGCCGGCACGAGCTCGCCCTCGAGGTGGAGCCGGACCTGCCCCTGGTGATGGCCGACCGCAGGCGCATCGTCCAGGTCATCGGCAACCTGCTCTCCAACGCGGCGCGGCACTCCCCGGAGTCGTCCGTCATCGAGGTGTCCGCCGTGCGCGAGGGCGGTCACGTCGAGGTCTCGGTGGCCGACCGGGGCCGGGGGATACCCGCCGAGGACCTGCCGCTGCTGTTCCGCAGGTTCTCCCGCCGGGAGGAACGCGACGCGGGAGGCGACACCGGCCTCGGGCTCGCCATCTGCAAGGGCATCGTGGAGGCCCACGGGGGCCGCATCCGCGCCGAGAGCGACGGCCCCGGCCTGGGGGCGCGGTTCGTCTTCACCCTGCCGGTGGTCGAGGGGGCCGGACCGGCCCGCCGCCCCGCCGCCCGCTCGCAGGACGAGGGGCCGTCCGCGGGAACGGTCCTGGTGGTGGACGACGACCCGGTGGTGCTCCGGTCGGTGCGCGAGACCCTCGCCGGCGCCGGCTTCCGCGCGGTGGTGACCGCCGACCCGGAGGAGGCGCTGGCGCTGGTGGCCGAGCACCGCCCGCGCCTGGCCCTGCTGGACCTGATGCTGCCGGAGCGGGACGGGGTGGAGCTGATGGGGGACATCCTCGCCGCATCCCGCATCCCGGTGATCTTCCTCTCGGCCTACGGCAGGGAGGAGGTGGTCGCCGGGGTGCTGGAGCAGGGCGCCACCGACTACATCGTCAAGCCCTTCTCGCCGACGGAGCTGGTGGCCAGGGTGCGGGCGGCCCTTCGCCGCGCCGGGGAGCCGCGGCGCCTCCCTCCCGAGGAGCCCTTCGTGCTGGGCGACCTGCGCATCGACTACGCCGCGCGCCGGGTGACGGTCGCGGGGCGCCCGGCGCCGCTGACGCCGACCGAGTTCGACCTGCTGGCGACGCTCGCGATGGAGGCGGGGCGGGTGGTGCCCCACGAGCGCCTGCTGCGGCGCGCCTGGAGCCCGGGCAAGCCGGGGAACCTGCGCGTGCTGCGCACCCACCTCAAGCACCTGCGCCGCAAGCTGGGCGACGACGCCAGCAACCCCACCTACATCTTCGCCGAGCCCCGCGTCGGCTACCGGATGCCGGAGGGGGAGACGGCCCCGGACGCTGACAAGTAGGCGAGCGTGGCGGGGAGCCGCAACTCGACATGACGACCTGGACGTCGGAGGCGTCGCTGCCGTCAATCATCCGCAAGTCTCAGAATTGCTTCCCAATCAAGCGCCTGCCCCGCCTCACGTTCTCTCGTGATCATGTCGAAAATCGCAGGTGCCTTTGACGAATCGATTCCTTCGGCGACGACTCCGACGGCGTCAGCGTACGCAACCATCAACGAGGTCAGAGTGAAGTACGCCAACAGGAGATAGCGCACGTAGCCTCCGTTGTTGAAGCCTCCATTTCCGCGCGAGAGCGCCAGGGAGGCGATTGTGGGGTGAGCAAAGGAGTTGAGTTCTCCTTCACTCACGAGGAACGAGTGCCGACTGCGGCTTCCCGCCGCAAGGGATTCGGGCAACGACTCCTGCACAAGAGGATCCAACGCAGCTGTAGCTGCCCTGATCTCTGGTGCCATCACGTGCAGCACATCGCCGTCCATCTGCCACGATGCCACGGCCTGAACGTGCAGGGATGCCTTACGCAGCATGGCCCGGTCGGCGAATTCGCCGTCCACGTGCCATTCTGTGCGTGCGTCCAACTCTCTGTGAGTGGCCAGCAGGTCTCCGAGTCGTTGCAGTACCTCTTCGCATCTGTCGTTGAGCTGGTGCAGCGCTTCGCTGGTCGAGGCGGGCGGTGGTGTATTCATAGGGCATCTCCGGCCATGAGCAGTCAATCGTGAGGTTCGCTACGGGTTGTTTGACCGGCGACGAACGAGCGCTCGGCCTCACGCTTTCTCTCCAGCAACTCGATCGCATCATCGAAAGGCCGTGAGTCCTCGTTCACCGTGATCACAATGACGCCGTATCCAGCTACCATTCGAGCGAGCAGGTCGGCCAGGTAGGCAAGAAAAAATCCGAATGCAAAGGCCTCGACGTCCCTGGGAGGCTGAATGACGCCGCCGAGGACGGATGACTCGTTCAGCGCGTCTGAATCAACCTTGCAGAAGCGTTCGCTCAGGAAGTTGTACCAGTTCGCACCCCCGGCCACGACCTCCAGCTTGTCCGCGATCGTCACTCGCTTCGGCCTGCCCTGTCTTTGAACACCGATTTGCCGTCGCCCGCGGAGAATCGATCGCTGACGGCCATCGTCGTCGAATGCGACGCCCGACAGACCCTTCAGGGTCTTGGTCACGTCGTATTCGGTGGTGTTCAGGATGCGCTTGAAGTCGCGCGAGTTCTTGTTTACCGCCAGGTCCGCCCATGACAGCACCGGCCCGGCGCACTCCAGGACCACTCGCAACTGGACCGCCAGCGAGTGCGGGTTGCTCGATTGATCCGCCGCAAGTGCGCCAGCACTGTGAAGCAGCGCCTTCTTGAGAAAGAGCCCGCAATGATTCTGGATGTTCACCTGGGCGCCGATCTCATCGGGGTGGCCGAAGATGTGCGGGAAATCGCTCTCGAAGTCGGCTTCCGAGAGGATCCTGGATATCATCTCGGCCGCTTCGCGAGTGAAGCGGCCCATGGTTTCGCGGTAGGCGTCCGGATCGGTTACGGGCAGTTGGTTGCCCGACGTCTCCTCAGGCTGAACCCCCGAAGACTGCTGGTCTCTCGCGTTCATCCGGCCTACCAGCACCCCAATCGCGAAGCATCAACGCTCACGCAAGTATGCCGCGAGGCGGGGCCAAGCCAAAGCGCCACCAGGTGGCCACATTGTTTCGTCGCAGGCGCTAGAAAAGACTGGCGCGCCTACGGCTACGGTGCGAGCGAGGTTGACGTAGCAAACGCCTGCTGTCGCCGTCGAGGCTCGGATGCGCTTACTTCTTCGAGGGAGGCCGGTCCTTGCCGCCGCCCTTCTGCGGGCTGTCGTCTTCCCAGTCGTCCGGGCGTTCGTCCTCGCCTCGCGACTGCCAGTAGGCGTCGTTGTTGGGATTGAGCTGGTTGGCTCGGTTGTCGTCGCTGTTCTTACCCATGCCCCGAAGTCTACACGCGTTCCCCGAGCCGCCCGTCTTCATCGCCTACCGGAACATCGTCCCGCCCGGCGAACACGGGCACGGTCCCGCGCTGCCACGGCACGCCGCGCGACTCGCGGATGCGCTCCAGCGCCGTTCCGGGGCTCGGCTCGCCCCCCTTGGTGGACCATGTATGAGCCTTCTTGCTGCCCCACGCGGGGAAGGGAACTCCCCGCCCGAGGTGGCGTCTGAACCGGGCAGGGTCCGCCTCCACGGTCCGAGACTCAGTCATGACGCCCCCTATAGCGCCCCCGATAGCGCCCCCCGTCGTGAGCGGTGAACACGACTCGGCCCATCTATCCCTCAGGGCGCTTCCAGCGTCCCGCTCGGCCACGCCCCTCGGACGCGATCAGACCCGCGCGCCTTAACTCCTCCAGTGCCCTCCGCAACTGTCGCTCGCTGACCTGGGAGCCCAACTGGGCGTGGATGTCGCGCCGGGTCAGTCCGCCTTCCGCATCATCCAGCAGGGCGACAATCAGCGCGCGGCGTTCGATGGGAGCGCCTCTCCTTGTGGCCGCTGGCGGCAAGGGTTGTCCGTGACGGAAGCGCACAGTGACTTCGCCGCTGATGTCCTCGATCTCCGGGGCCGGAAGCCCTGCGAGCCGCCGTCGCCCCTGCTCGCCGGGCTGTTCGGCGATCCGTCGAAGGTTCTGGGCGGCGTGCTGGCCGGCCTGTGCCGCTCGGCGCACGTCAACCCGAGTCGTCCGGCACCGCCCGGGGGCAGCCAGCCTAGACTGAGCTTCGCGGGCGCGAGCCGAGGCAGGGGTTCGCCTGCCTTGTGCGAGAGGAGGTGGACCCGTGATAGATGTACTCGAAGCCGTGGCCGCGGACTGGTGGCACTCAGTCACCGTGGGAGTCCTCGTGCTCGCGCTGCTGCTCGAGACCGCCGCGGCGTACGCGAGCCACAACTCCAGCATCGGCAGCGAAGCCGGCTCACCGCCTGTGCCGAGATGGTCGAAACGGTTGTGGGTCAAGAGCTACGAGCCCAAGCCCAATCACCATCACAACCACCCGCCCCTGCACTTCCCTGCATTTGACTCTCACGTCGCCGCAGTGCTGCGGGGCATTGCCCGCTTGATGCTGGGGCTGATGTTACTCGCCCGCATTGCTGCGAAGCAGCCCGCGTTGCCAGCCGTCGACCTCGGGCTCTAGACTCCTGCCCCTGGTCGGTGACCCACGAGGAAGTCCGTGTCTACTACTCGCCCGAATCCCCCTACAAGGGGATGGGAGAGACATACCCGCGAGAGCCGACGATCCTGATTTCGCGTTCGGGACTCCTGCCCCCAGGAGACGAGCCGGTCGACGGCAATCCCGTTCGCGCCCTCAACACGGACGGGAGATGGGAGCGAGCAAGCGCGTGGAGACTTCATCATCCGATGGCGGTTTCGTTCAACGACGGCTCCGCGAACGACTCGCCGGGGCCGGGCCTGTTCGCCACCGGGCACTGGATTGCCCGGCGGCGCTATCCTCACTCGGAGACCGCTTGTGGGGAGGGCTGCCATGGCCGTACGCCGACCCATCGACGAGACCGGCCGCCCTCGGCGATGAGATATACGAGCGCGACATCCGCGCTGAGGTCGAGGCCGACCACCATGGTGAGTACGTCGCCATCGACGTGGACAGCGGCGGCTGGGCTATTGGCGGTGAGTTGCTGGACGCATCGGATCGTCTGCGGGCCGAGCGCCCCGGTGCCGTCGATGTCTGGCTGATCCGCGTCGGCCACCGACTGTTCCTGCAGGGGCCGGCGGCAAGAGCGACCGCGACAACCACGCCAACCAGCTCAATCCGAACCACGATGCCTACTGGCAGTCACGGGGCGAGGACGAGCGTCCCGATGACTGGGAGGACGAGGATCGCCCGCGGCAGGGCGGCAAGGACCGTCCGCAGCCTAAGAAGTAGGCCGTGGGCCCGATCGCGCCCGAGGACAAGCGGGCGCCCTCGATCTATCGCTCCTGCTGCTAGCCTTGCGTCAAACGTGGCTCGTGCCGATCCTAGGCCCGCCCTAATAGGCCGCTACCCTCGGAGCCCTACCTGTAGACGGTGACTTGTGATTCCCGAGCGAAGACCTGAGCGACCATGACTCCAGCCGCTGCCTCCGCGCCGGACTGGGACCTGGAGCAACTGGAAGTCATCCTCGATGACCCCGCGAGTTGGCAGTTCGTCGTGGCCGGCCCTGGGGCTGGGAAGTCTGCCGTCGCGTGCCAGCGCATCGCCTATCTGATTGACGAGGGGGTGCAGCCGTCGCGCATCTTGCTGATCAGCTTCACGCGGACGGCCGTGGCAGAACTGCGAGACCGGATCGTCGCGTATGCGGTGGCGGGTGAGCGGGCGCGCAGCGTGCGAATCTCGACGATTGACTCGCATGCATGGAGGCTTCGCGTTGGGTTTGAAGATGAGGCGCTGGCGGATCCCCTCGAAGGTGAGTCGGCTTTCGATCTGAGCATCTCCCGAACGGTCACGCTGTTTCGTGAGAAGGACCCGAGCCTGCTCGACTTCATGTCGCGCGTCGAGCATCTGATCATTGATGAAGCGCAGGACGTCGTCGGTGTGCGCGCCGACCTCATGATCGAGATTCTGCTCGCCCTCTCGGATGAATGCGGTGTGACGATCCTGGCCGACCCGGCTCAGGCGATCTATGGGTTCACAGACGACCAGGACGAGGCGGCGGACTCGGGGAATCTGCTCCTTGAACGCCTCCCGACCGAGAGTCCGCGCAGCTTCGTCGAGAGGCAGCTGAATGAGATTCACCGCATACAGAACGACAGCCTCGTTGACTTGTTCCGCCGCTCGCGCCAGACGATAGAGCAGCCCGATGGACACGAGACCCACGTCGATCGCGTGATCTCCGTCATCCGCGACAACTCTCAGGAGGACCTCGGAGCCACCACGTATGAGAAGGTCGCTGACCTTGTCTCGGACTCTGAGAGCGACTCTCTGCTGGTTCTCTTCCGCCGACGCTCAGAAGTGCTGACGGCCTCATCCTACTGTTCCAGTTCAGGAGTCCAGCACCGTCTGCGGCTGTCGGGTCTGCCACCTGTGATTCAGCCATGGATTGGCTGGCTCTTCGCCGAGTACAACGGGGCAACCATCTCGAAGGCAGAGTTCGAGGAGCTCTGGGCGAGGCGCTCGAGCATCGCAGCCGCCCCACTTGAGGGAGGGCGCCCAGACGGTGCCTGGGCGCTGCTCCACCACCTGGCGGCTGGTGCCGCCGAGGGCACCGTTGACCTGCACCATCTGCGCAGCCTCCTGTCTCGGTCGCGGCCTCCAGTCGAGGTCTGCCTTCCCGATCCAGGGCTCGGTACGCCAATTCTCGGAACGATCCATGCTTCGAAAGGGCGCGAGGCAGAGACTGTTGCCCTGGTCTTGCCTACCACGGCAAACGGATTCGATTCAGACTCAGAAGCCGAGGTTCTTGAGGAAGGCCGCGTCTACTACGTGGGAGCCACACGAGCGAGAGATGCGCTCCTGACCGCCAACAGCAGCAGCGTGTGGGCCAGCCAACTCGACTCCGGGAGGGTCTTCAGGAAGCTCCGGAGCGCCGGTCGCAGGCCGCCGCGGGCACAGCTGGAGATTGGGCGCGACGGCGATGTTGACCGCACCGCCCATCTGGGATGGTCCAGTGGCGTTGAGGTCCAGGCGGTGCTGGCAGAAGCCTCGCGCGACATGCTGTCCGTGCGAGCCGAGAGCCGCGCGGAGGAAGGCTACGACTGGAGGCTGGTGCTCCAGGTGCCGTCTGGCGCGGGCTCAGCCAGGCGCGTTGAAATAGGGCAGATGAGCAAGGTGTTCCGCTCCGAGATCAGCGCGCTGTGGAGCAGACTGGACACTGACAGCACGCTCAAGCCGGGGCACTACATCGAGAACCTCTACCTGTTTGGCGTCACGACGGTGGCACTGACCGAGAGTGAGCGCGACGCCGTGCGCCAGCCATTCAAGGACAGCGGGTTTGCCCTGGCCCCAGTCGTGAAGGGGTTCCCCGTGGTGCAGTTTCTCTATCGGGGTCGGAGGAGTCAGTGGTAGCCCAGGACCTCTTCCGAGACACCATTCTCGAACGGCTCCGCGAGGACCTTCTGGGGCCGTCGGATGCGCAGGAGGTCATTGCCGACAGGCCGACACAGCGCTACAGCACTGGCATCCTCTATCCGCTGGACAGCTATGTTCAGGATGAGGAGGATCAGGACTCCGCCCTCGCGGTCAACGAGAAAGAGGACACGGCTTCGGAGCCGGACACGAGCGGTGTCCCTCTGCACGCTGCGCTGAAGCCCTCCACGGCTGGGCTTTCATTTGCGGTCGCGCCCGCAGGCGACGGGCGGGCCGCTGCTGTGGTCTTTGAGATCCGATGCGCGACCTACGAAAGATTCACGGTTGACGAGGACGGCCGGGAGACAGCGGACCCAACCTCAAGCCGCTCCCAGGAACGCTGGCGGCGAGCCCCGCATGATGCCTCGGTGGCCGTCGAGCTGGTCCCGGGAGAGTTCAGGCAGGACCTGAACTCGGACGGGATGGATGACCTCGAGCTGTACGTGCTTGTGTCCCCTCACGCGGGCCTGCTCACCGTCACCGCTGCGCTCTCAAACAAGCGCAGGCGCGGAGACTCACGGGTCTTCGACGAGGCGCAGCATTTCTTCCAGGTCGAGCTGTCTGCCTCGACCGTGACAGACGGGGAGTTCGCGCCACGCCCGTCCAGGCGCGCGGAGACCGACGACGACAGCCGGAGCGCGGCGCTCATCTATCGTGACGCCGTTGAGTACGTCGTGGGCCATGGCTGCTCAGCCAGGGCGGTGTTCGCGGGCGATGGCAGTGGGGCACTCCGCGAACTGAAGACGGAGTGGATCCCCTCTGTGACGGTCCCCGCCACCAGCGATCAGGGGGATGAGGTCTTCCAAGCGCTGCGCGAAGGCGACGCCTCCCGGCCTCTCGACGCGGCATGGCTCGCTGAAGCGAGCGAGGCGCACCTGGTGCAGGGGCTCGAGCGGCTCGTGACGGCCTACAGGGAGTGGGTCAGTCGGGAGGAAGGACGCGTAGACGGGCTGCCAGTGACGATGCGCCCCCAGGCCGGCAAGCACCTCGAGCGGTGCAGGCACGGGGCGGATCGCATGGCCGAGGGCGTCAACGCCATCCGCGCCGATGCTGAGATCCGCTCGGCCTTCCAGCTGTCGCAAAAGGCCATGAGCCTCCAGTTCGGCTGGCAGCGCGAAGGGGAGAAGCTGGTCTGGCGCCCGTTCCAGCTCGGCTTTCAGCTTCTCGTGCTCACGTCGCTGGCCGCCCGGGAGCACCCCGGCCGGGAGATCATGGATCTCCTCTGGTTCCCCACGGGCGGAGGGAAGACAGAGGCCTACCTGGCGCTGACGGCCTTCGCGATCCTGCTGCGTCGGCTGCGGTCCACCGAGGAGGACGACGGCGCCGGCGTTGCCGTTCTGATGCGCTACACCCTGCGGCTCTTGACCGTCCAGCAGTTCCAGCGTGCGGCCGCGATGATCCTCGCCTGCGAACTGCTGCGGCGGCAGTCACTGGAAACTGGGTCGGAGACTCCTGACCTGGGCGACGCTCCCATAGGGATCGGCCTCTGGGTTGGCTCCGCCGCGACGCCGAACACCCTCCGGGAAGCTCGGGACCAGAGCGGGGACTCCCCCAGCACGCATCGCCAGATCGTCGCGTGTCCCGCGTGCGGGGAGACGCTCAAATGGAGCCTCTCCCGATCTGAGTCATCTGTGAGCTGCGAGTCCGAACCGGGCGTGTGCGAGTTCGCCGGCGTCGCCAGCCTGCCAATCTGGACGATTGACGAGGAGATCTACCGGCACTCTCCGGCCCTCGTGATCGGCACGATCGACAAGTTCGCTCAGATCGTCAGGAACATGAGCACCAGGGCGCTCTTCGGGGGGCTCGCGAGCCATGCTCCCCCTGACCTCATCATTCAGGACGAGCTCCACCTCATCTCCGGGCCTCTCGGTTCGATCGCCGGGCTCTACGAGGTGGCGATCGACGAGCTCTGCCGGCAAGGCGCCGTTCGTCCGAAGATCATCGGCTCCACGGCGACGATTCGCAGAGCGGAAGACCAGATACAGGCGCTGTTCGACCGGGTGACCTACCAGTTCCCTTCGCCCGGCCTCGACGCAGGCAACTCCGGCTTCGCGGTGGTTGACGAGGGGCACCCCGGCCGGCTGTACGTCGGCCTGACAACCGCCGGCCGTTCGGCCACCTACATGCTCCAGGCCCTGGCAGCCTCGCTGCTGCAGGCCGCAGACGAGCCCGGCGCCTCGCCCGAAGAGAGAGACCTGTACTGGACCCTGGTCGTCTATTTCAACTCGCTGCGCGAGCTCGGGCACGCGCTCCTGCTGATGCAAGACGACGTTCCGGTCTCGATCGGCCAGCTGGGCGCCCGCCGGGGTGAGCAGCCCAGGGAGGTCGGTCCCCCGGCAGAGCTGACCAGCCGTGTGCGCTCGTACGAGATACGGGACATGCTGGCCCGGCTGGAGACAAGCGCCGGTGCCCCAGGGGCTGTCGATCTCCTGCTCGCATCCAACATGATCTCGGTGGGCATGGATGTCTCCCGGCTTGGGCTGATGGTCGTGAACGCCCAGCCCAAGACCCTGTCGGAGTACATCCAGGCGACGAGTCGGGTGGGGAGGGGCAGCGTTCCCGGGATCATCATCACCATGTACAACAACATGCGCGCCAGGGACCGGTCGCACTACGAGACCTTCGAGACGTGGCACCGCTCTCTCTATCGGGATGTGGAAGCCACGAGCGTCACGCCCTTCGCGTCGCGGGCGCAGGACAAGGCCATCCATGCGGTCCTCGTTGCCCTGGCGCGGCACCGAGTTCCCGGAATGGCCGACCGGCCCATCCTCGACGACCTTCGGCGCCCGCAGGTCGAGCAGGCCGCCGCGCTCATTGAGGCGCGCGTCGCACGCGTCGATCCGAGCGAGCGCCTCGTGGTCTCCAAGAAGCTCAAGCTCCTCATAGACGAGTGGGCCGGCCGCCCTGACCTCCAGACCTACTGGGACGACTATCAGAAGAAGACCAGCCTCCTCCTGTCGGCTGAGCAGTTCGCCGCCACGTTGGCTGGCGATGCCGACCTCGACGCGGGCGGAGCTCGGAGAGCCCTCTGGCCAACCCCGAACTCCATGCGCGACGTCGAGCCGGGGACTCCATTCGTGCTCAGGCAAGCGCTGAAGGCCGGGGATAGCTAGATGCAGAACGAGCTGGGCGACGTGAGGCGAAGCCAGGTCATCACATCCCACGGTCCCGGCTCGATCATTGACTTTCGGGCTGGCGGGCATGGCGGCGCGGGCGTCTCCGTGGTTGGGGCAGGGCTGGAGGAGTGGGACCGCTGGGCGCAGCCGCCCGGACTGGCGAACCCTCAGACCATCTATGAGCCAAGGCTTCAGAACGCGCTCGGCGTGGACGGGTTTCGCCTGCCTCCGGTGTCGCCCCAGATCGCTCCCAACACCTACTCGCGTCGCACAGGACGGCTCGTCGGCGTGCGCTATCCGCGGTGGCTCCAGTGTCCGCGCTGCCACCTGATTGGGGAGAGCAGGCGGTGGAGCGAGGATCCCGGAGACCCTGCCCTGTACTGCGCTCCCTGCTCTGACCGGGCAGGAGGGCGGAATCGAGTTCATGCAGTTCCAGTCCGCTTCATCGTGCTCTGCGAGAAGGGTCACCTGGACGAGTTCCCGTGGGACTGGTGGGTCAGGCACGATGAGGACTGCAAGCAGCGACGCGACCTGAGGCTGTCGGGGAGTTCCGCGGCCGGTCTCGCCGGCCTGGTCCTCACCTGCGAGCGATGCGGAGCTGCGAGGTCGATGGAGGGCTGCTTCGGGCCAGACGCCATTCCGGGCAACTGCCAGGGGCGGCGACCGTGGCTGGGCACCGACGCTGACGAGCAATGCTCCGAGCAGCCGCGAGTTGTGCAGCGCGGGGCATCGAACATCTACTTCTCGGTGGTTGAGTCGGCTCTCGACATTCCACCGTGGTCGGATGAGCTGCAGAAGAGGATCGGGATGCGCTGGGCCATGCTGGAGCGGGCGGCGGACACGGCCGCGCGGCTCGTGCTGATTGACGCGCTCGGGCTCCCTGAGAGCCTCGGCATGCCAGCCGACGAGTTGGCATCGGTCATAGAGGATCGTGTCAGCCGGCTCAGGTCCCCTGGGCGCAACCTTCGCTTCGAGGAATATCAGCAGTTCGTCCAGCACTCCGAGCCATTCGGCGAGAACACCGAGTTCGAGGTCCGCCCGTTGGCTCCGCCGCCAGAGCTGGCGGGATGGCTGGAGATGGTGGTGCGCGCGACGCGACTCCGCGAGGTGAAAGCCAATGTTGGCTTCACGCGCATCGTTCCGCCGACGCCTGGCGACAACGAGAGGGTGGCTCCCATCTCCTTGGAGCGCCTGAACTGGCTGCCTGCGGTCGAGAATCGGGGTGAGGGGGTGTTCCTGCAGCTCAAGCCCGAACGGGTGCGGGAGTGGGAGCAGCGACCAGCCGTGCAAGAGAGGGTCGCTGGCCTGCAGGAGGCCTACGGGCGGTGGTGGCAGCAGCGCGGCATGGACGGTGATCCACCGAGGCCTCTCACCGCGAGGCTGCTGCTTGTGCACAGCCTGGCGCATGCTCTCATCCGCCAACTCGCACTCAGCTGCGGCTACGGTAGCGCATCCCTCCGGGAGCGCATCTACGTCGACTCCGGCGAGTGGGAGATGGCCGGCCTGCTGGTGTTCACCTCATCACCGGATGCCGACGGCACGCTCGGAGGGCTGGCGAGGCAAGCTGAGGCGCGGAACCTCGTTCCCCTCTTCGAGGACTGCCTGGCAGGGATGGCGTGGTGCTCATCCGACCCGCTGTGCTCTCAGGGGGTTCACGCCAGCACCGCAGCCTCCAACGGCGCTGCGTGCCATGCGTGCATGCTCGCCTCCGAGACATCGTGCGAGGAGTTCAACGCGTGTCTCGATCGAGTCATGCTGGTCGGGACGGTAGAGCACCCTGAAATGGGGTATTTCTCAGACTACCTGAGTGCCACGCGGGAATAGTCTCTTGGGGACTGCGCGGGATCTCGTCGAGCTCGAGAGAGCCCTCAGGGCCGAAGGGGCGTTTGACCCGTTCGCCCCTGCGGGGCATGGCGGCCTTGGAGAGTCCCCCGCCGCTGCATCGCTGATAGAGCACCTCGGCAGGGTCAACTTCTCTGATCCAGAGCGGACGCTGAGGCTGTGCCTGCAGGCCCTGAGCGTTCAGCGCGAAGAGCTCACCACCAGCGCCTCAGAAGCCGAACTGGTCGCCACGCTCCCTCCGGGGCTGCCAGGGCTGGCGAGGACGACAGCTCAGGTCGTGTCTGAGATGCTGCGCCCCCCGCTTGGGGAGGTGATCCTGCTGGGCTACGAGTTGACTGACCCGAGCACAATGAACCTCTTGGTGCAGGCTGAAGCCGCAGGTGCGGATGTGATCGCGATCTGCGACCGGACACGCGGCGCCGCGGAGCGGGTCCTCGAGCTGGGCCTCCACCGAGCGAGGGTCTTTCAGGATCGTGAGCGGCCAGACGGACCCCCGTACGCCTCCATGCACGCGAAGTGCCTCTTGGTCGACGGGCGGGATCTGCTCGTCACGTCCGCCAACTTCACGTTTCACGGGCTTCACGGGAACATCGAGGTCGGTGTGAGGTTGTCTGGAGCCCCGGCCGCCGAGGCTCGCCACATCTTCTCGCATCTGGTGGAGAAGCGGATCGTGGAAGAGGTTGGAGCTTCTTGAGGCACCCGTCGCCTCCCGACCCTGGTGCCGAGGGTCGGGGAGCCGAGCGCCTGTAGCAGAGAGGGTCGCGCCCGGCCGTCTCCGTCACAGCGGGAGGGGCTGCTGTCCTGCCCCCCCTTCAGGCACCGAGGACGGGGACTCGCCTTCGCTCAGCAGTCTCCTCGCAATCTCATGCACCACGTCGACGTGAACCGCGTTGCCCAGGGCCTTGAATGTCGCGTCCCGCGAGGCTGGAACATGGAAGTCTGACGGGAAGCCCTGCAAGCGAAGTCCCTCAGCCCGGGACAGGTGTCGGCGCTCGGGGCCGAGGATGGGAATCTGGGTGCTGGTCATCGCGACCAGAGAAGGGCTGTTCGCGTATCTCTTCACCCGCAAGCCCGAGGGCCGGAATTGGAGGATGTGCCGCCACAGGTCTCGCTCCTCGCCTTGACAGTTCCACTCCAGCTTCCGAAGAGAGGGAGGGAAGGCCTTCAGGTCGCTGACCCACCCGGCAGGAAGCCGATCGTGAACTGTCGAGAGCCAGGCGCGGTTCTTCCTGATGAACTGCACCTTCCACTGAGGAAACTCCACGGCCTCGGTCCGCGCATAGCGGGGCAGAAGGTTGAACTCTTCCCAGAGGTCCGCCCTTCCGTTGCTCGACGGGGCGAACCCAACCTCCTGAGCCCGCGCCTCAGCCCAGGGCGTCATCTCTTCGTAGGGGTAGTTCGCATCGAACTCATCACCCCAGATCGGAAACGAGGGCAGCGTAACCTGGCCCTCCGGCAGTGCCCTGAGGAATGCGTTCCAGTGCTCGATGCAGCGCTCGTGCTGCTCGCCGATCGCCGTCTCGTCGCGGTCCCGGTCAGACAGCTCATCCTGCCGCTGGACCACTTGAGCCATCGAGGTCGCAGCCTTCCTGTCCCTTGGAGGAAACGGGCTCGCTGGGAGGTCCGCGAGCGAGGCGACCGCGAAGAATCGTTCCCTGTGGTGAGGGTGTCCGAGGTGGTGGGGGGAGAGAAGACCGTCGCCGCCACTGGTGACATGCAGAGTCCCGTGAACGTGGTACTCGAGGTCTTCCAGGCTCTCCTTGACTACCGACCACGTCCGTCCTTGGTCGTGGCGCTCGAAGTTCCCGACATTCTCCAGGATCACGACGCTGGGACTGTGCTTCTCGATGACCTCTCGGATCTCGTGAAAGAGAGTCCCGATCGTCTGGTCCTTCAGGCCGGCCTGAGCGCCGGACTTGGAGAACGGCTGGCACGGAAAGCCGGCGCAGAGCACATCGTGCGGAGGGACCTGGTCCTTCACGAGTCTGATGTCGCCTTGGACCTCCGGCCCGTCAGGGAAGTTCTTGCTGTAGACCTCTTGGAGTTGGCTGTCGATCTCCGAGGCAAAGACGCACTCGTGCCCAAGACGCTCGAGTGCCAGGCGGAAGCCGCCGAGGCCAGCGAAGAGGTCGATGAACCTCATCAGCAGAACGTCCCTGAGCAGTGCAGCGTTGGAACGCTACGCACGGTTGCATCCCTCCACCTCGTGACTTGACCCGTCACTCCTGACCGTAACGGCCTGGCTCCCAATAGGCAGTGCGTCAAGGGGGCACCTAAGGGTTCGGGGGAGGTCATCTGCATCGCCACGTAGGTCGGGGGAGTCTGCTGGGCCGAAGGTCGACTACTGTGCGTCCGCCGAGTCGAGTTGCGCCCCCGTCTGGCGCAGAACCGTGATGGTGCGGTGACCGTCGTCGCCGTCCTCAGTCTCTGCCCAAAAGTCGTCCAAGGAGCGATAGAAGGAGATTGTCTCGTTCCCGAGCACCAGTGTTGTGCCGTCATCGAGTTCGAGGATGTCGAGTTCTACTCCCCCGCCGGAGTTCCATGTGTCTACATTGCGGAGGTGCGCTGCGCGATCGGTGCTATCCATGTGGTGAGTGTACACCCCGACACTTCCAGCGCCGCGCGGGGCCGCTCGGCCCTACCGTCAGCACGGAGCGTCAACTCACGGCGGACGTCCGAGGATCGATCTCTCGCTCGCTCGCACGTATATGCTCCGTGATGGTTCGCAGGTCCAGTGCACCGAGGTCCCACCCTTCTCGGAATCCCCGTCGGAGCATCTCGAGGTAGAGGTGGCTGGGCGTGACGCCCGGTTCCATCAGGAGTTCGTCGACGGCCGCGGAGATTTCAGAGTCGCGCGGTACTACATGGTGCGTACGGGCTTCACCTGGCTTCATCGTGAGCACGAGATCGAGTGTTGCGACATTCTCGAACCCCGAGGCTAGGCCCTTTACTGACCGCTGCCCCTTGTCGAGCACGGCCGTGTGTTCCGGAACGACTTGAAGGCCAGCGTCGCGGATCGCCCGTTGCACGAGCTGCCACATGGCACCAGCGCTATTGCCAAAGATCATCGAGATGCAGCCTGCATCCTTCAGCACCCTCTTGCACTCCGCGAGTGCCTCAGTCAGGAGTTGCTCGTAGCGGGCGGCCGATCGGTGCGAGTCGGTCTGGACGCGATCGACCACGGCCTCTGCAGCAGGGTCCGTCGTAGAGCCGAGCCATGCTTCGTGAAAGAGGTTCATGTCCGAGTAGAAGATGTTCGATCCGAACGGGGGGTCGGTGAAGATGTAGTCGACCGAGTTGTCAGGCAGCGGCAGTTCCGCAGCGCTGGCGAGGTCGTACGTCACATCGCCGGCGCTGCCGTTCCGGAATAGCGGACCGCCCTCCCGGTGGGCCCGAATCCAGTCATCGGACCGAATGACTGCCTCCACCTTGCGGGAGAACAGGTCGAGCACGTTCCACTCATAGAACACCGGGGCCACGTAGTAGTTCGCGTTGGCGGCGTTGAGAGGCCGCTTCCTGGACCACTGGTAGCGCTTGCTGGCCCTCGTGAGGATCGCTGTGAACGCGAAGAGCAGCTTCTGCCTGATGGCCTCATCCGTGGTCTCGTCGATCGCGGACTTGAGAGCCCCAAGGACCAACAGATTGCGTCGAGAGAAGAATCGTGCGGTCGAAGTCAGCCCGTGGCGACCGAGCGCCGATGCGATGAACATCTGCCGCGCCTTGTCGATCTCGAGATCAGGCCAATCGATATCGGTCGCAGAGAGACCCACGGTCGGCTCGGACCAAGCCTGCTCCAGTTGCTTGTCGCTGCATGAGCATCTGATCCAGTCAACCACGGGTTCTTCGTTGAGCTTCCGAGATCTGCTCGTCACCAGCCCTTTGCAGTCCGGGCATCTCATCTCGCGCTTGTCCCACTCGGCGGATTCGAGCGAGCGGTAGAAGTTGACGGAGCGCCTGCAGGTGGCGCATTGGACCGTCGAACTCCACACGGTCTTCGCAAGCTCGCCGGTAGACCCGCACGCGCCGCACTCGACCGCGTAGACATTGCCCAGGCGGTCATGAGTGGAGCGGACGACGCTGGCGGCTGCTTCCCGAAGCTGGTCAGGTTCGACCAGATTCACGTAGTTCGCCCCGATGTGCCTGCCCAGAACCGAGACATCGAAGAGTCTCGCGTTCCGTCCAAGCAGTGTCGCGGCGACGCCTGTCATCCCGGATCCGGCGAAAGGATCGGCGACGGTGTCACCCGGCGAGGAGAAGGCCTCAATGAAGGGTAGAATCGCCGGGAGCGGCACCTTCGTGAGGTAGGCGTGCGCCATGTATACGGGGTCGCTACGCTTCGCCTTGATGGTTTCTGGAAGCAGCCTCGGGTCACCCATGATGGCATCTTACCAGTTGACTCATCGTCTGTAGACTCGAAGTCTACAGGATTCCTACCGTTGTCGCGTGATGACGGCACCACGCTCGGCGACAGCAACGCAAGGGCGTGCCGCCTTCGGACGTCGCGTGCGCTCGCTCCGCGAAGCTGCGGGACTCTCCCAGGAAGCCCTTGCGGAGCAGTCAGGTCTGCACCGGACGTACATCAGCAGCCTGGAGCGTGGCCGCCGTAATGTCGGACTCGACAACATCCTCCGGCTTGCGGCGGCGCTTGGTGTTGAACCCGGCGAGTTGCTGGAGTCCTGGTCCTAATGGGATTCAAGGAGGACGCTGACTTCGCGCGCTTCCTCTCGATGGGCGCGATCGGCACTGCCGCGGTCGCTGAGCATCTCGGTTCCGACCTTGGGCACGCACCGGTTGAGCTTGAACGCTACGCGATGGCGAACAAGGTCTGGCAAACGAAGGTCAAGCGGTTTCGGCTGCCGGACCTCGTCTGCACTCGCTGTGGTGTCCGCGTCGAGTCACGCGCGAAGTCGGCTCTGTCCCTGGTCCTGTCTCACTCTGACACTCCGGGACGCGAGTGGGACGGTGGCGGCATGCGGGATCACGACCTCTTCGCGTTCATCCGGGTCGAACTCGGTTCGTCGGATCCGCGCGTAGGGGTGCCGGCCTACTTCGAGACCTTCGCCCTGCGCCAAACCGTCGAGCTTGCACGGCGCAGCGCACCGAAGGCGGCATCGGAAGGCTCTGAGGTGACCTTGAAGTGGCCCAGCTGGGTACCAGGGCGCAGTGGCCGAGTGACGGGAATCGACACGGATGGTCGTGTCGTCTGTCAGTGGGACAACGGCCGTACGTACCGGTACGGGCAATGGAGGAAGTGGGGAGGGGATGGAAACCTGTACGTCACCGTGGGGGACCACTTCACTGGTGGAGGAACCTTCGTCGCTGGTGTTGTCGAGGAGCCTTCAACCCTGTCGTGCCCTGGGGAGACGTGGGATCTTGCTGCCTCACTCCAGACTCTTGACGAGACGGAGCGCTACGCGGCGGTCAAGGTAGCCGGCCTGCTGGGCCGGAACGAACTGGCGGCCCTTATCGCCGCGCTTGCCCGGAGTGACGATTGGCGGCTGCGTCTCGAGGCATACGGCAGCCTTGCCCGACTGGAGCATGATCCCTGGACCGACCGGATTGCCGAGGTCGCTGCGGACGAAGAGGTCGAGCCTGAGCAGAGGATGGAGGCAGTGTTCCTGCTCAGCGAGATTCCTAATCCCGCGGCGACGACAGCACTGGGCGCGATCGCAAGGAACCATGGCCTTGGCAGCGAGGTACGCGCAGCGGCAGCGTGGGGCCTTGGGCAAGGCGCAGCGCCAAGAGTGGAATTGCTCCTCCCGCTCGTGTCGGATGACGACCCGCTCGTCGCGCTCCACGCGATCACGGCTATCGAGCAGATCACGGACGGTCAAGCGTCGAAACTAGTGGCGTTGCTCGGCGCCGAGCCCAGGGTTGCCACGGGTGCCGCAAGAGTCCTTCAGAGGCTGGGCCGCGTTGAGGAACTCCTGGATGCCTTCGAGACGGGCGGCACTCAGCGCCTGTGGGCATTGAGGGCATTGGGCGATCTGCCGCCCGATGAGGTTCGGGCGCGCGCTGGTTCGCGCCTCACAGACGAACTCGTGGAGTTGCTTGCGCCGCTCTGGGCGGGGCAGAACGATTGGCTGCGGTCCGAGGACGGGAAGGCCGGGCTAGACTCGCTCGACGTCCAGAAGGTTCGGGCGAACCCGAGCGTCCCTTGGACCTCGAGCCGGTGAGACGATTCACCTCGCTGATGCCGCAAGCGAGTCTGGGCGCGTCGTCATCGAGGCCACGGCTACAGGCTGAACAACACCTCAAAGGTGGGTACCGCCTACCGTCGAGTTGGCCCCGCTGACAGCGAGACCGCCCACCTGAAAGTTCGCAGTACAGTCAGCGTGGGCCCACCAGCACGTACCCCACTCATGACTCGGCCGAGAGGGCCACGTCCGGCCGCGTCTCCGCCTCCGATGGGCTGCTCGCGCCTCGTCGGCGGCGATCTCCAGCCGCTGCTGAGGTGCGCGGAAGCGGCATAGCCCCGGACGCGGGCGCAGGCTCCGCCAGCATCAATAGATGCCGGGGACGATGCGGTACGGCACCTTCTCCTGGTACTCGGCCCACTTCTCCTGGCCGTACTTCTCGGCGCAGGCCGCGTCGTCCGCGCGCTGGCGCGAGGTGAACAACCAGAGCGCGAAGACCAGGTACGCCCACGACCAGGCGACGGTGAAATGTCCGAAGGAGAGGCCCACCGCCACGGCGAAGAGGAGCTCGCCCATGTAGTTGAAGTGGCGGGCGACGCCCCAGAAACCGCTGGTGAGGATCTTGCGGTCGCCGGCCTGGATGTAGCGCGGCTCGATGATCCCGAGGAACTTGCGTTCGGGCCAGCGCTTGAAGGTGTACTTCTGGATGTTGGCGCCCCGGGCTATGCCCCATCCGACCAGGAACAGGGCGGGCGTGCCGATGATCCAGACGTAGGTCCAGGCGGTCGAGAAGCCGGGGTCGGGGTAGGCGGCCATGCCGTACAGGGGAAGGATGTAGAGCCAGCCGTAGGCGATGTTGTCGCCCCAGAACATCTTGAAGCCCATCCGCTCGTGGATGAGGTCGTAGGTGTAGAGCCGGACGCGCTCGAAGATGTGGTCGTCGAACACGTAGAAGGTGAAGATGGCGGCGTAGACGAAGACGCCGGGGTTGACTTCGTTGGTGGGGCTGAACTGCTCGTAGTGCCAGGCCGCGCCCGACATGGCATTGATGCCGAGCATCGTGCTGCCCACGACGTAGAACGTCATCTTGAGGTCGAGGCGGTCGTTGAAGAAGCGGATCTCCTGGACGCGGCCGAAGTAGAAGTCGACAAAGGGGTTGCGGTCCCTGGTCTTCGGCTGGGTGTAGACGGCGATGGCCGTGAAGAGCACTGCGAAGCCGGTGCCGCCCGCGACTGCGTAGAGCGAAGTGCGGTAGAACCACTCGCGCTCCAGCCCGGGGATGACCTCGAAGCCCCAGACGAGGTTGGCGATGACGAAGACGAGGAGGCCGTTGAGCCGGTACCTGCGGGGCTTGCCGGTCCTCTCGTCGGTAGCGTATCCGAGGACCCACCTGCCGGGCAGGAGCACCGTCAGGATCGAGAGGGCAATGAAGATCACGAGGGGCGTGAAGAGGGCGGCGACCTTATCTGCCGTGGAAAGCTCGAACAGGTGCGCAATCCCAAGCCACTCGACCATAGCTGGACCTCCTTCCCCTGGTGCCGCCGGGCCCTCGCGCTCAGGGGCCTACCAACGATTCCAGTGTATGGAACCGGCGTGGGCCGCGGTGTCTGCAGCGACGAGCAGTTCCTCCCCAAGACCGACCTCGGATTCCACTACCGCAGCGGCCCCTGTGACGCGATGTGACGCTCGCGCGCGAGCGACCGCCGCCCCGCATCGTCCACGTCAATCACGCTGACGGGTGACGCGGGGCGGGCCACCCGACATATTCCTGCGACATTTCCTCCTTAGCCTGAGCGACATCACAGGAGAAGGAGGACCTGATGATGTTCGAGAACACGACCGCGATTCCGCTCCGGGTCGGGCCAGGCCTGGCCGCCACGCGAGTCCCGGGCCGGGCCCGGCTCGGGCGCCGAGGAGAGCGGAGGTGGTTACCCGTAGCGGTCCTCACAGGGTAGTACCCTGACTATCGGACCCGGCCGCAGCAAGACGCGGCGCCTCCCCCCGGGCGCCGCGTCCATCACCCCCTCCCACCGAGGACTCCCTGATGGACGACACCGTACTGATCATCGAGGACGACCGGCGGATCGCCCACTGGGTCAGCGTGTACTTCGAGCGCGCCGGATTCTCCACCGAGGTAGCGCACGACGGCGAAGCTGGCCTCGATGCCGCCCGCGAGCTGGCGCCAGACCTCGTCATCCTCGATCTGACGCTCCCCCGCCTTGACGGGGTCGAGCTGTGCCGCATCCTGCGTCGGGAGTCGGACGTGCCGATCATCATGCTGACGGCGCGGGAGGCTCCCCCGGAGCGCGTCACCGGGCTGGAGAGCGGGGCGGACGACTACATCATCAAGCCCTTCGACCCCGACGAGGTGATCGCGCGCGCCGAGGCGGTGCTGCGTCGCAGCAGGGGCAGGGTCCAGCAGGTGCTCACCCGCGACCACATCACCCTCAACGAGACCACCGGGACCGTGACCGTCGATGGCGAACACGTCGCGCTGAGCCAGGCCCAGATGGCGCTGCTGGCGACGTTCATGCGCCACCCCAACCAGGTGCTGGCGCGCGACCAGCTCATCGCGCTGACCTTCAACGACGACTTCGAGGGGTTCGACCGCGCGATCGACAATCACGTGGCCCGGCTGCGGAAGCAGATCGACCGCGACGGCAGGCAGCCCATCCAGACCGTCTACGGCGCCGGTTACCGCTTCGTGGTGGAAGACAGCTGATGTCGCTGCGCTGGCGGATCATGGCCCTGACCGTCCTCGTGGTCGTCCTCACCGTGCTGATCAGCGTGAGCGTCGGCTACTACGCGACGCAGGCGCGGCTGGGCGCGTTCGTCAGCGAGATCGGTGGCGGCGAGGCCACCCAGCTGGCGGGGAGGCTGAGCCAGGAGTACACGGCCGGCGGCGGCTGGGATGCGGCGGACGAGGTGCTCGCGGAGGCCGGATACGGCTACCTCGCCTCGCCCGGGCAGCAGGGCCTGGGCGAGGACGAAGAGACCCACATCGAGGCCTCGCACCGGGACCCCGTGCGCGTCGTCATCGTCGGCGCCGACGGGCGCGTCGTGACGGACAACTTCGGCCGCCTCGCACCCGGAACCCTCGCCCCGGAGCTCGAGGGCCACCGCGAGACGATCTCCAACCTCGCCACGAACCAGCCGGCCGGCGACGTGTACGTCGACGTGGAGCGGGAGCTCCTGTCGAGCGAGTCGCACGGGTTCCTCACCACGCTCCTCTCCATCACCCTCATCGGCGGCGTGCTGACGGTGGGTGTCGCCATCCTGCTGGGCTGGTGGGTGTCGAGGCGGATCACGGCGCCGGTGACGGCGCTGACCGATGCCACGCAGGCGATCGCGCAGGGCGAGCAGGTCCGGCTCCCGGTCACCTCCTCGGACGAACTGGGGCGGATGAGCGAGGCGTTCAACCGCATGATCTCAGCCCTCGCGACGCAGCGAGAGCTGCGCAGGCGGCTGGTGAACGACGTCGCACACGAGCTGAACACGCCGCTGAGCGTCATCCAGCTGGAGGCGAGAGGGCTCGGCGACGGCCTGCAGACGCCGGAAGACGCGTCCAGCCAGATCATCCAGGAGGTGGACCGCCTCCGCGGCCTCGTCACCGACCTGAACTCGCTGGCCGAGACCGACCACGGGGAACTCGCGCTTTCGCTGCAGCCCACCTCCGTCCACGAACTGCTCGCCTCGGAGGTCGAGCGCTGGCAGCGGCAGGCCCGGGTCCGAGGGGTGGAACTCTCCCTCGACGCCCCCGGCGAGATCCCGGACATGACGCTCGACGTGCTCAGGATGCGGCAGGCCGTGGGGAACTTGCTGGGCAACGCCATCGACGCCGTCGACGAGGGCGGAAGCGTCGTCCTCGGGGCGCGGCTGGACGGCGACGAGACCCTCGCCATCACGGTCGCCGACGACGGGACGGGCATCGACGCCGCCGACCTGCCCCACCTGTTCGACCGCTTCTACCGCACGGACCAGTCTCGCAGTCGCGGGATCGCCGGCACGGGCCTCGGCCTCGCCATCACCCGCGCGGTCGTCGAGGCCCACGGGGGCACGGTCACCGTCGCAAGCGACGGGCCGGGCCAGGGCGCCACGGTGAGCGTCCGCCTGCCCGTGGCGAGGGAGCGCCCTTCGCCGCCCTGAGCCGGGCGCGGGCGCCGGGTCGGGATGCCGGTGCGAGGCGGGCTCGCCTGTCGCCATACTGTGCCGTGCGGCATCCTTGGATCGCGCACGGCCCCGCACCGAGGGCCGCGCCACTGGGAGGCGAGATGACAACGGCGAGCCACGAGGCGGGTCACCTCGAGGACCGCCGCGAACCGGCGCCCCTCGACACCCTGTCACCCGAGGAGCGCCTCTTCCGCATGCGGCACTCGGCCGCGCACGTCCTCGCCGAGGCCGTCCTCGAGCTGTTCCCGGAGGCCAAGTACGCCATCGGCCCGCCGATCGAGCACGGCTTCTACTACGACTTCGAGCTCCCGCGCCCGCTCACGCCCGAGGACCTCACGCGCATCGAGCGCCGCATGCGGGGCACGGTGTATCGCGATGTGCCGATCGAGGGTGAGTGGATCCCCAAGGACGAGGCGCGCGCGATCTTCGCCGAGCAGCCCTACAAGCTGGAGATGATCGACGAGATCGAGGACGAGACCGTCGGCTACTTCCGCCACGCGGCGTTCAACGACCTCTGCGAAGGCGGGCACGCCGAGCGGACGGGGCAGATCGGCGCCTTCGCGCTCACGCACTCGGCAGGCGCGTACTGGCGCGGCGACGAGCGCCGTCCGATGCTCCAGCGCATCTACGGCGCGCTCTTCCCGACGCAGGAGGAGCTCGACGCCCACCTCGCGGCGCGCGAGGAGGCCGAGCGGCGTGACCACCGCCGCCTCGGCCGCGAGCTCGAGCTGTTCACGTCGAGCGAGCTCGTCGGGCAGGGCCTGCCGACGCTGCTCCCGAAGGGAGCGACCGTCAGGCGGCTGCTCGAGGACTGGGTGGTGAGCCTGGAACGTCGCGCCGGCTACCAGCACGTCTACTCGCCGGTGCTCGGCAAGGTCGACCTCTACAAGCGCTCCGGGCACTGGGACCACTACCAGGACGACATGTTCCCGCCCATCCAGCTCGAGCACGAGGAGCTGGTGCTGCGGCCGATGAACTGCCCGCACCACATCCTCGCGTATGAGACGGACCTGCACTCCTACCGCGACCTGCCGCTGCGTATCGCCGAGTTCGGCACGATGTACCGCTACGAGCGCTCGGGCGTCGTCGGCGGCCTCAGCCGCGTGCGCGCCATGTCGCTGAACGACGCGCACATCTTCTGCACCCCGGACCAGATCAAGTCCGAGTTCGCCGGCGTCATGCGGCTGGTCGAGGAGGTCTACGCGGTGCTCGGCATCACCGAGTACTCGTACCGCCTCTCCCTGCGCGATCCGGCCGACACCGAGAAGTACGTCGACAACGACGCGATGTGGGAGCTCGGCGAGCGCGTGCTCAGCGAGGCGATGGACGAGCTGGGCCTCGACTACTCGACCGCCCAGGGCGAGGCGGCGTTCTACGGCCCCAAGCTCGACATCCAGATCCGCGACATGCTCGGCCGCGAGGAGACGATGTCGACCATCCAGGTGGACTTCCACCTCCCCGAGCAGTTCGAGCTGCGTTACATCGGCGAGGACGGCGCGGAGCACCGCCCGGTGATCGTGCATCGCGGGGTGCTCGGCACGGCCGAGCGGATGATGGCGTACCTGATCGAGCTCTACGCCGGCGCCTTCCCCGTCTGGCTCGCGCCGGTGCAGGCCACGGTCATCCCCATCGCCGACCGCCACATCGACTACGCCAACGAGGTGCGGGACGCGCTGCTCGCGCATGACCTGCGGGTCGAGGTCGACGACGGCGGTGACCGCATGGGCGCGAAGATCCGCAAGGCGCAGCTCCAGAAGGTGCCGTACATGCTCGTCGTCGGGGACCGCGAAGCCGAGTCGAACGCCGTCTCGATGCGCCACCGCGCGCTCGGCGACCTCGGGCCCACACCGCTCGCCGAGGCGGTCGAGCGCATCACCGGTGAGCGCGCCGCGAAGTCGCTGGACCCGGGACCCGAGCCCGCGTAGCACCCCGCATCTTGCCGCCTCGCGCCCGGCGTGACAGGCTAGCGCGCGCCAAGCCGACGAGTTGAGTGGTCGAGGCCCGACGATGCCCAAGCGCGTGTTGCTGGCGAACCGTGGCGAGATCGCGCTGCGCGTGCAGCGCACGTGCCGCGAACTCGGCATCGAGACCGTCGCCGTCTTCTCCGAGCCCGACCGCAACGCGCTCCACGTCCGCCAGGCCGACGCCGCCGTCGGCATCGGTCCCGGCCCGGCGACCGAGTCCTACCTCGTCATCGACCGCATCATCGAGGCCGCGAAGCACACGGGCGCCGACGCGGTGCACCCCGGCTACGGCTTCCTGTCCGAGAACGCCGCCTTCGCCGAGGCGTGCGACGCCAACGGCATCACGTTCATTGGCCCGCCCGCGTCCGCGATGCAGGCGATGGGCGACAAGGTCGCGGCGCGGCGGCTGATGGCCGATGCCGGCGTGCCGATCATCCCCGGCGCCAACGACGTCGACGCATCCGACCTCGCGGCCGCACACGCCGAGGCCGAGCGCGTCGGCTTCCCGCTCATGGTGAAGGCCGCCGGCGGCGGCGGCGGGCGCGGGATCCGCGTCGTCGAGGCCATCGACGACCTCGACGGCGCGATGCAGCTCTCCAGCTCCGAGGCGGCGGCGGCGTTCGGCAACGCCACCGTCTTCCTCGAGCGCTACGTCTCGCCGGCCCGCCACATCGAGGTGCAGGTGATGGCCGACGCGCACGGCAACGCGCGCGCCTTCGGCGAGCGCGAGTGCTCGGTGCAGCGCCGCCACCAGAAGCTCCTCGAGGAGGCGCCCTCGGTCGCGGTCGACCCGGACCTGCGGGCGCGGCTCTGCGACGCGGCGACCGCCGCCGCGCTGAGCTGCGGCTACCGCAACGCCGGCACGGTCGAGTTCCTGCTCGACGACCGCACCGGCGAATTCTTCTTCCTCGAGATGAACGCCCGCCTCCAGGTCGAGCATCCCATCACCGAGCTCGTCTACGGTGTCGACCTCGTCGCGCTGCAGCTCGCCATCGCCGACGGAGAGGAGCTCGCGCCCGGCCCGTCAGGACCTCCCGAGCCGAACGGCTGGGCCATCGAGTGCCGCATCAACGCCGAGGACCCCCACGCCAACTTCGCCCCGTCGTTCGGCCTCGTCGAGCACGTCGACATGCCGCAGGGGCCGGGCGTGCGCTTCGACTCGATGCTGTACGCCGGCCTCGACGTGCCCGTGTTCTACGACTCGCTGCTCGGCAAGCTGATCGTGTGGGCCGAGGACCGCCCGGCGGCGATCGCGCGCATGAAGCGCGCGCTGCAGGACCTGCTGGTCGCGGGCATCGACACCAACAGCGCCTTCCACCTCGCGCTGCTCGACGACCCGGACTTCGTCGCCGGCAACGTCGACACCGGGTGGCTCGAGCGCGAGTTCACCATGCCTCCTCCGGCCGACGACGGCCGCGAGGCGACGGCGCTAATCGCCGCCGCGCTCGCCGCCGAGCTGGGCGGACGCGCCGACGGCGCGGCGCCGGCCGCAGGGCCTTCGGCCGCCGACCTGTGGGCGCGCATCGCGCGCGCCGATGCGATGAACACCAGGGTGCAGCACACGGCAGAGCGCGGATGGCGAAGCGGCATCGGTTCGTAGTCGGCGAGGACGAGCACTCCGTCGAGGTCGACCAGACCCCCGACGGCGTGACGGTCACCCTCAACGAGGGTGAGTCGCTGAGCCTCGACGTCCTCGAGGTGCAGGTGCCCGGGACGGTCTCGTTCTTCGTCGGCGGGCGGCAGCAACGCGCGTACGTCTCGCGCAAGGGCGGCGGCTACGAGGTGACGATCGGCGAGCGCCGCTTCACGGTGGACGCCGCCACCGCGCGTCGCGGCCGGGGAGCGGTCGGCGGCGCGGAGGACGCGCCCGGCCAGATCACCGCACCCCTCGCCGGCGTGGTCGTCGAGGTGCGTGTCGCCGTCGGCGACGAACTCGAGGCCGGGGCGACGGTGCTGGTGCTCGAGGCCATGAAGATGCAGAACGAAGTGCAGATCCCGCGCGACGGGACGATCACCGCTATTCACGCCGCGCAGGGTGAGAACGTCGACAAGGGCGCGCTCCTGGTCGAGTACGACACGGACGAGGAGTAGCCGGCCCGCGCACTCCTCGTTGTGAGCGCTGATCGGGCGGTGCTACAATCGTTGCCCCACGGCGCGGATGCGCCAAAGCGGCAGACGACGAGGAGCGAACCGATCGCGAAAGAACTGCGCACCAACGAGCAGATACTCGTTCCGCGGGTTCGCGTCGTCCAGGACACCGAACAGCTGGGCATCATGGATACGCGCGAGGCGCAGCGCCTCGCCGACGAAGCCGACCTCGACCTCGTCGAGGTGGCGCCCGGCGCCGATCCGCCCGTGGTCCGGATCATGGACTACGGCAAGTACCGCTACGAGCAGTCGAAGCGCGAGCGCGAGTCCCGCAAGAGCTCGCGGCACTCGTCGTTGCGCGAGGTGCGGATGCGCGTCAAGATCGATGAGCACGACATCGCGTTCAAGGCGCGGACGGCGCGCAAGCTGCTGGACCAGGGCGACAAGGTGAAGATCTCCGTGATGTTCCGTGCGCGGGAGATCACGCACCCCGAGGTCGGCCGCGAGCTGCTGGACCGCTTCTACGAGCGCATCAGTGATGTCGCGAACGTCGAGCGGCAGCCGCACATGGAAGGGCGCACGCTGTCCATGGTGGTGATGCCCGACCCGAAGGCCGCACAGCGCGAGCAGGAAGCCGCGCCCGCGTAGGGAGACCCCGACCGTGCCGAAGATGAAGACCCACAAGGGGACGGCGAAGCGCGTCAAGATCTCCGGCCGCGGGAAGCTGCAGATGCGCGCCCATCACCTCAACAACAAGCGCATGAAGAAGCGCCGAACCAAGCTCGCCGCCCTGCGTGACATGCACGAGGTGCACCCCACGCAGCGCAAGCGCATCCGCCGCCTGCTGGCCGTCTAGCGCTCACCCGCACACCGAAGGACTCCACCCGATGCCTCGCACCCGTAACCGCGTACAGACACGCAACCGGCACAAGAAGATCATCGCGCGCGCCTCAGGGCACCGCGGCAAGCGCCACAAGAACTTCAAGGTCGCCAACGAGTCCGTGATGCACGCGCTGCGCTACGCCACCGAGCACCGGCGCGACCGCAAGGGCGACTTCCGGCGGCTCTGGATCGTGCGCATCAACGCCGCGGCCCGCCTCCACGGCACCACCTACTCCCGCATGGTCAACGGCCTCAAGCGCGCCGGCGTCGAGGTCGACCGCAAGATGCTCGCCGACCTCGCCGTGCGCGAGCCCGACGCCTTCGGCGCCCTCGCCGAGCAGGCCAAGGCAGCGCTCGCCGCCTGATCCACCGGATGCTCAACGATCGTAGGCCGCAATCACGCCCTTCGTAGTCGCCCGCTCACATCACCAACGGTCACCTGAGCCGTCAGTCGATTGAGCGGCCGCGTGCATGCTGCTTGACCTCACCGTCACCGCCTTCGGTCTCGCCGCTCTCCTGGTCGGCGCGGCCCTCTTCGTGCGGTCGGCCTCGGCGCTTGGGGTGTGGCTGGGGCTCTCCCCCGTGATTATCGGCGCGACCGTGGTGGCGTTCGGGACTTCGGCGCCCGAGTTCCTGGTGAGCCTGCGGGCGTCCGTCTCCGACTCCGGGGGCCTCGCCGTGGGAAGCGTGCTGGGGTCGAACGTCACGAACGTGGCCGTGGTCCTGGGTCTCGCGGCGCTGCTGCGTCCCCTCCGGTTCGACCCGTCGCTCCTCAGGTGGGAGATACCCGTGCTGATCGGCGCGACGGGGGCATTCATCGTGCTCGGGAGTTCGGGGACGCTCAGCCACCTCGGCGGGGCGGGTCTATTTCTCGGACTGCTTGCGTTCGTCGGGTATTCGCTGCGCGTGCGACCCCAGGTCGCAGCTCCGGGGGGCCGCCCCGAGCCGGCCGCGGACAGCGGCATGCACACCGCCGCCTGGGCGGGCATCCAGTTGGCGGTCCTCGCCGCCGGGGTGATCGCCCTCGCGGGCGGCGCCTACTACGCAGTGCTCGGCGCGACGCACGTCGCCGCCGACATCGGGATGAGCGAACTCGCGATCGGGGCCACCGTGGTGGCAATTGGCACCAGCCTCCCGGAGGTGGCCACAAGCACCGTCGCCGCCGTCCGCGGCGAGTACGAGATTGCCACCGCGAACGTCGTCGGCTCGAACATCTTCAACCTGCTGGGCGTGATCGGGCTGGCCGGCGCGATTGGAACCCTTCCGGTCGACGCGAGCCTCTACCGCTTCGAGATCCCCGCCCTCGCGGCCTCAACTGCCGTGCTGCTGTTGCTGGCCTGGCCTCGAGGTCGCGTCGGGTGGGTCGGCGGTCTTGCGCTCCTCGTCGCGTACGCGGCGTTTGTCGGCATCGTGCTTGTGCGGGGCGGGATCTAAGCCGTTCGCAACGCGCGGCCGCCCGCGGCGACCATCGCGGCGACCCGCTCCCGCGTACGAGGCACCCTCTGATCGCCCCTGTCTGCGGGGTAGAGAGCCCACGTGACGGGTCTCCGCATGCCCAGGCTCTCAGGCGCTCACCCCAATGCTCTCCCGCAGTCGGGAGAGGGAGTTGGACCCGACGGGGGAGGCCCGCTGCCTACTCGAAGCGCCGCGCGTCGTCCGCCGCGTAGGCGGCCACGAGCTGGTCCGCCCGGCCGGCCGCCTCGATGCGCTCGACCACGTCTGCGAGTTGGCTCGCGGGGATCGCGCACGTCATCTCCGAGTTGGGCATGGCGGTGCGCACGCGGGAGAGCTGGCAGCCGACGCTGGCGGCGGCGACGCCCTGCTCCTTCGCCATCGCGATGATGTGGCACTGCGGCTTGCCCTGCATGCTCAGCTCCGGCAGGCCGTCGGAGAGCACCATCAGCTGCCGCCCGGTGACGCGCAGCAGCACCACGTCCGGGTCGATCGGCGTCTCGGCCAGCGGGCCGTAGGTCACCGCGCCCGGCTGCTCGGTCACGACGGGAATCTGCGGCACGACCTCGAGCGTCACCCAGCCCGACTCCAGCAGCGCCGCCACGTCCGAGTTGGCCGCGACATCGTCGAGCGTCTTGAAGCCATGCGTCATGCTCCCGACGCTGCAGTTCGCGTGGTCCTCGGCGACAGTCGAGAACGTGCTGTCGGCGGACTTCATCCAGAACACGCAGCCCGCCGGGACGCGGCCCGTGCGGCCGTCCGGCATCGCCTCGGGCATCGGCTCCTCGAACGCGTCGACGCCCTCGGGCCGCTCGGCGCTGAACGTGATGGCGATCGGCGCGATGTCCGTCCCGACACTCGTCATGAGCCGCTGCGAGAGCGCCTGCCAGTCCTGAGTCGTGGCCATGGAATTCCCCTTCGAGCGCCGCCTGGGGCGACGCGGTCTCAACATCAGGTTGGGGCGACTATAGGCACAGCCGGACCGTACGTGCCGGGGGCATCGGGCGGCGAGGGATTCAGGCGCGGATCTCCGCCCCGAGTTCGCGCGCGAGGCGGTTCACGAGGCGGCTCTGCTCGCGGTTCGCGTCCTCGGTCGTGAGGGTGCGGTCGAGGGCCTGGTAGCGGATCGCGAAGGCGATCGACTTCTTGCCCGCCGGCAGCTGCTCGCCGCGGTAGACATCGAACACCCGCGCCTCGGCGACGAGCCGCGACTGCTCGATGCGCGACTGCAGCTCGCCCGCGGCCACGTCGTCGTCGACGACAAGCGCGAGGTCCTGCTCGACCGCCGGGAAGCGCGATACCGCCTCCGCGCCGCGCCGCTCTGGCATCGCGTCGAGGAGCGCCGCGAGGTCGACCTCGAACAGCGCCACGGGCCGCTCCACCCCGAACGCCTCGAGGGTGTCCGGGTGCACCTCGCCGAGCACGCCGACGGGCGCGCCGCCCACGCTCAGCCGCGCGCAGCGCCCGGCCTGCAGGCCGTGCTCCTCGGCCGGCTCGTACGTGAAGTCCACGCCCAGCCGCTGGCCCAGCTCCTCGACCACGCCCTTCGCGTCGAAGAAGTCGAGCGCGCGGTCCGTCGAGGCGCCCCAGCGGTCGCGGTCGCCGCCGCAGAGCGCGCCCGTCACCACCTCGCGCTCCGCCGGGAGCGGGCCGCCGGCGTCGCGGCGCGGAGTGTAGACGCGCCCGGCCTCGAAGATCGCGATCTCGTCCGCCCCCGCGCGCAGGTTGCGGTCGACGGTCTCGAGGAGTGAGTGACGCAGCGAGGTACGCAGCGCCTCGTGGTCCGAGGAGAGCGTGTTGCGCAGCCGCAGCGGCGGGTTGGCGTCGAGGTCGTCCGAGGGCTGCACACGGCGCAGCACCTCGTCGGTGGTGAGCGAGTAGCTGATCGTCTCCTGCAGGCCCGCGGCGGCGAGGGCGCGCCGCACGGCCTCGCGCAGCTCGTGCTCGGGCGCGGGCTCATGGAGCGGCAC
This sequence comes from Dehalococcoidia bacterium, assembly GCA_034420575.1. Taxonomy (GTDB): domain Bacteria; phylum Chloroflexota; class Dehalococcoidia; order UBA2979; family UBA2979; genus VXMT01. The sequence continues at coordinate 33,579 of DAOULE010000116.1, forward strand.
ACGGCCGCGCACCGTGGTGGCCGGCAGCCGGTCGTAGCCGGCGATGCGCACGACTTCCTCGGCAACGTCGTCGGGGATCGCGATGTCCGTGCGCCACCACGGCGCGGTCACCTCGAAGTCCGCGCCGTCGCGCGCGACCGTGAAGCCGAGCGCGCCGAGGCCGGACTCGACCTCGGCGCCGGGGACGTGGAACCCGAGCAGGGTGTCGAGGCGGTCGCGCGTGAGCGTCACGTGCGACTCGGCCTGCGGCCGCGGATAGACGTCGACGACGCCCCGGCGCGCCGTGCCGCCGCAGACCTCGACGAGCAGCTGCGTCGCGCGCTGCGACGCGCGCAGCGCCAGCTCCGGCGCGAGTCCGCGCTCGAACCGCGACGACGCCTCGCTGCGCAGCCGCAGCCGCGTCGAGGTGCGGCGGATGCTGGCGGGGTCGAACTGCGCGGCCTCCAGCAGCACGCGCGTCGTGCCCTCGGCGACCTCGCTGTCGAGGCCGCCCATCACGCCCGCGAGGGCGATCGGGCCGCTGTCGTCGGCGATCAGCAGCGTGTCGGGCGTGAGCTCGCGGTCCTCGCCGTCGAGGGTCGTGAGGCGCTCACCTTCGCGCGCGAGCCGCACGACGATCGTGCCGATGATCTCGTCGGCGTCGAAGGCGTGGAGCGGGTTGCCCAGCTCCAGCATCACGTAGTTCGTGACGTCGACGACGTTGTTGATCGGGCGCTGGCCAGCCGCGCGCAGCCGCTCCTGCATCCACTGCGGCGAGGGCCCCACGGTGACGCCTTCGACGACCGTGGCGGTGTAGCGCGCGCACAGGTCGGGGTCGTCGATGGCGACCGAGGCCGCGTCGTGTACGTCCTCGTCGCCCGCTTCGTAGTCGCCCCCGTGCGGCAGCACCGGTGAGCCGATGATCGCGCCCGTCTCGCGGGCGATGCCGACCATGTTCATCATGTCGGCCCGGTTCGGCCACGTGTGCACGTCGAGCACCACGTCGCCGAGGTAGTCGGCGAGCGGGCGGCCCACGGGCGCGTCGGCGGGCAGTTCGAGGATACCCTCATGCTCGTCGGAGAGGCCGAGCTCGCGCTCGGAGAGCACCATCCCCGCCGACTCGACGCCGCGGATCGTCGCGGGCTTGAGCGTCGAGCGCTCGCCGTTGCGCGGATCGATCAGCTCCGCGCCCTCTCGCGCGAAGGCGACGCGCTGCCCGGCCGCGACGTTCGGCGCGCCGCACACGACGGTGCGAGGCTCGCCGGCGCCGTACTCGACGGTCGCCAGCTTGAGGCGGTCGGCGTTGGGGTGCTGGTCGACCGAGAGCACCTCGGCGACCGTCACCAGCTCACGGCTCCAGTCGCCGATGCGCTCGATGCCTTCCACCTCGGCCGAGGCCATCGTGAGCCGCTCGGCGAACGCCTCGACGTCCAGGTCGTCGGGGAGTTCGACGTAGTCGCGCAGCCACTTGAGGGAGACGAGCATGTACGTGCGCTCCGGCTAGAACTGGTCGAACAGGATCGAGTTGCCGTCGGGGTCCTCGATGACGATGTGCGCGGGGCCCTCGTCCTCGGTGGCCGGCAGCGCCACCGCCGGATCCTGCCCCTCGGGCATCTCATGCAGCAGCTCGGTCTCGAGGCCGCGCTCGGCGAGGCGGGCCTGGACGGCGCGCACGTCCGGCGGGTTGAAGGTCAGGATGTTGCCCTCGAACATCCCCTCGAAGAGGCCGACCATCGCGCCGCCCTGGCGCATGATCATCCAGCCCTCGCCGCCCCCGAGCGGCTCGAAGCCGAGCTGCTCGTAGAACGCCTGCGAAACCGCGAGGTCGCTCACGGCGAGGCTCACCGAGAAGTAGCCGAGGTTGGGGTCGCCCGCGGGCGGCGGCTCGGGTGGCGTGACTTCGCCTCCCGGGTCCTCGTTGCCGGCGTCGCCAGTAGTCATCGTCACACCGCCTGGAACTGGCGCAGGAAGCGCAGGTCGTTCGCGTAGAAGTTGCGGATGTCGTCGATGCCGTAGCGCCGCATCGCGATGCGCTCGACGCCCATGCCGGCGGCGAAGCCCGTGTAGCGCTCGGTGTCGATTCCAGACGCCGCGAGCACCTCGGGATGCACCATCCCCGCGCCGAGGATCTCGAGCCACCCGCTGCCGCGGCAGACGGCGCACGACGCGTCGTCGCCGGGGCAGGCGAAGCAGTCCACGGCCACCTCGACGCCCGGCTCGACGAACGGGAAGTAGGAGTGGCGCAGCATCACGCGGCGCTCAGCGCCGAAGAGCTGGCGCGCGAACTCCCAGAGCGTGCCCTTGAGGTCGGCCAGCGAGACGCCCTCGTCGACGGCGAGCAGCTCGACCTGCGTCAGCATCCACTCGTGCGTGGCGTCGGTGGCCTCGTAGCGGTAGCAGCGGCCCGGCACGGCGATGCGCACCGGCGGCCCGTGCTCGTCCAGGTAGCGGATCTGCATCGGCGAGGTGTGCGTGCGCAGCAGCATCGGCTGGCGCCCGTCGACATCCTCGTCGAGCCAGAACGTGTCCCACATATCGCGCGCGGGGTGGTCCTCGGGGATGCGCAGGCGCGTGAAGTTGTAGTCGTCGAGCTCGACCTCGGGGCCCTCGATGGTGGCGAAGCCCATGCGGGTGAAGGCGTCGAGGATGTCCTGCAGGGTCTGCGTGACGGGATGGAGCCCGCCGCTGCGGCGCCTGCGGCCCGGCAGCGTCACGTCGACGGCCCCGCTCGCCAGTGCGGCCGCGCGAGCCGCGGCCCGCAGCTCCTCCTGCCGCGCCTCCAGCGCCGCCTCGAGGTCGCGCTTGAGCTCATTCGCCGCGCGCCCGGCCGCCCGACGCTCCTCGGCCGGCAGCTCGGAGAGCCCTCGCAGCACCGCCGTCAGCGACCCTGACCGCCCCAGCGTCGCCACCCGCCACGCCTCGACGGCGTCCTCGTCCCCGGCCGCAGCGAGGGCGTCGCGGGCGTCAGCGGCGAGGGCGTCGAGGTTGGGGGTGGGGGTCATGGGGGGAGTGTCGCGCGGGTGGCGGGTGGGGGCAACGCGGCGCGCGATCGCTAGCGCGTGCCCCGAGTAACGTTTAGCGTACGCACCGGCGGCAGGTGGTGTGCGGTGTTGAAGTCGCTGACGATCAGGAGTTTCCGCAGCCTAGCCAACGTCGAACTGCGCTTTGAGCCACTTACCTTGCTGGTAGGCCCCAATGGATCTGGCAAGAGTAACGTGATTGATGCCCTTCGCTTCATCAAGGACGCGCTCTCAACCAGCCTCGCCGTGGCGGTGAGCCAGCGCGGCGGCCTCCGCTCAGTCCGCCGCGTATCGCGTGGCCATCCCCGCCACTTTGGGTTCCGTCTTGTAATGGTCATTCGTGACCACGGACCACCACTCACCTCTGAATATTCGTTCGAGATCGGAACGGAACCGGGCGAAGGTGGGTTCAGCGTCCGTCAAGAGCGCTGCGTGATCCACCGCGGCGATGAATCAGCGCTGTCGTTCGAAACCCGCGATGGACTGTTCGTTGGAGGCTCCTTTGCAGAAACTCGCCTGCGCCAGCCTGATCAGCTTGCACTCCCGCTCGTTGCTAATGTTGCGCCAGAACCTGAGTTCTTCTACGTGCTCGAAGAACTGACGAGAATGCGCTTCTACAGCCCGATACCCGACCGCATACGGGAGCCCCAAGACCCCACCGAGGGGAATGTCCTTCTTCCTGACGGAAGCAACGCCGTGTCCGTTGTTCGTGAACTTCGTCGTCATCACAATGATGATTACACCTTGCTATGCGAGCTCTTGGCAAAGGTCGTCCCGGGAGTCGCCTATGTCACATCGAGAGCTGTCGGGAATAAGGAGACTCTCCAGTTTCACCAGCTCGTAGACGATAAAGGGAACCCGTGGAGATTCGACCCGGGGAATATGTCCGACGGAACGATCAGGGTCTTGGCGATTCTGCTCGCGATGTATCAGCCGGATCAGGCTTCGCTGATTGCGGTCGAGGAGCCTGAGTCGACGGTTCACCCGGCTGCCGCGGACGTCTTGGTGGATGTCCTTCGCGCAGGGAGCCGCAGAAGTCAGGTACTGGTGACCACGCACAGCCCGGACATTCTCGACAGCAATTCCATCGCGAGTGCCGAGATTCGAGTAGTTGAGAAGGTGGAAGGGCGCACCGAGGTCGGACCACTGGGCGCGAGAAGCCGCGAGGCGATCCGAGATCTTCTCTACCTCCCCGGAGAACTGCTACGGATGGACGAGCTAGACCGCGCTGAGTTGGACGCCCCGCAACTGGAATTGTTCCCGAGGTCGAGGATCTAGATTGTCCTGCTTGGCCTTGGTCGTCGAGGGCTACGGGGATGTGCAGGCCGCTCCGATACTTGCCAGGAGAATTCTAGCTGACATTGGAGCGCACCACGTCGTAGTGCCTTCGCCGGTGCGGCTGCACCGAGGGCGGTTCCTGAAGGGCGACCACGTTGGTCGTGCTGTTTCACTCGCCCTACAGAAGTGCGACGGCCCTAGGGGTGTCTTGATCCTGTTCGACTCTGACGGGCACTGCCCTGTCGAGCTGTCGAGCGAGTGCTCGGTCCTCATCGGAGAGAGGATCAACACACGCGTCGTGGTCGCTCATAACGAGTTCGAGGCATGGTTCGTAGCGGCTCTCGCATCACTGCGCGGGCAACGAGGCGTCTCAGAGACCGCGCTCTTCGAAGGCAACCCTGACGAACTCGCCAACCCGAAGCGGGTGCTCGCGCAACACATGACGCCAGAGCGCGGTTACTCGGAAACCGTTGACCAGCCGGCATTTGCAGCAACTATGGACATCGAACTCGCGGCTGAACGGTCAAGGTCTTTCAGGAAGTTCCGCACGGACATCGAGTCTCTTGCGGCCTACGTCAGTTCGTGAACGTGGCCCGACCATTCCTTTGTACAATCGCCTCGCACCCGAAAGGACCACCCCATGAGCGTTCGCGGCTACATCCTCGTCGAGACCGAGGTCGGGAGGACACAGGCGGTCGGGCGCGCCATGCGCGACCTCGAGTCCACGCTCGCCACGGTCTCCGCCGTCGACACCGTCACCGGCCCCTACGACGTCATCGTCCAGCTCGACGCCGAGGACCTCGACCAGCTCGGCAAGTGCATCACCGAGGAGCTCCAGGCCGTCGCCGGCGTCCAGCGCACCACCACCTGCCTCGCCGTCTCCCTCGGCTGACATCCCTCCTGCGGGACGCGAGGTAGCACCAGGCGGCCCGGTGTCCTCGCGCCGCCCTGGATCGCGTACGATCGACGCATGACGACTACTGAGGCCCGCTCCGCCACGCCCGCCGCCATGATCTCCGTCGAGGAGGCGCGGGCGCGCATCCTCGAACACTTCGCCGCCCTCGAGCCCGTCGAGACGCCGCTGCTCGAGGCCGCCGGCCAGGTGCTCGCCGCCGACGTGCGGGGCGGCTTCGACATCCCGCCGCTGCCCAACACCTCGATGGACGGCTACGCGGTCCGCGCCGCCGATACGGCGGGCGCCACGCC
>DAOULE010000117.1:0-9419 GCA_034420575.1 Dehalococcoidia bacterium
GGATGTGGCTGTTCGTCACGTTCACCGTGGCCAACATCGGCTTCGTCGGCAGCATCGTCTTCTACAACTCGTTCCTCCCGCACCTCGGCCCGAGGCACTTGCTCGACGACATCAGCAGCCGGGGCTACGCGTACGGCTACCTCGGGGGCGGGCTGCTGCTCATCGTCCATCTCGCCTTCATCCTCGCCACGCGCGGCACGGACTATGCCGAGCTCACGACACGGCTCGCGATCGCGTCGGTGGGCGTGTGGTGGTTCGGGTGGGCGATGTGGACGCTGCGAGTCGTGCCGGAGCCGCCCGTGCTGCGCTCCAGCGAGCGACTGACCGCCCTCACGGCCATCCCGACCGGGTTCCGCGAGCTGCGCCGGACCTTCCGCGAGGTGGCGCGGTTCCGCGTGGCGCTCGTGTTCCTCATCGCCTACCTGCTCTTCAACGACGGGATATCGACCGTCAATGCGATTGCCGGCGCGTACGCGGCCGACACGCTGGCGATCCCCCTCGTCTACAACATGGGCACGGTCGCCACGGTCCAGTTCGTCGCCGTGCCCGGCGCCCTCGCGTTCGCGCGGCTCGCCGACCGGATCACGACGAAGCCCGCGCTGATCGTCGCGCTCGTCGGCTGGATGTGCGTCGTGCTGGTGGGCGTCTCGCTGGCGCCGCTGCCACCGACCGCCCACGGCGACTACGACATCCAGCTCGCCTACCGCGAGGACACGCGCGACTACCTCGTCGAGGTCGCGCCGGACCTCGACGACGGCTACGAGTTGCGTGGGCGCGGCCAGTACTGGCGCATCGAGGAGGGCTTTGCGTTCCGCGCTTCCGCGATCGAGGACCTGGCCGGTGCGTTCCGCGAGACAGCCGATGTCGAGTACTCCGTGTCGTTGCGCGGCGGGCCGCTCGATGGCAGCTCGGGAGTGGGCGAGGCTCATCCCTCGATGCTCGGGGCAAGCCCCGTCGGCTGGTGGCCGTCGCTCGCGCGGAACGTGGTGTGGCAGCCGCTCGGTCTCGGCGTGGGGCCGCAGTGGCTGTTGCTGGGTGCGATGGTGGGTTGGGTGATCGGTGGGAGCCAGGCGCTCGCCCGGAGCCTGTTCGCCCAGATCACGCCGGAGCGGCGCAGCGGCGAGTTCTTTGGCTTCTTCGGCTTCATCGGCAGGGCGTCATCCGTGTTCGGGCCGATGATCTACATCGCCGCCACCGCCCTGTTCGACACGCGCGTGGCGGTGTTGTCGATCCTGCTCATCATCGTGATCGGGACCGTCGTGCTGCGCTGGGTCGACGTGGCCGAGGGCACCCGCGTCGCCGCCGAGGAAGACGCCCGGGCCGAGGGGGCCTGACGGCGCTGACGCGAGGCGGCCTCGTCGTCGGCTATCATCGCCGCACCATGGGCTTCGTCCACGACCGCCTCGACATGTCGGGCCGCGTCGCCATCGTCACGGGTGGCGGGCGCAACTTCGGGCGGGCGATCGCGCTCGGCCTCGCCGACGTCGGTGCGGCCGTGGTGATCGCGGAGATCGATGAGGACACCGGGCCGGCCGCGGAGCAGGAGCTCCGTGACGCCGGCCACGACGCCGCCTGGATCCACACCAACGTCCGCGACGCCGACTCGGTCGACGCACTGATCGCGGGCACGATCGAACGCTTCGGCCGGCTCGACGTGATGGTTGCGAACGCCGGAGGCATGTTCCAGGCGCCCGCGCTCGACATCTCCAAGCGCGGCTTCGAGGCGGTGATCGACCTCAACCTGATCGGCACCTGGCTCTGCGACACCGCCGCCGCTCGCGCGATGATCGAGGCCGGGAACGGCGGCAGCATCATCAACGTCTCGTCGCAGAACGCGCTCTACGGGGCGCTGAACGGTGCGCACTACGGCGCTGCCAAGGCCGGGATCCTCGGCCTGACGAGGTCGGTGGCAGCCGAGTGGGCCGAGCACGGCATCCGCGTGAACGCGATCGCGCCGGGCGGCCGGACGGGGCGCGTGGGCGCGGCGCCCCGCGGGGGGCAACTCGCGGGCGGCGGCGACGCCGAGTACATCGAGAACGTCGCGACCAGCGTCGTGTACCTCGCCTCGGACCTCGCGAGCTGGGTCACCGGCCACACGCTCGTCGTGGACGATGGCGGCACGTTCACCAACGCCGTGCCCCGCGGCGCGTAGGCATCGACCGCGATCCCATGCACGCGAGCCCGACGGTCGCGTGCAGTACGATCCGCCTGTTGTGATAGGCGCCGTGGCCCAGTTGCGTTCACTCACCGGCCTCGCCGCCGGCGCGATGCGCGCTCTCGCCATCGCGAAGAGCGGGCGGTCCCATCCCCCGGTCTCGGGCCGGCTGCGCGTCGGGGGCCTCGACGACCCCATCACCATCACGCGCGACCGCTTCGGTATCGCGCATGTCGAGGCCTCGACCGACGCGGGGGCCGTCTTCGGGCAGGGCTTCGTGCAGGCGCACGACCGGCTGTTCCAGCTCGAGCTGTTCCGGCGCGGCGCTTCCGGCAGGCTCGCCGAGGTCTTCGGGCCACGCGCCGTGGACGCCGACCGCTTCGCGCGCAGGCTGGCGCTCGCGCAGGTCTCGGAGCAGGACCTGGAGGCGACGAGCCCCGAGGCGCGCGAGCTCCTCGAGGCGTTCGCGAACGGCGTCAACGCAGCCGTGGCGACGCTGCCTGCACTACCCCCGGAGTTCGCCATCACGGGTGCGGCTCCAGAGCCGTGGCGGGCCGAGCACTCGCTGCTCGTGGGCCGGCTGCTCATGCTCGGCTTCTCGCCGAACTGGGACGCCGAGCTGCAGCGCGAGCGGCTGGTCGCGGCGCTCGGGCCGGAGCGGGCCGCGCTCGTCGACGTGATCTACCCCACGGATGCATCGACCACGACTGGCGAGCCGTACGAGGGTACCGCCGAGCGCCTGCTGGCGGCGTATCGCAGCATCGAGGCCGCCGGCGTGCCCGCCGGCGGTGCGTCGAACGCCTGGGCGCTCACGGGCTCGTACACGCGGACCGGGGCGCCGCTGCTCGCGTGCGATCCGCACGTGCGGGCCGGCGTCCCGAGCCTCTTCCACGTCGCGCACATCCGCGGCGGCGACCTCGACATCATCGGCGCGAGCGTGCCCGGCGTGCCGGGCGTCGTCATCGGGCACAACCGCGACGTGGCGTGGGGCATGACCGCTGGACTGGCCGACGTGAGCGACTGCTACATCGAGGAGTTCGACCCAGCCGACCCGGATCGCTACCGCACCCCGGACGGCTGGGAGCGCGCCCGCACCCGCGTCGAGCGCATCGAGGTGCGCGGCGGCCCGCCGATCGACGAGACAATGCGGGAGACCCGCCACGGGCCGGTAGTCGGCCCTGCGCTGCCGGGCGAGGAGCGCGCGATTGCGCTCCGCTCGACGGCCCTCGAGCCGGGCGAGACCGTCGGGCCGCTCCTCGACGCGAACCGGGCGCGCGATGCTGCGGCGTTCGAGACGGCGATCGCGCGTTGGCCCGGCGCGACCTTCAACTTCGTCTTCGCCGACCGCGCCGGTGCCATCGGCTACCGGCTGGCGGGCTCGATCCCGCGGCGCGGCACGGGAGAGGGGCTCGTGCCGCAGCGAGGCGCGACGTCGCCCGGGCCGCCGGAGCTGCTGACTGCCGAGGAGATGCCGCACTTCCTCGGCCCGTCGGGCGGCGTCATCGTCTCCGCGAATCAGGCGCCGGGCGGCCCCCTCGAGCTGGGCGAGGAGTGGATGGAGAGCTACCGCGCGGACCGCATCCGAGAACTCCTCGGCGGTCGTGATGACCACACGGTGGCCTCGTTCCAGGCGATCCAGTCCGATCTCCACAACGCCGGTCTCGTTGCGCTGCGGGACCTGCTGCTGGCGCGTGGAGCGGTCGCGGATGAGCAGGTGCGTGCGGCACTCGATGCATGGGACGGGCAGGTCGCCGCGTCCAGCGCCGGGGCGGCGATCATGGAAACGGTCTACCAGGAAGCGGCCCGCAGTCTCGTCTCGCGCCTGGTGGGGACGATGTCGGACCTCGTGCTCGGCCAGGGCCTCGGCGGACCGGGTGGCGACGACAGCCGGTTCCACTACCGCCTGCAGGGACGCATTGTTGCCGCGCTCGCCGCTGCCGAGGCGCCGTGGTGCGACGGCGACGAGGACCGCGACCGCGTGCTGCGCGCGGCGACCGAGCGGGCGCTCGGGGAGCTACGAGAGCGTCTCGGAGCAACGCCTGCGGAGTGGCGCTGGGGGGCGCTGCGCTCGTCGCGGCAGCCGCACCCGCTCGGCGGCGTGCCCGGCCTCGGGCGGGCGTTCGCCGTGGGCGGGAACGAGATGCCGGGCGACGTGAACACGGTGTGGCAGGGCGGCTACTCGGTGCATCACGGGCCTGCCGCGCCCGGTGGCTTCTCGCCCGGGTACCGCCAGGTGATCGACCTCGCGAACTGGGACCGTTCGACGTTCCAGATGCCGGCGGGCAACTCCGGGATCCCGGGACACCCGCACTACGGCGACTGCGCGCCCGAGTTCTTCGACGGGGTGCAGCGGCCGCTCCTGTACTCGGCCGACGCGATCGCGGCGAACGCAGAGGGTACGCTGGTGCTCGCACCGACAGGGACGCGCCGATGACCACCATGCCCGCCAGCCTCGAGACGCGGATGCGCGAGTACCGCCCGCGCGTGGACGCCGAGATGCGCGCCGTCGTCGGCGACGACGCCTCGGGGCTCTACGCGTGGACGCGCTACCACCTCGGCTGGGAGGACCACGACGGCGTGCCGACGGGTCGGGGCCCCGGCAAGATGCTGCGATCCGCGGCCCTGCTGCTCTCGGCCGAGGCGTGCGGTGGGACGGTCGAGCACGCGGTCCCGGCGGCGGCAGCGGTCGAGCTCCTCCACAACTTCTCGCTCGTGCATGACGACATCGAGGACGACAGCGACACGCGCCGAGGTCAGATGGCGCTCTGGAAGCTCGTCGGGCTCGCGCAGGGCATCAACACCGGCGACGGCATGTTCACGCTGGCGCGCGTGGCGCTGCACCGCCTGCCGGAGACCGGCGTCGATCCGGCGGTCGCCTTCTCCGTGATGGAGGAACTGGACGGCGCCTGCATGCGCCTGATCGAGGGGCAATACCACGACATCGCCTTCGAGACCCGCGCCGGCGTCGACCGTGACGAGTACCTCGCGATGGTCGAGGGCAAGACCTCGGCGCTGTTCGCGGCGTCCGCGGCAATGGGATCGCTGATCGCCGGCGCGCCGCCCGAGCGGGTGGGCGCGCTGCGCGAGTGGGGGCGGCAGATCGGGCTCGCGTTCCAGGCGGTCGACGACCTCCTCGGGATCTGGGGTGACCCGGCCGTGACCGGCAAGCCGGTGGGCGACGATGTCGCCGTACGCAAGCAGACGTTCCCGGTGATCGCGGCCCTCGCCTCCGGCGAGGCGCCGGGTCTCGAAGCCGCATACCGCCGCGGCGACGACGGCGAGCCGCTCATCGCTGCCCCCGACGTCGCCGCGCTCACGGCCGAGATCGAGGCGTCGGGCGCGCGTGCGACGACCGAGGCGCTGGTGCGGGAGCATCGCGCGCTGGCCGACGCGGCTCTCGCGGCATCGGGTCTCGCTGTCGAGGCGCGCGGCCCGTTCGACGAGTACGCGAACCTCGCCACCGCCCGGGAGGCGTAGCCCGCTGCGCGCCGGCGTGCATATCATCAGTCCGTGAACGGGGCTCCCACCAAGCGCAGCATCCGCGATATCGACCTCGCAGGCCGGCGGGTCTTCCTGCGTGTCGACTACAACGTGCAGGTCGACGATGGCCAGGTCATCGACGACATGCGGCTGCGCGAATCGTTGCCGACGATCGCGTACCTCCGACAGGCCGGCGCGAGCGTGATCCTGTGCTCGCACCGCGGCCGCCCGCGCGGCCAGGTCGTCGAGAACCTGCGCAACGTCCCCGTCGCCACCCACCTCTCACGGCTCATCGAGACGCCGGTGCGCTCGGTCGGCGACTGCGTCGGCCCCGAGGCCGAAGCGGCGGCGGTCGCCCTCGAGCCCGGCGAAGTGATGATGCTGGAGAACGTCCGCTTCCACGAGGGCGAGGAGGCGAACGACCCGGCCTTCGCACAGCAGCTCGCCAAGCTGGCCGAGGTCTACGTGAGCGACGCCTTCGGCACCGCGCACCGCGCCCACGCGTCGATTGTCGGCGTGCCGAAGTACCTGCCCGCGGTGGCGGGACTGCTCCTCGAACGCGAGCTGGGCGCGCTCGGGGGACTCACCGAGCCCGAGCGCCCATTCGGGATCGTCATCGGCGGGGCGAAGGTGGCGGACAAGATCGCCATCCTCCGCCACCTCGCCGGGAAGGCCGACGTGGTTTGCGTCGGCGGTGGGGTCGCCAACACGTTCCTCGCCGAGCAGGGCTTCGACGTCGCCGACTCGCTGTGGGACCGCGACGGGCTCGACGCAGCCCGCGAGGTCCTCGCCCAGTCCACCGAGCGTCGCGACCTGCGGCTCTACCTGCCCGTCGACGCGGTCGTGGGGTTCGGTGCGGCCGACGCGGGGCACATCCGCAAGGTGCCGGTCGACAGCGTGCCGCCGGACTGGCGCATCCTCGACATCGGCCCGGCGACGGTGGAGCTGTTCCGCACGGCGCTCCATCCGATGCGCACGGTGGTGTGGAACGGCCCGCTCGGGCTGTTCGAGCGCGAACCCTTCGACTATGGCTCGCTGGCGATGGCCGAGATGCTCGCGGACCTCGAGGCGCGGGTCGTGATCGGGGGCGGCGAGACGGCGGCAGTCGTCCACCGTGCGGGCATCGAGGAGCGCATCGCGCACATCTCGACGGGCGGCGGCGCGTCGCTGGCGATGCTCCAGGGCCACGCGCTCCCAGCAGTCGACGCGCTGGACGACGCGTAGGGCTCACCGCGGGTCACTTTTGACCTGATAGGTCACATCGGTCAGACTGGTCGGACGGAAGCCGCGCGGGCCGGCGGCTCACCTCGGTTTCAGGATGTCGTGCCAGGGTCTGGGGGTGCAGCGATGAACGAGACGGCAGCACCTCGAGACGCCGAGGGCGCACTCGACGAGTCCGGTGCGCGGCACGTCGCGGCCTCGGAGGCGAAGGCGACGTTCTCGGCGCTCATCGAGGGAGTGCAGCACCGGGGGGAGCGCTACGTCATCGAGCGCCACGGTAAGCCTGCTGCAGCGCTCGTAAGCGTCGACGAGCTCGAACGTCTTGGGGCAAGCCGCGGGACTCGACCTGGAATGGACGGAGGTCTGGGCCTGATCGGCTTGCTGGCGGACTACATGACGGACGAAGAAATCGACGAGATGGTCGACCAAATCTACGAGGATCGCCGACGTAACCTCCCTCGCCCAGTCGATACGAGTGACTGGGCTGTGTGAGGTACCTGCTCGATACGAACACACTCAGCGCCTTGATGAAGCGCACTCCTCCTGCAGATTTGTTGCTCCGCATGGCAATGACTGCGCAGGACGATCGGGCCACGTCCAGCGTTTCCCTGGCCGAACTGCTCTTCGGCGCATACCGGGCCGGCCCCCGTTCGGAAGAGCTGCTTCGAATGATCGCCCGGGAGGTCCCCGGCAAAATGTGGGTGCTGCCCTTTGACGAGGAAGCAGCCGAGGAGTACGGGCGCCTGAGTGCGCATCTCGAGGCTCGAGGCGCCCCGATCGGCGAAGCCGACACGCAGATTGCGGCGATTGCGCTGGCGAACGACCTGACCGTCGTTACCGGCAACGTCCGCCACTTCGAGCGCGTGCCGGGCCTCACCGTCGAGAACTGGCTCGAGTAGCTCGCCACGAGGCGCCCTCGCGGGAGATCCGATGTCGGCGCGGGCGCTACGCAGCCTGCTCGCGATAGCATGTAGCCATGGACCCCGAACTGATCCGGCGGCTCTCGATCCCGGCCGACACCAAGGTCGTGCTGTGCGTCCTCGACGGCCTCGGCGGGCTGCCCGGCTCGCGCGGCCGCACCGAGCTCGAGGCCGCCGACTGCCTCCACCTCGACCGCCTCGCCGAGGAGGGGATGATCGGGCAGACACTCCCCGTCGGGCACGGCATCACACCCGGCTCCGGTCCAGGACACCTCGGGCTGTTCGGCTACGATCCGCTTGAGATCGAGGTCGGCCGCGGGGTCCTCGAGGCAACCGGCATCGACTTCGGGCTCGGCCCGCGTGACCTGGCGGCTCGCGGCAACCTCTGCACCGTCGACGACCACGGCAACATCACCGACCGGCGCGCCGGTCGCGTCGCCACCGAGATCACCGCGGAGATCGCCGAGCGCCTCTCCGGCATCGAACTGCCGGGCTACGAGGCGGTCGTGCGCGAGGTGCGCGAGCACCGCTTCGTGCTCGTGCTGCGCCCCCTCGACGGCAGCGCGCCGCTCAGCGACGCGCTCTCGGAGACCGACCCGCAGCGCGAGGGCGCCCCGGCGCTGATGGCCGAGGCGCTCGCGCCCGAGGCAGCCGCCGCAGCGACGGTCGTCAACCGGTTCGCGAGCGAGGCGCGCGCCCGTATCGCCGATCGCGATACGGCGAACCAGGTCCTGCTGCGCGGCTGGTCGCGGCTGCCGGATCTGCCGCAGCTGCCCGAGCTCTGGAAGCTGCGCGCGGCGGCCGTCGCGACGTACCCGATGTACCGCGGCCTCGCGCGCCTGGTCGGCATGGACGTCCTCGACGCCGGCGACTCCCTCGCCACGCAGGTCGCTACCGTGCGTGAGCACTGGGACGACTACGACTTCTTCTTCGTCCACTACAAGCCGACCGACGCCGCCGGCGAGGACGGCGACTTCGCGCGCAAGCAGCAAGCGATCGCGGCCTTCGACGACTGCATGCCGGAGCTGCTCGCCCTCGATCCCAACGTTGTGGTGGTCACGGGCGACCACTCGACGCCCGCGGGGATGGCGTCGCACTCCTGGCACCCCGTGCCCGCGCTGGTCTGGGGCGACCACGTCCGCCCCGACGACTCGCACCGCTTCGGTGAGCGAGAGGCCGCGCGAGGGGGGCTCGGCACCATCCCCGCGAAAGAGCTGCTGCCGATCGCGTTCGCACACGCGGGCCGGCTGACGAAGTTCGGCGCCTGATGGCCTCCGCGCGCACGCCCATCGTCGGCGGGAACTGGAAGATGCACCTCGACCGCGCGGGAGCGCGCGACCTGCTCCGCTCACTGCGCGCGCAGCTTGACGGCGTCGAGGGCGTCGACGTCGTGATCTGTCCGCCCGCCCCGTGGCTTGGCGACGCCGCCGATGCGCTCAAGGGGACCTCGATGCATGTAGGGGCGCAGAATGCGTACTGGCTGCCGAGCGGCGCATACACCGGCGAGGTCGGCGCGGCGATGCTGATTGGCACGGCCCGCTACGTCCTCGTGGGGCACTCCGAGCGCCGCCACGTCTTCGGCGAGACGAACGAGGAGACGGGCCGCAAGCTTGCGGCCGTGCTGGAGCTCGGCCTCGAACCCA
>DAOULE010000118.1:0-4982 GCA_034420575.1 Dehalococcoidia bacterium
ACGCGGGGGCTCCCGTGGTTCGCTCGCAGCAGGTCGGTTGGTTGATTGCGATGCTGGCGATCGGCCTGGCGCTGCTCGCCGGCTCCGCGCTGCGTAACTTCGGCACCGTGGAGTTGGACGCCGCGGGCATCCTCGGCACAGCCAGCCGCGCCGTCGCCGTGCCCGCCCGCCCGGTCGCCGACTTCGCGCACCACGTAGGCCAGACGCAGGCCCTCAGCGAGGAGAACGCCGAGCTCAGGCAGCAGGTTGCACGCCTCGAGGCCGACCTGGCCGCGCTGCGCGAGCACCAGATCCGCACAACACAGGTGTCGGAGCTAATGGCCGCCGTCGGCATGGACGCCGCCGACCGCTACGTGGCTGCGGCCGTGCTGTTCCGTGACCCCGCCCCCGCCCGCGAGGCGCTGACGATCGACCGCGGCCTCAGCGACGGGGTGCGCGTGGGGCAACCCGTGCTCGGGCCCGGGGCGACGCTCGTCGGCCTCGTCTCGGCCGTCGAGGACCACCAGGCGCGGGTGCGGCTGCTGATCGACATCGACTCGGCAATCCCCACGGTCGTGCAGTCCTCGCGCACGCAGGCCGCGCTCACCGCGACGCCCGAGGGACTGCGGCTCGAGTTCGTGCCGACCGAGTCCCTCGTCACCATCGGCGACACGGTGCTCAGCTCCGCGCTCGGCGGGGAGCTGCCGGGCGGGCTCCTCGTTGGCCGGGTGAGCTCGTTCGAGACGGATCCGCGCGAGCTGTTCGCGTATGCCACCGTCGAGCCGCTGGCCGACTACGCGCGCCTCGAGCAGGTGCTCGTGCTCATCGAGTTCGAGCCGCCCGAACCCGATCAGGCATCGTCGCCATGAGCGATCTCGCGGGACCGCTCGTCGCCAGGGCGCTCGTCGGTCTCGCCGCCGGTGTGGCGCTGGGGCTGGTGCAACTCGGCGCCGCCCCGGTGCTCTTCGGCGACCCTCGCGCCGCGCCGCTCATCCCGCTCGCCGTGGTCGCCGGGTGGAGCGCTGCGCGAGGGTTCGGCCACGTCGCGCCGGTGCTGCTCGGAGCGGCGCTCGTGCTCGGCGTCGCATCCGAGGACCGCGCAGGCTGGTTCGTGCTGGCCGTGGCGCCCGCCGCCGCGTTGCTTGCGCTTGCCGATGCCGTCTCACCGCTGCGCCGCCTCGCGCTCGCGCCGGCGGCCGCGACGCTCGGCGCGGGCGCCTACACCGCGCTGCTGTACGCGGTCTCGGGACGCTTCGAGTTGCTCGGCGTGCAGAGTGAGACGGCGGTTGACGTCGTACTCTGGACGGGGGCGCTCGCAGCGGCGTGCGCGCTCCTGGCGTGGCCGTTGCGGCCACGCACGCCGAGGACGGGGCTGTTCGTGTGAGCGACGGTCGCCTGTGGGCGCTGCAACTCGTCGTGGGCGTCGTGCTCGTGGCGCTCTCGGTGCAACTCGTGCGCATGCACCTGGTCGAGCTGCCCGTGGCGCCCGAGGGCTCGGACGCGCTGAGCGTCCGCGACATCCCGGTTGACGCACCGAGGGGGCTCGTCCTCGACCGCGACGGCGAGGTGCTGGCGCGCAACGTGCCGAGGTTCACCGTGGCGATCGTCCCGGGCGAGCTGCCGGCCGACGCCTCCGGCCGCCGGGCGGCGCTGATGTCGGTCGAGGAGCACACGGGCGTCCCGCTGCGCACGCTGGAACGCGCCATCACCACCGGCCTGGCGAACATCGACCCCCTCGTGCCCGTCGAAGTGCACACGGGGTTCGCACTGCAGGATGCGATCGCCCTGCGCGCCGCGCTGTCCGCGGTGCCGGGCGTGCTGGTGGAGACCCGGGCCATGCGCCTCTACGGCGGCGGCGAACTGCTCGGCCACATCCTCGGCCACGTCGGGCCGATTCCCGCCGAGAGCGCCGACGAGTACCTCAGCGCCGGGTACCGGCTCGACGAGCGCGTCGGCCAGTCCGGCGTCGAAGCGATCTACGAGTCGGAGCTCCGCGGAGAGCTCGGGCGTCGCGTCGTGCTGGCCGACCCCACGGGCCGGGAGGTTGACCAGCTGACGCAGGTCGACGCCGTCGCGGGCGCGGACCTCGTGCTCAGCATCGACCTCGACCTCCAGCTCGCGACCGCCGAGGCGCTCGAGCGCGGGCTCGACGCCGGCCTGGAAGCCGCGCTGAACAGGCCGGAGCGCCACGACGAGCCCCTCGAACGCATCGGCGCCGCCGTGGTCATCGACGTGCGCACCGGCGAGTTGCTGGCGCTGGTCTCGTCCCCCTCCTACGACGCGAATGCCTTCTCCGGCCTCTCCCCGGACGCCGACCGGGTCGCGCTGCTGACCAGCGAGAGCCGCCCGCTGGTGCATCGCGCGTACCAGGAGGTGCGGTCGCCGGGCTCGATCTTCAAGCCGCTGGTCGGCGCGGCAGCGCTGCAAGAGGGGATCGCGACGCCAGCCACCCGGATCCGCAGCACCGGGGCGCTGACGGTCCAGAGCATCTACGACCCGGAGGTGACGTACACGTTCCGCGACTGGACAGCACACGGTGTGCTCGACTTCTACGGCGGGCTCGTGCGGTCCTCGGATGTCTACTACTACTACCTCGCGGGCGGCTACGACGACCCGGACGGCTCGTCGTTCGAGGGTCTCGGCGTGGAGCGGATCGCGAGCTACGTGCGCGAGTTCGGGCTCGGCGCCACCACAGGGCTCGACCTCCCCGGCGAGGCCGGGGGGCTGGTCCCGGACAGCGAATGGAAGGAAGCGACGTACGGTGAGCCGTGGGTGCTGGGAGACACCTACACCCTCGGCATCGGCCAGGGCTACCTGACGGTCACGCCGCTGCAGATGGCGGTGGCGGCGGCGGCCATCGCCAACGGCGGCGAGGTGCTCGTGCCGCGGGTGGCGCGCGGCTTCCGCGTCGGCGACGACATCGAACTCCTCGCGAAGCAGGTCACCGGGCTGCTCCCCATCGATGCCGAGCACCTCGAAGTGGTGCGCGAAGCGATGAAGCAGACCGCGGACGGCCCCCTGGGGACCGCGAGGCGAGGCGAACCCGAGGGCATCACCATCGCGGGCAAGACCGGAACGGCCGAGTTCGGACCGCAACACCCCGACGACGAATTCGACACGCACGGCTGGTTCATCGCATTCGCGCCGTACGACGAGCCTGAGATCGCGCTCGCGGTGTACCTCAACCACGGCTCGGGCGCCCTGCACGCAGCGCCGGTGGCGCACGACATCTTCGAGGCGTACTTCCACCCGCCGACCGCCCGGGTCGGGGCCGTCGGGGCGCCGGACGCAACGGGGGACACACCGTGATCGCGCCCCCGCCCGCTGCCCGAGCCGTCGCGGCGGCCTCCTTCCATGTGCTGGTGCGCACGGATCGCGTGCTCTGGCTCGCGGTCGCCGCTCTCGCGGGCCTCGGGCTGCTGATGGTGTACTCCTCCTCGCTCGGCGAGCCGCCGCACCCCACCGTCACGCCCGAGGCAGTCCGGCACGCCATCCTCGGCTCCGTGGGCGTCGTAGCCATGCTCGTGGCGGCGCGCATGGACTACCGGCTCCTGCGACGTGTCAGTGTGCTCGGCTACCTCGGCGCGGCGGCGCTCCTGGTGGTGGTGGTCGCGATCGGCGAGTCCGAGTACGGCGCGCGGCGCTGGCTCGCCGTCGGCGGTTCGACGATCCAGCCAGCCGAGGCCGCCAAGCTCGCCCTGGTGGTCGCGCTGGCCGCCTACACGGCATCGAGGCCGCCCAGGGCCGCCGCGCTCGCCGTGACGGGCGTGCTGCTGGCGGTGCTGGCGGCGCCCGTGCTGGCACAGCCGGATACCGGGACCACCGTCGTGCTGGTCGGCACGTGGGTGGGCGTGGTGATCGCGTGGGGCGCGCCGTGGCGCACACTCGCGGTGCTCTTCGCGATCCTGGGAGCAGCCCTCCCGCTCGCCTACGCCGTGCTGGTGCCCGACTACCAGCGCGAGCGACTGGCCGTGTTCCTGGACCCCACGCGGGACCCCCTCGGCAGTGGGTTCAGCCTCCGGCAGGTCGAGGCCGCGCTGGCCAGCGGCGGCATCACCGGCGAGGGCCTGTTCCGCGGCGCGGAGTCACAGCTCGCGAGCGTCAGCGCGCGCTCCAGCGACTTCATCTTCGCCCTGGTGGGCGAGGAGATGGGAGTCGGCGGCGGGCTCGTGGTGATCGCGCTCTTCGGCGTCGTGGCGTGGCGCGGCTTCGAGGCAGCGAGGTACGCGCCGGACCGGTTCGGCCGCATGCTGGCGGCCGGGCTGACGACGCTCATCGTGCTCCAGGCGTTCGTGAACGTCGCAGTCAACCTGCGCCTGTTCCCGGCCACCGGGCTGCCGCTGCCGTTCGTGTCGGCGGGGGGTTCCGCGCTGCTCGTGATGTTCGTCGCCGTGGGCCTGCTGCAGAGCGTGCATAGCCACCGCCTGCCGGCGCAGGGCATGCAGGCCGCGATGGACCGCGAGGGCTGACGCCCCGCGCGCTCGACCCGCACCTGGCCGCACCCGTCGCCCGGCAACACGAAGGCCGCCTTCCGGCGGCCCTCGGTGAATGGCTGGATTCGGCACCTTCGGCGCCGGACGTCAGGGCGCGAGTACGGGCTCCTGCTCCTCCTCCGCCGGAGGCTCCGGAGCCGCGGGCTTGATCTCCTCGGCCGTGACCTCGCCGTCGACGTAGTCGAGGCGGATCGTGGAGCCTTCCTCGAAGTCGCCCTCGAGGAGCGCGTCGGAGAGCCGGTCCTCCACCTCGTTCTGGATGACGCGGCGCAGCGGCCGCGCGCCGAAGACAGGGTCGAAGCCCTTCTCGCCCAGGTAGTCGAGGAGCACCTGCGAGACCTCGAGGGACATCTCCTTCTCCTTGAGGTTCTCGCGCACGTCGCGCAGTTCGAGGTCAACGATCTGGCGGATGTGGTCCTTGGCCAGCGCGTGGAAGACCACGGACTGGTCGATGCGGTTGAGGAACTCGGGCCGGAAGACGCGCTTCATCTCCTCGGTGACCTGGTCCTT
>DAOULE010000119.1:0-3269 GCA_034420575.1 Dehalococcoidia bacterium
GGGCGCGTTCCACGCCGCCATCTGGAAGCCGTGGGGCGCGATCGGCATCGCGGGCAGCGCGGCGAGCAGCTTCGTCCACCCCGCCCAGCGCACGAGCAGCGCGAGCACGCCCGCGCCGAGCAGCACGAACAGCACCCATGGCGCGGCCAGCACCGCGACGGCGAACGCTCCGGCCGCGAGCGCCATCGGCATCGGCCCACGGATCGCGGGCCGCCGCAGCCGCCACGCCGCGAGTGCGACGAGCACGACGATGGCGGGGCGGATGCCGGTCAGGAAGTCGTCGACGCGCGGGGTCGTGCCCCACTCGAAGTACGCCCACGACAGCACGCCGACCATGATCGCGGCCGGGACGATGAACGCGAACCCCGAGAGCAGGCCGCCGGCGATGCCCTTGCGGCGATGCCCGAGGTGGATCGCCATCTCGGTCGAGTTCGGGCCAGGCACGAGGTTCGTCGCTGCGAGCGCCCGCGAGAACGACTCGCTCGACAGCCAGTTGCGGCGGCGGACGTACTCGTCCTCCATCATCGCGATGTGCGCCACCGGCCCGCCGAAGGCGAGCACGCCCAGACGGAGGAAGGTGCTCAGCACCTCGAAGAACGAGCCGCGCACCCCTGGCGCGTCGGCGCTCACGCGGGCGTGGCCTTCAGTGCGGGGAGCAGCAGGCCGCGCACGGCGTCGAGGTCCTCGCAGACGTGGGTCGCGCCCGCGGCGCGCATCTGGTCGGGCGTGCGGATCACGGTGAGCCCGACGACCGCAGCCACGCCAGCGGCTGCCGCTGCCTGCATGTCCGACTCGGTGTCGCCGACGGATACGGTCCGCGCCGGGTCGGCGCCGAGCGCATCGAGCGCGTACCGCATTGGCACCGGCGAGGGCTTCATCGCCGGCGTCGTGTCGCGGCCGACGACCACGCCGAAGTGGTCGGTCCAGCCGAGGTGGGCGAGGAGGTCGTGTGCGCCCGTCTCGATCTTCGACGTGACGATGCCGAGCGGCAGGCCGGTCGGCGATAGGGCGTCGAGGAGCGCCTCGGCGCCGGGCAGGGGGCGCGAGCGCGCCATGTACTCGCCGTAGTAGCGGGGGAGGTAGTCGGCGTAGATACGGTCGGCCTCGTCGAGGTCGACGCCTGTCGCCGCCTGGATCACTTCCTGCATCTTCGGGCCGAAGTGCGGCATCAGCGCCTCGACGGAGGTGGTGTGGCCCCAGCGCGCGAGGGTGTCGACGAGGGCCTCGGCGATCACCGTCATGGAGTCGGCGAGCGTGCCGTCGAGGTCGAACAGGATCGCGTCGGGGGGCTCGGGAAGGGGTGCTGCCATCTGTTGCCGCGCCCCCTGCGCCTACTCGCCGTCCCGGTAGGCGGCGAGGGGGCGCACGTTATACGACCCCGGCTGCGTCAGCGGCTGGATCGCCGCGCGCGCCGTGTCGAGCGAGGTGAAGCACGGGATGCGCATCTCGGTGGCGGCGCGGCGGATGTGGAACCCGTCCCGCATGTGCGAGGGGCGTCCGCCCTCCAGCGTGTTGATGACCGCCCCCACTGTGCCGTCGTTGATGACGTCGACGACGTTGGGGTGTCCCTCGGAGAGCCGCTTGGTGACGAACTCGACGGGCAGCCCGAGACCCTCGACCAGGGCGGCGGTGCCCTCGGTGGCGTACAGCTTGCACCCGTGCTCGTGGAGTTGGTGGATGAGCGGCAGCGCCTCCGCCTTGGTCTGGTTGGCGAGCGAGAGCAGGAACGGCGTCTCGCGCTCGACCGCGACGCTCGACGCGATCGCGGCCTTGCGGATCGCTGCGTCGTAGGTCTCGTCGACGCCCATCACCTCGCCGGTCGACTTCATCTCGGGGCCGAGGAACGTGTCGACGCCGATCAGCTTTGACATGGAGAAGACCGGCGCCTTTACCGCGACGAGGTTGCGGTCCGGGTACAGCCCGCCCTCGTAGCCCTGCTCGCGGATCGACTCGCCGAGCATGACGTGGACGGCGAGCGGCACGAGGGGGATGCCCGTGACCTTGGAGATGAAGGGCACCGTCCGCGAGGAGCGAGGGTTGACCTCGATGACAAACACGCCGGGGCCCGCCGGGTCGGCCTCGGGCGCGATCACGTACTGCACGTTCATGAGCCCGCGCACGTCGAGGGCGAGCGCCATCCGCGTCGTGTAGTCGACGATGGCCTCGCGCTGCTCGTCCGTGATGCTCTGCGGTGGGTAGACCGCCATCGAGTCGCCGGAGTGGACGCCGGCGCGCTCGATGTGCTCCATGATGCCGGGGATCAGCACCGACTCGCCGTCGCAGACGGCGTCGACCTCGATCTCGAGGCCCTCGAGGTACTTGTCGATGAGCACGGGGCCGGAGCGCTCGGCGAGCGCGGCGCCGAAGTAGCGCACGAGCTCGTTCGCGTCCTGCACCACCTCCATCGCGCGCCCGCCCAGCACGTACGACGGCCGCACGAGCACCGGGTAGCCGATCGCCTCGGCGGTCGGGAGCGCCTCGTCGAGCGACTGCACGGCCGAGCCCGGCGGCTGCGGGACGCCGAGCGCCGAGATCAGCTGCTCGAAGCGCCCGCGGTCCTCGGCAAGGTCGATGGACTCGGCCGAGGAGCCTGCGATGGGCAGCGCGGCGCGCTGGAGTCCACCGGCGAGGTTGACGGCGGTCTGGCCGCCGAACTGCACGATCGAGGGGGGCGCCTCCGCGCCGCCGGCCTCGTTGTCGAGCAGGTCGCGCACCGCCTCCTCGTCGAGCGGCTCGAAGTACAGGCGGTCGGAGGTGTCGAAGTCCGTCGAGACCGTCTCGGGGTTGGAGTTGGCGAGGATCGACTGCACGCCGGCCGCCTGCAGCGCGCGCGCCGCCTGCACCGAGCAGTAGTCGAACTCGATCCCCTGGCCGATGCGGATCGGTCCCGAGCCGACGACGAGCATCCGCTCGCGGCCGGGCTCCGGCACGGCGTCGTTTTCCACCTCGTACGTCGAGTAGAAGTAGGGCGTGACGGCGTCGAACTCCGCGGCGCAGGTATCGACCATCTTGTAGACGGGGCGCAGGTCCCACTCCTCGCGGAGCGCGCGCACCTGGTCGGGGAGGCGGTCGGCGAGCGTGCCGATCGTGGTGTCGCCGAAGCCGGCGCGCTTGGCCTCGCGCAGCAGGTCCGGCGTCAGGTCCTCGGACAGCAGCCGCCGCTCCAGTGCGACGATGCGCCCGAGCCGCTCGAGGAACCACGGGTCGATGCCCGTGCGGCGCGCGAGGTCGAATGGGCCGATGTCGCGGCGCAGCGCCGCGAGCAGGCC
>DAOULE010000120.1:0-7012 GCA_034420575.1 Dehalococcoidia bacterium
CGATCGATCCCGACGTGTTCGAGGAGCCCTCGCATCTCGCCCTCGCGCGCCTGCTGACCGGCAAGCTCGAAGCTCAGCGCGACGTTGCCGGCGACGGTGCGCCACGGCAGCAGTCCCGGCTCCTGCGTGACGAGACCGAGGGCGTGCATGGCGCGCGCGGACTCCGGGTCGCCGCCGAGCACGCGAGCCTGGCCCTCGGTCGGCTCGATCAACCCGGCGACGATGCGCAGCAGCGTCGTCTTGCCGCACCCGCTCGGCCCGACGATCGAGACGAACTCGCCCGGCGCGACGGAGAGCTCGATACCGTCGAGGGCGAGCAGGCGCGCGCCATCATGCGCCTCGTAGCGGTGCGAGACGCCCTCGACGGCGACCGCGGCCGTCGTGGCGTGGGCGGCGGGGGACGGGGTCATGTGGTCGTCGGTCCCTCCGGCCTCGCGGCTGGCATCCATGCTGCGGTAGGCTGCGCGCCGCCCATTGTAGTCGTCGCGGCCTTCAGGCCGCCGCGAGTACACCATCGAGAGCGCAGTCGTCGCGACGCGAAGAGCCGCGGCGACCACACCATCGAGAGGCGCGCACGGGATGCCCGAGACCATCGCGATCATCGGCGGCACCGGGCCCGAGGGCCGCGGTCTCGCGTCGCGCTTCGCGCTCGCGGGCCGACGCGCCATCATCGGCAGCCGCGACGAGGCGCGGGGCGCATCCGTCGCCGCCGAGGTCGCCGCGACGCTGGAGGGCCGCCCGGGCGTCGGCTCCGTCGAGGGCTCCTCGAACGCCGAGGCGGCGGCCGCGGGCGAGATCGCCGTGGTCACCGTGCCGTTCGAGGGCCACCGCGCCACCCTCGAAGCGCTCGCCGGGGCGCTGGCCGGCAAGATCGTCGTCGACGCGGCGGTCCCGGTGCGCTTCGAGCGCGGCCCGCGGCCCGTCGAGGTGGCCGAGGGCTCGGCCACCGAGCAGGCGGCGGCCGTGCTCCCGGACTCGCGTGTGGTCGGCGCGTTCCACAACCTCGCGGCGGAGTCGCTCCTCGACCTCGACGCCCCCGTCCACGCCGACGTGCTCGTGACCGGCGGCGACGCCGAGGCGAAGGAGGTCGTGTTCGCGCTCGCGGAGCAGATCGACGGCGTGCGCGCCGTCGACGCCGGGCCCCTGCGCTACTCGCGGTTCGTCGAGGGCCTCACGGTGCTCCTCATCGGCGTGAACATGCGCCACGGGGCGCGCACCCACGTCCGCATCGAAGGACTGCCCGCATGACCACCTCGCAGCGTGGGGGCGGGGACGCCGAGGTGCGCGTGATCGGACTGCGTGGCATCCCGATGGTGGAGGAGGGCGACGACCTCGCCGTCCTCACGTTCGGCGCCGCCATGGCGCAGGGCACGGCCCTGCGCGACGGCGACGTGCTCGTCGTCGCCCAGCGCATCGTCTCAAAGGCCGAGGGACGCGTCGTGCCGCTCGACAACTTCGTCCCGTCGCCGTTCGCCCTCGACTGGGCGCGGGAGTGGGACAAGGACCCGCGGCAGATCGAGGCGGTGCTGCGCGAGTCGGCGCGCATCGTGCGCCAGCGCGCGGGCGTGCTCATCGCGGAGACGCGCCACGGCTTCATTTGCGCCAACGCCGGCGTCGACGCCTCCAACGTCGGCGGCGAGGGCCTCGTCTCGCTGCTCCCGCTCGACCCCGACGCCTCCGCGAGGGCGCTCCGTGACGGGGCGCGTGAGCAGCTCGGCGTGGAGATCGCGGTCATCGTGACGGACACCTTCGGGCGGCCGTGGCGGCAGGGCGAGACGAACGTGGCGATCGGCCTCGCGGGCCTGCGCCCGCTGCACCCCCTGGTCGGGGTGCCGGACATCGACGGCCGTGAGATGCGCGTGAGCATGCCGTGCGTCGCCGACGAGATCGCCGCCACAGCCGGGCTCGTCATGCTCAAGACGGCGGCCATCCCCGCCGCGATCGTGCGCGGCTACCCCTACGAGCCCGGCGAGGGCTCGGCACGCGAGATCGTCCGGCCGCCGGAGATGGACCTCTTCCCGTAGCGCCGTCCCTCGGCACCGACTGTCCACACCCCACTTGCACAACTCGTCGCTCTCCCCGACGCCGTAGCCGGATAGGATCGGCACGGCAGCGGGACACATCGAGGGACCACATGGCGGACGACCACGGCGACGACGGGCAGGAGTCCCCCGGCAGGCTGCGCTCGCCGCTGCTGACCGACGGCCAGCCGAACTTCCACTGGTGGCTGTTCCTGCCGGGCGTCGGCGTCGCGCTGCTGTGGGCGCTCTACGGCGCCGTCACCGCCGAGGCCGACGCGATGGGTCGCTTCCTCAGCCAGCTGCTCTGGCCGGGCGTCCCCATCTTCGTCGCCGCCACGGCCGCCGCCTGGCTCGGCTGGCGGCTGGACATCGACTGAGCGGACGGGACGGGCGAGGCGCGCGTGCTCCACATCTACACCGGCTCGACGCAGGCGAACCGCGGTTCCGACGAGTTCCGCCTGCACGAGGCATACCGCGAGCTGCGCATCCGCCTCGACACCGACGGGATGCTCGAGCTCAACACCACCGAGGTGCCCGCCCGCGGCGCGACGCCGGGCCAGCTCATCGAACTCGCCTCGACCGTGCCGTTCCTCGCGCAGGCGCGGCTCGTGGTGGTCGAGAGTCTGCTCGCCTCGCTCGGCGCGGGACGCGGCGTCGCCACGGAGTGGCAGCCACTCGTCGACGCGCTGCCGGGCATGCCAGAGACCAGCCACCTCGTGCTGCTCGAGCCCGCGCGGCAGCGCGAGCAGCGCCAGGCGCTCGGTCGCTCGCCGCTGCTGCGCGCCCTGCGCGCCCTCGACGGCGTCGACTTCCGGCAGTTCGCCGAGCTGCGCCTCAGCGGGCGCGGCGGCAACGAGGTCGCCTCGTGGCTACGCGAGCGCGCCGAGGCGAGCGAGGTGCGCATCGAGGCCCCCGCCGCGGCCCGACTGAGCGAGCTGATCGGCGCGGACCTGTGGGCGCTGAGCGGCGAACTCGACAAGCTCGCGCAGTACGCGCAGGGCCGGGCGATCACGGCGGACGACGTCGAGTTGCTCACCACCGCCGCGCGCGAGGAGGACGTGTTCGCCCTCGTGGACGATGCGGTGACGGGACGCACTGCGGCGGCGCTCGTGCGGCTGCGCCGCATGCTCGACCGCGGCAGCGATCCCCCGGCGCGGATCCAGGGGCTGATCGCGCGCCAGCTTCGCAACCTCGTGCGCGCCGCCGCGCTGATCGAGGAGGGCGCGCCGCGCGAGACGATCGGCGAGGCGACGGGCGTCTCGCACCCCTTCCCGCTCGGCAAGCTCGTCGACCAGGCGACCGCGCTCGGCCTCGCCGCCGCCGAGGACGGGCTACGTGCCGTCGAGGCAGCCGATCACGCGGTGAAGACGGGACGCTTCCCGGACGCGCTGGCGCTGGAGCTACTGATCACGCGGCTCGGTGCTCGACGGGGCCGTACGGGCCGCGCCGGCCGAGCGCGCACCGCGCGTCGGCGGGGGTAGCCGCGGGGACGGCTTCGGCTAGAGCAGGCGGCGGATCGGCTTGCGGCCCGGCCTGGGGTCGTAGTTGGCCTTGAACATCTCGAGCTTGTCGCGCTCGATGAGGTACTTGCCGGCGAAGAGCACGGCGGGGACGCGCTTCTGCTTGATGAGGCGTCGAAGGCTCTGGGGGTGGATGCCAAGCTCGCCGGCCGCCTCGACAAGGTCGAGGTAGTCGTCGAATGGGGAGTCAGGCACGGGATCACTCCTGTCGGCGCGGAAACTGCTCACGTGCGTACGCGATGGCAGTTGCCAACATCGTTAGCGTAAAGCGCGTACACAGTTCCGGGTCGAAAGGGAAGGGCGCGGCGCGCCTACGCTCGACGATCCGCCAGAATCCCAGCAATGGCATCCGCAGTCTGCAGCCGAACCAGGCTTCCTGCCCGTGAAATCGTAACGAGCCGGGCGTCGTCGCGCTGCATCACCGCGTATTCGATCTCCGACCACTTCATGATGAGCGCTCGCGTCTGGCCCATTAGAGACTCATCTTCACTGCGACTGAAACGGAGGCGGATCACTTTCGTCCTCGACAGCATTGCTTCGTTCACGGCGAGCCACTCACGCTCCTGTCGATGGAGATCGAGCGTGACAAGTGCGTCGTAGTCGGTCGCGCGATCCACTACCTCCAGATCAGAAGCCCCTCGGATACCGAGGTCGCGTACGTGATCAGAAGGGTGACCAAGAGCCGTGAGCACCGCCGCTAGCTGTGGGGCTGTCGCCTCATCCAGAAGAAGACGCACTATCCTACGAAGCGATCGCGAGCTCAAATTCGAGCACACGCTCGACTTGGCTGATCTTGAGCTCAAACTGCAGCGCGATAACCGCTATGTCCGGTTGTCGTTCGTTGAGCGCGGCAAGGAATCCCGTTTCAATGCGAGACCCGCGGACAACTGGGGTTCCGCCACGGATGCGAGGATCCATGTCCACGGCGTCGCCGTACGCCGCCAAGACGCCCAGTGGGCCCTCTCTTCGGAACTCATCGAGCACGTCCTCAAGCATGGGGGTCGCCACCGCAGTCGCATCCAGCGGCGCGGCCTCGATCAGGTCCACCGCGGCCCCTTGTCGACCCTCTTCGGCAGCGTAGCCGACGCCTGGATGGGCCGAGGGGACGAGCACTCTTCCCTCGAAGGCAGTCAGCGGGACCTCATACCAGTCCGGCACGTTCACTTCGAGCCAGTCGATGTTGGCTCGCAAGTGCGCACTCGGTAGTCCCATGCGCAGCAGCTTGATCGCGGCCCGAGCCTTCGAGTAGTCAATCCAGGAGTACAGGCGCCTAACCCCGCGGCGGCCAGGCATGACCGTCGCCGCGAGAAGCCCGGTCGAGTGCCAGTACCCAAGTTGTCGCGTTGTGGCTCCTGAAAGGTGCGACACGACACGCGACGGTAGTGCCCCTCGTGTGAACGGATCGCCGCCAGCGGAGTCTAGGTAGGTGGTCAACGCCGCGCTCCCGGTGAGAATGGTAGGCCGCCCGGGTGCTCCCATGCTACTCGGCGATGAGAAACCCCCGCCGGAGCGGGGGCTTCTGCATCTCGCCAAGGGTCGAGGTAGTCGAGCTAGCTGCCTGCCTCCGCCACCCACTCGTGGTACTTGATCACCCGTGACAGCGCGAGGGCTGCTCGGTCGAAGCTGGGGAGGACGGCGAAGCCGCGCGCGACCACCTGGTCGCGGATCGGGATCACCTCTTCGTCGATCGCCCCGGCATGCATCACCGTCACCAGCGGCAGGCCCGTCCGGTCGCGGAACCCGTCGAGCTCATCGAGCATCTCCTCGAGGCGCTCGGGCTCGTCCTTCCACATCCGCGCGAAGAACCCGGCCGAGAACTCGAACACCATCGCGTCGATGTTCGGGTCCTCGCTGACCGCGCCCATGATGCGCGCGAGGTTCCCCGAGTCGCCCGCCATGCCGATCGTGTTCGCCATGTCGAACGGGTTGCGGAACGAGCCGCCGATGACGTTGAAGAACTCGCCGATCGTCTCGTAGGTCTTGTCCGCGAGCTCCGGCACCTCGAGGCCCTGCCGGCCGAAGGCGTCGGAGATCGCGACCGACTGGCCGCCGGTCATCGCCATGAGCGCGAGCCTGCGGCCGCGCGGGGCGCTGGCGTGGACCAGCACCTGCAACGCGTCCACCAGCTCGTCGACGGAGTTCGCCGGGATGGCGCCCGTCTGCTCGATGAGCGCGTTCCAGGTCGCCATCGGCGTCGCCAGCGAGGCCGTGTGCGAGCGCGTGGCGCGCTGGCCGGCGGCGGTCTGGCCGCCCTTCCAGATCACGACCGGCTTCTTCGGGGTGGTGGAGCGCAGCGCCTCGAAGAAGCGCCGGCCGTCCTTCAGCCCCTCGAGGTAGACGCCGATGACCTCGGTGTCCGGGTCGTCGCGGAGGTACTCCATGTAGTCGGCTTCGTTGACGACCACGGCGTTCCCGAAGGAGATGCCGCGGCTCACGGGGATGCCGACGCGCTGCGCCATGGTGGTGGCGCCGATGGTGTGCGTGCCGCTCTGACCCATGATGGAGACGGTGCCGCCGTCGCCGTGGTCGACGCCGTCGCTGAACTTCACGCCCTGGCGGCGGTTGTACACGCCCATGCAGTTGGGCCCGACAATCGGCATCCCGGCGTCGTTGGCGAGCTGGACGATGCGATCCTGGAGGTCGGCGGCCTCTTCCTCACCCGTCTCGGCGAAGCCCGCCGAGAAGATCGCCATGCCGCCGACGTTCTTCTTGATCGAGTCGGAGACGATGAACGGCACGATCGGCCGCGGCACCGCGCAGATGACGAGGTCGATGTCCTCGGGGACTTCCTCGAGCTTCAGGTAGTTGGTGAAGCCGCGCTTCTCGATCTCCGTGATCTCGTTCGGGTCGAGCTGCACCGAGTAGAGCGGGCCGACGAAGTTGCGGTTGTTCTCCAGCCAGCCGAAGTCGGGGCCCTTCGCCCCCACAACGGCGACGGAGCGAGGGGTCAGCGTGCGGTGCAGGCGGTCGCGGTCAACGGCCATGACGCTACTCCTCGGCGAGCACGACGCGCGCGTCCACGGCGATGGCGCCGTCGGGGTACGCGAAGACGGGGTTCAGGTCGAGCTCCGCGACCTCGGGGTTCTCGTTCGCGAACGCGGAGACCTGGAGGATCATCGACTCGAGCGCGTCGAGGTCGGCCCCGGCCTGGCCGCGCACGCCCTCGAGCACCGGGTAGCCGCGGATCTCGCGCACGATCTGGCGCGCGTCGCGGGCCTCGAGCGGGACGATGCGGAACGCCACGTCCTGGAGCACCTCGACCATGATGCCGCCGAGGCCGAAGGCCAGGACGGGGCCGAACTGCGGGTCGGTGGTGGTGCCGATGATGACCTCGGTGCCCTGTGCGGCCATCTGCTGCACGGAGACGCCGTCGACGCTCGAACCGGGGGCGTTCTCCGCCACTGCGGCCATCATGCGGTCGTAGGCCGCGCGGACCGCGTCGCCGTCGCCGAGGTTGAGCTCGACGCCGCC
>DAOULE010000121.1:0-5648 GCA_034420575.1 Dehalococcoidia bacterium
TGCCTGCCGACGGCTTCGGGCAGCGCCGCCTGAGCGCCTCGCTCGACCTCCAGCCGCAAGCCCACCCGCAGCGACTTGTGGACGCGTTCGGCAACGAGTACCACCACGTCGACATCCTCGATGAGATCGAGGAGATCCACGTGGCGGTGGAGGCCGAGGTGGAGACGGCGGAGGCGGCCATCCCGGAGCCGGGCATCTCGCCGCTCATGCGCCACCTGCTGCTCAGCGAGACCTCGCGATCGCCCTTTGACCCCTCGGTGCTCCCGCTCGCCGAAGCGATCCCGGATGGCCTCGACCCCGTCGCGACGGGGGAGGCAATCTGCACGCGGCTCCACGAGGAGTTCCAGTTCGAGGTCGGCTACACCGACGTGGGATCGACGGCGCTCGACCTGATCCGGCTCGGGACGGGCGTCTGCCAGGACTTCACGCACCTCATGCTGGCGATGCTGCGGATGCACGGCATCCCGTCCCGCTACGTCAGCGGCTACCTCGCGCCCCCCGAGGGCGAGGACGTCGGCGAGGCGGGGCACGCGTGGGTGCAGCTGCTGGCGCCGGACGGATGGCACGGGTTCGACCCGTCGAACAACTCGCCGCAGGACGGGCGCTACGTCGTCACGGCCGTCGGGCGTGACTACGATGACATCGCGCCCCTGCGGGGGGCATTCACCGGCGTCGCGAACGAGTACTGGACCGCCGTCGTCCGCGTCCGGTCGGGGACGGCGACGCAGGAGCAGGAGCAGCAGTGACCGCAGGGGAGGCACGCCCGTGACGTTCTGCCTGGGCATGAAGTGCGAGGAAGGCCTGCTCGCCATCGCCGACACCCGCATCACCAGCGGGACGGAGACGTCGATCGCGAAGAAGATCGCGATCCATCAGCACGAACAGCACTCGATGTTCGTCCTCACCAGCGGCCTGCGCTCGATCCGCGACAAGGCCCTGACCTACTTCGAGGAGCGCCTCAAGGAGGGCGAGACCGATCTCAGCAGGCTGTATCGCGCCGCCAACGCCCTGGCCGACGAGATGCGACGGGTGCGCGGCGAGGATGAGCGCTGGCTGGTCGAGAGCGGCCTGGCGTTCGACCTCCACTGCGTGATCGGCGGGCAGTTGCAGGACGACGAGGAGGCGCACCTCTACCTGCTGTACCCAGAGGGCAACTGGGTCGAAGTGCAGTCCGGTACGCCGTACGTGATCATCGGGGAGTCGCGCTACGGCAAGCCGATCCTCGACCGTGCATGGAGCTACGAGCAGCCGCTCGCGAACGCCCTGCGGGACGGCCTGCTCGCCTTCGACGCCACCTTCACGAGCGCGTCGGACGTCGACCCACCCGTGGACTGCGCCCTGTACCGCAATGACAGCTACCATGTCAGCGAGCGGCGCTTCGAGGCAGAGGACCTCGCCGTGCTCCGCGACTACTGGGGGAACGCGCTGCGCGCGGCCGTCGACGATGCGGTTCCCCTGATCACACCGCTCATGGACGCCCTCGACCAGGGACCACAGACGCCCGACCACATCTCATCAGTGCGGCCGTCCGCGTAGGCGCTCGCTAACCTTTCGTAAGACAGGCCGTAAAGAAAGGTTAGCTGCGATCCCTTCGTAAGGATGGCCCTCCCCGCGGCCTGACGCCCTGAACGCAACTCGGCGCCACCGTTGGGTGGCGCCGAGCGCTGTGTCCGGGGTCGGATCGAGCTGGTGGCTAGTCCTCCTGCGGGATCGGCTCGTTCGTGTAGGTCGAGACCTCGAACGGGCTCTTGAGGCCGAGTTCGTCGCTGTACTCGCGGATGGCCGGCAGGACCTCCTCGCCCATCAGCTTGAGGCTGCGCATCGTGTCGTCGTGGCTCATGGAGCCGTCGCCGTCCCAGAAGAAGATGCTGCCGGGCCGCAGGTAGTCGAGGACGTGCTTCACGCGCTCGATCACCTTGTCCGGCGTGCCGGTAATGATCGTGTAGCGCTCAAGCTGGTTCTCGTAGCTGCCGAAGTTGTCGCGATCCTCCTCGGGTTCTGACGGCTTGTCCAGGGTTGGCTGGGCCTGCACGCGGCCGCGCGCACGCAGGGCCGCGAGGTTGCCGGCCGTCGGCAGCACGTTGGTGCGCGAGGTCATGCCCGGCAGGTTCTGGATGAACGGCCGGACCTCGCCCTGGTTGCCTTCCAGGAACGGGTTCGGTGGGCCGGAGACGTACTTCCGCGCGGTCTCGTAGGCGAGCTCCTCGGTCTCGTCGACGTGGACCTTGAAGAGGTAGCCGCGGTGCTGCGACTGCGCCTCGTAGCCGTTCTCCTTCGCGACCTCGGCGTAGTAGTCGAACGACTGCCGGGTCGGCTCGAGGTCCGTGGCGAGCATGACGTACGGGTAGCGGTGCTCGGCGGTCCACTTCACCGTGTTGCGGCTCATCACGCCGGGGATCCAGATCTGCGGGTGCGGGTCCTGGTACGGCTTCGCCCACGGGTTGACGTAACGGAAGTTGTAGTGCTTCCCCTCCCAGCGGTACGGGCCCGGCGTCGTCCACGCCTTCACGACGAAGTCGTGCGCCTCCTGGAAGCGCTCCCAGTTGTAGGGCGGCTGCGCGTTGTGGGAGACGCTCTCGCGCCCGGTGCCACGCACCCAGCCGGTCACGAGTCGGCCGCGCGAGATCATGTCTATCTCCGCGAGCTCCTCGGCGAGGAACAGGGGGTCGTCCCAGATCGGGAGCACGTTGCCCAGCAGCACGATCTTCGCGCGCTGCGTGATGCGCGCGAGGATCGCCGCCTCGACGTTCATCACGCCGCCCATGCAGAACGGCGTGGAGTGGTGCTCGTTCAGCATGATGCCGTCGAAGCCCATCTCCTCGATATAAAGCTTCTCGTCGAGGTAGCGGTGATAGAGGTCGGCGCCGACCTTGGGGTCGTAGACCTCGTTACTGAGTTCGAGGTCGGCGGGCGCCGAGGTCGTGCCGAAGACGCCGGACTTCGGGTCCTGGTAGGGCCGCTCGGTGAAGTGGCCGATGAACATGCTGTGTCCTCCTCGCGTGCCGATAAGCGCACCCGGTCGCGTGCTAGCATACCGGCGCCGGCGCCGGTGTGCGCGCCTCGGCAGGGAGGGGGCCGGCCATGGAGTTCGGCTGGGAACCCGAGCACGATGAATTCCGGCGGGAGGTGCGCGCCTTCGTCGCGGAGCACCGCACCCCCGAGCTTGTCGCCGAACTCGAGGCGCCCGGCGCCGAGGGCGGCGGGCGCGGACCCGAGGCGCAGAAGTTCCGCCAGGCGCTCAACGAGGCCGGATACACCGCCATGGCCTGGCCCGAGGAGTACGGCGGCCAGGGCAAGGGCGCGTTCTACACCTACCTGCTCGTCGAGGAACTCGGCTACTGGGGCCTGCCCTTCGACACCATGTCCATCATGTCCATCGGCGCCACCATCATGTCGTTCGGCACCGAGGAGCAGAAGCAGGAGTGGCTGCCGAAGATCCAGAGCGGCGAGATGACCTTCGCGCTCGGCTACACCGAGCCCAACGCCGGCACCGACCTCGCCTCGCTGCAGACGCGCGCCGTCCGCGATGGTGACGACTGGGTGATCAACGGCCAGAAGATCTACACCTCCAGCGCCCACGTCTCGACGCACGTGTGGCTCGCCGCCCGCACCGACCCCGACGCACCGAAGCACCGCGGCATCTCGATGTTCGTCGTGCCGATGACGACGCCGGGCATCACCGTCCGTCCGCTGTGGACGATGGGCGACGGCCGCACCAACGAGACGTTCTGGGAGGACGTCCGCATCCCGGCCGACTCGCTCGTGGGCGAGGAGAACCGCGGCTGGTACATGGCGGCGAACGCGCTGGACCTCGAGCGCGTTGTGATCGGCCCCGTCGCACCGTCGAGGCGGCGCTGGGACCGGCTCATCGACTACCTCAAGAGCGAGCGCGACGACCTGGTGGACGACCCATACGTCCGCACGCAGGTCGCCGAGACGCGCATGGACCTCGAGATCACGCGCGCGCTCGCGCTCACCAACGCGGCGATCATCGCGAACGGCGGCGTCCCGACGATGCAGGCCTCGGCCGGCAAGGTGTGGGTCTCCGAGGCCGCGCACCGCATGACGAGCCTCGGCATGGACCTCTTCGGGGGCTTCGGCGGCATCCAGCGCGAGAGCGAGGAAGACGCGATCGCCGAGGGGCGCTTCGAGTCCGAGTTCCGGGCGACACCGATCATCCGTTTCGGCGGCGGCACCAACGACATCCAGCGCCGCATCATCGCCACGCGGGGCCTTGGCCTGCCGCGCGGCTAGAAGGGGTCCAGACCAGCGAGGAAGCAAGGAGGTCGACATGGCCGAGGAGATGAATGGCGGCGCCGAGGACGCGACCGCAGGAGACGGCATGGGGGGGGCGGAGGCGTCACTCGGCTCAATGGTGCTCGACATCCGCTACCTGGCGGGTGGGATCGGAGCACTGTTCATCGCGGGTGTGATCTGCGCCTACTTCGGGTTCTGGGTCGGGGCCGACGTCCAGGCAGACTTCGACACGATCCTCGGCACGGCGCTGACCTCGCTCGCTGAGGGCCTACTCGTGGGCGCGGGTATCCTGGCAGCTGTGGGCGCTCTCATCGCCGTATACCGGTTCGATAACCGGTCGGCGCGCTGATCGCCGTGTACCGGTTCGGTAACCGGTCGTAACGCGCTTCGACGGGAGCGAGCCATGGACCTGCGGCTGACCGAGTTCCAGGAACTGCTGCAGAGCAACGCGGAGGAGTTCCTCGCGCGCGAGGCGCCACTGACGCGCATCCGCGAGATCGAGGCCGCCGGAGAACACGACGGCGAACTCTGGAACGCCATGGCCGGCATCGGGTGGACGGCGCTCCCGGTCGCCGAGGAGTACGACGGCGGGGGCGGGTCGCTGATCGACTGCGCGATCCTCATCGAGCAGCTCTGCCGTGCCGCCACGATCTCGCCGTACCAGGCCGTCGTCCTCGCCGCCTCGACCGTGCAGACGCACGGCGACGAGGACCTGAAGCGCAGCCTGCTCCCTCGCATCACCGCGGGAGCCGTCGTGACGACGGCTGCGATCGAGCGTGGCCGGAACTCGGACGACATGCCGCAGACCGCGTACGGCGGTGGCCGGGTGAACGGCACGAAGTACCTCGTCGAGTATGCCGACGCGGCCGAGGTGCACCTCGTGACCGCCGTGCAGGACGGGGACCCCGGCATCGCGGTGGTCGAGGCCGCGCAGCCGGGGGTGCGGATCGAGCGCAACCTGTCGAGTATCGGCGACACGCCGCAGAGCGTCGTCGCGTACGTGGACGCCGAGGCGAGCGCGTTCATCGCCGGCCACGACGCCGTCGACTACGTCCACCAGCTCGGGTCTGCCATCGCGTCGTTCGAGTGCTACGCGCACGCGCAGAAGTCGCTGGACATGGCGGTGGAGTACACGCAGATGCGCGTGCAGTTCGGGCGGCCGATCGGGGCGTTCGAGCCGGTGCAGCAGCGCGTCGCGGACATGGCGATCCAGGTGGAAGCCTCGCGCTTCCTTACGCACGAACTGATCTGGCAGATCGGTGAAGGCGTGGCGGACCCGGCGCAGGTCTCGCTCGTGCGCGGCATCACGGCGCGCGCAGCCACCGACGTCACCATGTGGTCGCACGTGCTGCACGGCGGCATCGGCTTCATGAAGGAATACGACCTGCAGT
>DAOULE010000122.1:0-2819 GCA_034420575.1 Dehalococcoidia bacterium
GGGTCGGCGCGCATCTGGTCATCGACGCGACGCTGGAGGGTGCCCTGGAGCACTTCGAAGCCGGGATCCGTGAACACGTGGGCCAGTATCGCGCCGTCGAACGGCGCGTCGGAGTCCCGTGGCCGCCCCCGTTCGAACGGCGTCGCCGGCGCGAGCGGCGAGGTCATCGCTGGGCCGAGCAGCATCACCCCGCGCTGCGCGCCGATGGTGCTGCGCGTGTAGACAATGACCGACTGCAGCGCGATCGGCGGCTCGATGTCCGCCGCGAGCCGGTTGCCGGTGCGGCCTCGAAGCTGCTGGAGGTCGATGGAGAAGAAGCGCCACTGCTCCGTTGGCTCGTCCCCGGGGCGGATCGAGCCGAGCCAGCCGGAGGCGAGCTGGCCGCGTGCGTCGCGGAAGATGGCGAGGAGGTCCATGCGCGCCCGGATGTCGGGGAGCGTGGCCCACATCCCGAACTGCCGTGCGTCCGGTGGGAGCGTGACGTACTCCACCGCCGTGGCGTTGGCCTCGATGTCATCGAGCATCGCCTGGAGCGAGCTGTCGGCGAAGTCGGAGCGGAACCACGCGACCTCCCCGAAGGTCTCCGGCTCGACCCCGAGCACCTCGAGGCGGACGTTCTCGCCGTTCGCGCTGACCGAGCCGTCCTCACGGATGACCGGACTCGCCACCCTCGCCGGGACCGTACCGAGCGCGGCGACGAAGGTGTCGTCGCCCTGGCGGGACAGCGCCCGCAGGTCGGTGGCCC
The DNA here is from genome assembly GCA_034420575.1 of Dehalococcoidia bacterium. Lineage (GTDB taxonomy): Bacteria > Chloroflexota > Dehalococcoidia > UBA2979 > UBA2979 > VXMT01. Next base: position 746 of record DAOULE010000122.1, read on the forward strand.
GTGCGTCGGCGCCGACGGCGTAGTGAGTGCGGTCGTCGTAGGAGCGGTCGAGGGTGGCGGAGAACGTCGCGCCGAACATCCCGACGCCCGTGGCGAGCATGAGCATCAGGATCAGCCGCGCGTAGTGGGTCGGGTTGCGCGCGAGGGCCCGTGTCGCCACGAGCAGCCAGACGCCGGCGCCCTGCGCGACCAGCCACGCCACGAGCCGCAGCACGAGCGGGAAGAGGCGCAGGAACACGATCCCGGCGGTGAGCATCGCGACCGCGGGCGTGGCGAGGAGGAACGGGTCGGCATGCGGGTCGCCGAACAGCGGCTCGTCGAACAGGTCGTTCTCGCGCCGCAGCCGCCAGAACACGATCGCGAGGACGGCGACGAGCGCGACGTCGAGGTAGTAGCGCAGGAACAGCGGCGACCGGCGCGGCCGCGCCGCGCTGTGCTTGAAGCCCACTACCGTCTGCCGCGTCGCCTGCCACGCGGGCACCATGAACGAGGCGAACGCGAGCAGCGCGCCCCCGCCCGCAAGGGCGAACGAGAGACCGGACAGGTGTACGTCGAGGGGCGCGCCGCCCGAGAGGTCGGAGAACGCCGGGGTCGGCCCGAGCGCGGCGATGGCCGTTGCCGCGATCGGCGGCCCGGCCGCAACCGCGAGGGTGGCGAGGAGCGCTCCCTCGATCCCGTACTGCACGAGGAGTTGCGTGGTCGTCGCTCCGCGGCTGCGGAGGGTCGCAATCTCCTCGGCCTGCCGTTCGAGCAGCATCGTGGAGACGACGAGCAGGTAGTAGGCGACGACTCCGCCGATCTGCAGCAGCAGCACGAACAGCGGGATGCGGACGAAGAAGAGCTTGTCGTCGAACTCCTCCAGCACGCTCACCAGGTCCGTGTCGACTCGCAGCAGGTTCTCCGTGGCGCCGAGGCGCCGTTCGAGCACCTCGACGGCAACTGCCACGCCGGGAGCGCTGCGCGAGTCCAGCTGCGCGCGGTCCACCTGGTAGACGTCGAGGTAGCGTGCCGTCATCGACGGCAGTGCCAGCGCGGGCGCGCCGAAGAAGACGTCCTGCGAGACGAAGAGCATGTACGTCGGCCACGACGCCGTCTGGGCGTCGAGCAGGTCGGGAAGGCCACTCCAGTACCGCGCGTCGGGATCGTTCGCCTCGATGAGCCCAACGACCACTGCGGGAAGGGCTGGCGTGTCGGTGACCCACGACGGGTGCAGGTCGAAGCGCTCCCCGACTGCGAAGCCGTTCACCCGCGCCGTCTCCGCGCCGAGCAGCACCTCGACCGCGCCGTCGGCGTTCACGCCACGCGCCGAGGGGAGGTTCCCCGCCACCAGCGTGACGTGCTCGAGGAGTTCGGTGCGGAAGCGCAGGTTCGCCCGCGGACGCGCGTCGTTCGCCAGTTCCGGCGCACCTCCCGGCGGGGTCGGGTAGAACGTCGACGTCGTGCCCTGCCGGACTACGCCGCCGCGCGCCTCGCCGAGCGCGGAGTCGAGGGTGCGGTCGATGCGCCCCCTCGACTGCTCGTAGAGGGGCGCGCGGATCGCGATGTTGCTCTGCGAGACCCGCACATCGAGGTCGTGGATGGACTCGGCTTCGAGCGCGTGCTCCAGGCCGAGGTCGCGGATCGCGTCGGCGTAGATGACGGTGGAGGCGAGGATCGCACCCGCGATCAGCGTGCCGATGACGACGCTCGCGAGCAGCCGCCAGTTGCCGAGCATGCGGCGTACGACGATCACCGGAAGCGAACGGAAGTGCCGCACGGAGGCGATTCTACCGGCGGATCCGCTCGGACGCTGCACGCAGGGAGGACCCCACGCCGTGCCCGTGAAGCCTCGTCGCGCCTAGACTGGCGGCGTGGGCGAACTCTTCTCGGTCTGGCGGTTCGCGCTGCGGCGGTTCGCGTCGAACTGGCCGCTGATGCTCCTGCTCGCCGCCGGCGCGCTGCTGGCGACGACGCTGCTCGCCACCGCGCCGATCTACGCCGACGCCATGTCCGACGTCGGCCTCCGCTTCCGCCTCGACCGCGAGCTCGACGAGCCCGACAGGCGCGTCCCGTACCTCTACGTCGACCGCCTGCG
>DAOULE010000123.1:0-2504 GCA_034420575.1 Dehalococcoidia bacterium
CGAGCTGCGCGCCCTCGCCGAGGTCTACGGCTCCGACGACGGCGAGGACCAGTTCGTGCGCGACTTCGTGGCCGCGTGGGACAAGGTCATGAACCTCGACCGCTTCGACCTGGCGTGAGCGGCGCGAGACGTCCGCGCGTGTGGTGATCGCAGCGAGGGCGCCCGACCGGGCGCCCTCGTCACGTCGTGCGCGCGTGGATCCTCGGTGCGGCGCGCGGGCCGCGTGCCGCTACGGGCCGCCGTAGCCGCCCATGCGGCGCAGGCGCTCGATGCGCTGCTCGATGGGCGGGTGCGTCGAGAACATCCCGGAGAAGCTGTGCCCGGCCAGCGGGTTCACGATGAACAGGTGCGCCGTCGCGTCCGGCACGTCCATCGGGATGACCTGCGCGCCGCGCTCCAGCTTCGAGAGCGCCGAGGCGAGCGCCTCGGGGTCCGAGACGTAGTTCGCGCCGTCGGTGTCCGCCTGGAACTCGCGCGCGCGGCTGATCGCGAGCTGGATGACGGTCGCGGCGAGCGGAGCCACGAGCGCCACCACGAGCAGCGCGAGCCCGTTGCGGCGGTCGCCGAACCACAGCGCGAAGAAGGAGATCATCGAGATCGCCGAGGCGATCGTCGCGACCATCGAGGAGGTGAGGATGTCGCGGTTGGCGACATGCGCCATCTCGTGCCCCAGGACGCCTCGCAGCTCGCGGTCGGTGAGGATGCGGCGGATGCCGGTGGTGACGGCGACCGCGGCGTGCTTCGGGCTGCGGCCGGTGGCGAAGGCGTTCGGCTGCGGCGAGTCGATGATGTAGACGCGCGGCATCGGCATGTTGGCGGCGTTGGCGACGGTCTCGATCATGCGGAACAGGTCGGGGTCGTCGTCGCGCTCGATCTCGTGGGCGTGCGAGGTCCTGAGGACGATGTCGGCGGAGAACCAGTACGAGCCGACGTTCATCGCGAGCGCGATGGCGAAGGCGATGGCGACGCCCGCATAGCCGCCCATCGCGCCGCCGATGGCGATGAGCAGGCCGCTGATGGCGGCGAGCAGGACCACGGTCTTGAAGTTCTGCATGGTGTCGTGGCGTTCCTCGATCGGTGCGTGTGCGGGTGGGGCGGAGTGCTCCCGGGTGCTTCGCACCCGTGGCTCAATTTTAGCAGAGGGGCAAGGCAAGCGAAGCTGGGAGGGGGCCTTGGCCTCGTGACGGAGACCTAGTCCGTGTAACACTCGACGGGGATGAAGTCCGTTCGCCGACCGAGCTCTCCTACTAGGAAATATGTGCCGATGACAGCCAACTCGGCGTCCTGCTGCGAAACGTCCGCGTCGTGCGCCTTGTTGGTGAGGTCAACAAGCTTCGATATCGACTGCCATACTCGCTCGATCTCCGCCTGAAGGTAGTCTTCGGCGCTGGTACCTCCGATTGACTGGTGTAGGTAGGCTCCGAGCCGGTTCTTCGGCCGATCTTGAGTCACGACGAGCTTCCCGTTAACACCGTCGCCCCGCAACAGGGTGTACGTGTCTCGCTCGTCCTGCCACAGATGGTCGGTGAGCGCCGTCAGGAGGCTTCGGCAACCGTAGAGCGCCGACTGTCGGCCAGCGGCAGTCCCGCTGTTCAGGCCCTGCTCGATCGTCTCAAGATGATCGGTGACCCCCATCGCTAGTAGCCGCGGTTCAAGATCAGATCGCAACTTGGGCCAGATTTCCTCGACGACCGACCCATAGACAAGGCCGATGCGATTGGCGATTACGCGCTCTAGGAGTGCTCTTTCGATGCGCCCGAGGGTTGCCGTGATGTGCCTAGGCTCCACGACGACAGCTCGCTCAAACTCATAACCAGGCTTGGGATACTGCCGATGCGGGATCGTGGTCACTTCTCCGGTTGGATCTGAGAAGCCCCGGCTCGCAGCAGCGTTGGCGGGATCCTGAACGCCTCGACCAAGCACCTGAGTGAAGTCCTCATCGGGTCCTGGGGACCCGTACATGGAAGCGTGCGTAGCGGCCTCGAGTTGCCTGTGGTCGGAGGCCGTGCGCCCAACTCGCCACCGAAGAACGGCCGCGGTGTGTCTGTAGTGAGGTACCTCCTCCCGGCTCGCGTATCCGTTCAGTTCCTTCCAGGCCCATTCGGCTTCCGACACCAGTTCTGCAAGTTCACATGCGTACGCATAGCGCCGCAATTCCGCTTCGAGGTCGGCCGCACCGGAAGTCAAGTGGTCAACGACGACGGAGAGGAGCGATGCGGCTTCGTCTTGTCTGCTCGGCATGAGTCGTGCCCCCACGGACTCCAGTGGGAAGGGTGATCAGCAAGAAGGGGCGGCCTCTGTGGGGCCGCCCCAACCAGCCTCGAGGGCCGGGGAGTCGTGAATCGAGAGTAGCACTATCCCCGGGTTGTTCAACGCACGCCTGATCACAGACAAACGAATGGGGCCGCCCCGGAGGGCGGCCCCACTGCTTGCGAACCGTGCCGCGAGTGCTAGATGCCGAGCTGGTCGGCGACGAGCTCGCGGTGGTGGTCGGAGTCGCCCCA
>DAOULE010000124.1:0-5946 GCA_034420575.1 Dehalococcoidia bacterium
GGCCCGACGTTACCGGCGGCCATCACGCCCAGGCGCTCGTTGCGCTCGCCCTGCAGCGCCATGCCGTCGGCGGTGTCGGCGACGCCGTCGAGGTGGAGCCCGCCGGAGAGCACGGCCAGCGCCGCGACCAGCAGCGCGGAGCGCACCTCGACGGGTAGCAGTTCCTCGGTGGCAACGTCGAGGCCGAGCAGTATCAGCCCGATCAGCAGGCCGACCGCGGGGTACCAGCCCAGCGCACTCGCGAAAGTCGCATCGTCCCAGCGCTGCACGCGGCGCAGCCGCAGCGGCGTCAGGAACTCGAGTGCGATGGGCGCGGACATGAACAGAGCGCGAAGTGATGTTCCCATGCCCGTAGCTTACGCCTCCGGCGGCACAGCCGCGTCCGAGTCGTCGACGCCCGCCTCGCCGAATGTCGCCATCTCGTCCAGGAGCCGGCACGCGGCGACGCAGATCGAGATGCCGAGCGCCGCCCCGCTCCCCTCGCCCAGCCGCATCCCGAGGTCGAGGAGCGGGTCGAAGCCGAGCCGTTCGAGCACGGCGGCGTGACCGGGCTCCACGGAGCGGTGCGAGGCGATGATGTATTCCCCGGCGGCCGGCGCGATCGAGGCGGCGACCAGCGCGGCGGCTCCGGAGATCACGCCGTCCATCACGGCCGGCACGCGCATGCTCGCCGCGCCCAGATAGACGCCGGCCAGCACCCCGATCTCGAAGCCGCCGAGCGCGGCGAGCAGCCCGACGCCGTCGGCCGGGTCGGGCGCGTTGACCTCGAGAGCCCGTTCCACGGCGCGGACCTTGCGGGCGTAGGTCTCGTCGTCCGCGCCGGTGCCCCGGCCCGTCACGGCCGCGGGCGGGCGGCCCGTGACCGCTGCAATCAGCGCTGCGGCGGACGTGGTGTTGCCGATCCCCATCTCGCCGCAGCCGACGATGTCGACGCCCTGCTCGCGTCGCTCGGCCTCGAGCAGCTCGATGCCGGCGGCCACGGCCTGCTCCGCGGACTCGCGGGACATCGCCGGGCCCCGGGTGATATCGGCCGTCCCCGTGCCCAGGCCGAGACGCAGCAGGGACGGGTCGTCCGCCACCGCAGGTGGGATCGCGGTCGCCAGCCCCGCGTCGACGACGCGTACGCGCGCCCCCGCATGGTCGGCGAGGACGTTGATCGCCGCGCCGCCCCCCAGGAAGTTCGCGACCATCTGCGCCGTCACGGACTGCGGGTAGGGCGAGACGCCCTGCGCGACCACGCCGTGGTCGCCCGCCGCGACGACGACGAGCCTCGCGTCGAGTCGCGGGCGCTCGTGGCCGGTCATCGCGGCAATGCGCGTCGCGAGCTGCTCGAGGCGGCCGAGCGAGCCGGGCGGCTTGGTGAGCCGGTCCTGTCGGCCCGCGGCCGCCGAGCGTGCACCGCCGTCGTGCGCGCCGATGGCGGCCACCGCGCGAGCGACGGTGCTGCTGTGCGAAGAGGCTGATGACATCACGACGCCCTCGGAAGACGTGCCGACAATCGGGTCAACCGCAGTATGCCGCCGGCCGGGGAAGGGTGCGAGGTCATGGATGCAGGGCTCTGCCGCGGCTCGGCTTGACGGGGATCCGGGCTCCGCTTGTGACGGAGTTGACAACCGGCCAGCAATCCGTATCCTGCGCAGCGTCGCCCACGGGCGGCAATCCTGGAGTGCGTAGCACTCTGCCTAATTCCCGCCTGGGCGGGAACCGGGGGAACCACCTCTTGGGGTGAACCCTCTAGCGAGGGCGGGTCAGACTGGGTCGACCCGAACCCGTCAGCTAACCCCGGCGGCACGGATCCAGCCCCAAGCCGGAGGGATTCCGGCCTGGCCGCCAACACAGGGGTATGGCTGTGATCACTAGTGCACCGCCCAGTCGGTGCCCGCGCTGCAGCGGGCTCATGATCGTCGAGGACGACTGGTACGGGAAGTTCGCAAGCTGCATTGCTTGCGGGCACGTCCACGAGACCGAGGTCGCCGACCCGCAGGAACTGCTCGAGGAAGAGCGTCTCGCCGCGGGCAAGCAGCGGCGTCGGCAGCCCTCGCACGGCAAGCTCCGCCTCTAGTCGCCGGGCTGCGCCGCATCCTCCCGGCCGGAGGCGCTCCGGCCGGTGAGCCGTGCCCACCGCCCGGCGGCGGGCGCGGGACGGCCGCGGCGTCGTACGCTCCATCGCTCCGTCTTCACACGGTCGCCCTGGCGCGGCGCGGATCGCCATGCCCAAGGACTACCCATCCGTAGTACTTTGTTTACACTTGAATGGCGGCTCGATGACGGTTCGCGACCACCATAGATCCGAAGGGGTCGCGCCCGGCCAACGTTGTCGCTAGTGACGGTGGTGGGAGCGGTTTGCGAACGGGAACGATGGAGACCTCGCCACGGGTCGACCGGGCCGACCCCCTTCCACCGCTCCCGAGGAGCGGCCGTCCGGTAGATGAGCCTGGACTGGTGATATGCCCGCCAAGATCCTGGTAGCCGACGACGAACCCAACATCGTCCGACTCCTGCGGCTCTACCTGCAGAACGAGGGTCATGATGTAGTTGCGGCCGGCGACGGCCGCGAGGCGCTTGAGCGCTTCCGCGACCAGTCACCCGACCTCGTGCTGCTGGACCTGATGATGCCCGAGCTCAGCGGCCTCGACGTCTGCGCGGAGATCCGCAAGGTCTCGAACGTCCCGGTGCTCATGCTCACCGCGCGCACGGAGGACATCGACAAGGTCGTCGGCCTGGAGATGGGCGCGGACGACTACATCACGAAGCCGTTCAACCCCCGCGAGGTGGTGGCGCGCGTCAAGGCCGCGCTCCGCCGTCGCGACTGGGACCGCACCGACGACCCCGAGCGCGTGGAGCCCGTCGTCACCGTCGGCAACGTCGAACTCGACCCGTCGAGCCGCGATGTCCACGTCGGCGGGGAGCTGGTGCGGCTCCGGCATCGCGAGTTTGACCTGCTGCACGCGTTCCTGACGCACCCGAACGTGGTCCTCGACCGCGAGCGCCTGCTCGCGATGGTGTGGGGTCACGACTACTACGGCGATGCCCGCACCATCAACGTGCACGTGGCCTCATTGCGCGAGAAGCTGCACGATGCCGACGCCGAGATCGAGACGGTCTGGGGCGTGGGCTACAAGCTGACCCCGGCCAGCACGTCGTAGCTCCGCCACCCGGGCAGTCGCGCCATGATTCACAGCCTGCGCCTCCGCCTTCTCCTCAGCTTCGGCCTGATCATCGCGCTCAGCCTCGTGCTCGTCGCCATCGCCTCGCTGTTTCTGCTCCGCGATCACGAGGCCCGTAGGGCGGAGGAGCGCATCGGCCACCTCGTCGGCCCCATCTCGCGGGCGTACGACGATATGGCGTTCGTGGGCTGGTCGCGGCAGCGCATCGACCCGCAGCTGACGGCCTACGCCGAGTTCTTCGACGTGCGCGTGCTGCTCGTCGACGGCGACGACCGCGTGATATTCGACAGCTCCGCAACCGACTCGCTGCTCGGTGAGGCCGTGGTCATGTCCGGGGCCGCAGGCGGCGAGGAGTCGACCCTGGCCGACGGGGTCTCGTTCCTGTCGAGTCGCGTACGCGCGGGCGACCACGACCTGTTCGTCTTCGCCGCGAACAACCGGTCCGAGGCGGCTGTCATGCGCCTGCTGCCCACCACGGAGCCGCGACTCTACATCGCCGTGCCCGCCGGCGACGTCACCGAGGCGTGGTCGGCGCTGCTGCCCCGGCTGCTCCTCGGCGGCGGGATTGCAGGCGTGTTCGCCGTGGTGGTGAGCACGCTGATCGCGCAGCGCATCACGCGGCCGATCGTGCAGATGACCGGCGCCGCCCAGGCGATGGCGCGCGGCGACTACGACCAGAGCATCGACGTGCGCGGCAACGACGAGGTCGCGAACCTCGCCCGTGCCTTCAACCAGATGTCGGCCCAGGTCAACCGCAGCAACCGGTCCATGCGGCAGCTCCTCGCCGACGTCTCGCACGAGTTGCGCACACCGCTCACCTCGATCCAGGGGTTCACGCAGGCCTTCGCCGACGGCGTGGTCAGCGACCCCGAGGAGGCGCGCAAGCTCGCCGAGGTCGTCCACGAGGAGTCCGAGCGCATGCGCGAACTCGTCGACGATCTGCTCTACCTCTCCCGGCTCGAGTCCGGCGAGTTGGAGATCGAACGCGACCAGGTGGACCTCGACGCGCTGGTCACGGCGACCGCGAGGCGGCTCCGCTACGAGGCCGAGGCATCCGAGGTGGACGTTGAGCTCGATCTCACCGAAACGCACGTCATCGGCGACGAACGGCGCCTGGAGCAGGTGTGCGTCAACCTGCTGGAGAACGCGATCCGCTTCGCGCCTGCAAACTCGTCGGTGAAAGTCTGTACGAAGCACGCAGAGGATGTCGGGTTCCTGATCGTCCGCGACGGCGGGACGCCGATCCCGCGAGACGAGCTGGAGCACATCTTCGACCGCTTCTACCAGGTGGACCGCGCCCGCAGCGGAAGCGGGCACAGTGGACTCGGCCTGGCCATCGTCGCCGAGCTTGTGCATGCGCAGGGAGGCGCGGTCGGCGTGACCTCCACCACGGACGACGGGACCGTGTTCACCGTGAGCCTGCCGGCGGCGTCCGTCCCCATCGCCTCGGACACCTCGACGCGGGGCGATGCGTAGGAGCTAACGACGCCGGCGCACGCCCACGCGCGACCGCGGCATTAGCCTGTTCCGGGCGCGGCTACATGCCGCCCCAGCGCATGATCCAGTACTCGTAGGCGTCCTGGAGGGCCAGCCAGGACGCCTCAACCACGTCGGTCGAGGCGCCCACGGTGCGCCAGAGGTGCATGCCGTCCGAGGACTCGATGAGCACGCGCACGGCGGCGTCCGCGCCGCCGTCCGGGTTGATGATCCGGACCTTGTAGTCCACCAGGTGCACGCGACCGAGGTCCGGGTAGGACTCGAGCAATGCGCGCCGGACCGCTGCATCGAGGGCGGACACCGGGCCGTTGCCGTCCGCGGCCGTCTGGCTGAGCGTCTCACCCACGCGCACCTTCACCATCGCCTCCGCCTGCATCTCGTTCTCCGCCTGCGCGTCGGTCGGCCGCCGGCGCTCGACGATCAGGAAGTCCTCGAGGCCGAAGGGCGCGACGTAGCCGTCCAGCGAGCGCCGCGCGAGCAACTCGAACGAGGCTTCCGCGGACTCGTACTGGAAGCCCCGCGCCTCGCGGTCCTTCACGTCCTCGGCCAGCGCACTCGCCTCGGAGTCGCTGAGGGCGAGCCCGGCGTCCTGCTCGGCGAGCTTGGCAACAATGTTGCGCCGCCCGGACAGCTCGGAGACCAGGACGCGCTCGATGTTGCCGACGGCGCCGGGGTCCACGTGGGTGTAGGAGCCGGCCGACTTCGTGATGGCGGCCACGTGCAGTCCCGCCTTGTGCGCGAACGCGCTGGTACCCACGTACGGCTGCTGCGGGTTCGGCGCCAGGTTCGCAAGCTCCGTTGCGAAGTGCGAGAGCTCGGTGAGGCGCTCCAGCTGCTCGTCGCTGACCACCTGGATGCCGAGCTTGAGCTGGAGGTTGGCGATGACGGAGATGATGTTCGCGTTGCCGCAGCGCTCGCCCCAGCCGTTGAGGCACGCCTGCACCTGCGTCGCGCCCGCCTGCACGGCCAGGAGCGTGTTCGCAACGGCGAGGTCGGCGTCGTTGTGGACGTGGATGCCGATCCCGCAGTCCACCACCTGTGCTGCCTCGTGGACGCCTCGCACGACGTCCTCGGGCATCGACCCGCCATTGGTGTCGCACAGCGCGACGGTGGACGCGCCCGCGCCCGCCGCCGCCCGCAGCGTGGCGAGCGCGTACTGGGGGTCGTCGGCGAAGCCGTCGAAGAAGTGCTCGGCGTCGAAGACCACCTCGCGTCCCCGCTCAACGAGGAGCCGTACCGAGTCGGCGATCATCGCGAGGTTCTCCTCCTCGGTGGTCTCGAG
>DAOULE010000125.1:0-10944 GCA_034420575.1 Dehalococcoidia bacterium
CAGTGCTGGAGGAGCTGCAACGCGCGGGCCAGCATGGATTCACCGAGTCCGAGCTGGCTCGCGAGGGGGTCAACCTCCTGAGCTCGATCGAGACCGTCTACCTCCAGCGCGACCAGCAGGATTCGGGCCAGCTCGCCAACGCGTACCGGGATCACTTCCTGACGGGAGCCTCCGAGGTGGGCATCGAGACCGAGTGGCAGCTGTACCAGCTGCTGCTGCCGACGGTCTCCCTCGGCGACGTCGATGCCGTCGCGGACTCCTGGACGACGCCCGGCAACACCGTGTTGCTGGTGCTGGGGCCCGAGGCCATCGACCCGAGCACGGACGGCGCGCTGGCAGTGGCGCTCCAGGCACAGCTCGAGGGGGCGCCCGCGCTGGTCGTCGAGCCCTACGCGGAGACGTTTGATGACGTCCCCCTGCTGGCCGAGATCCCGACGCCCGGGAACATCGTCGAGGAGGAGGACATCGAGTCCGTCGAGGCGACGAGGTGGACGCTGTCGAACGGCATCACCGTCATCGCCAAGCAGACCGACTTCCGCAGCGACGAGGTGATCTTTGAGGCCTTCAGTCCGGGTGGCACCTCGCTCATTGCCGACGAGGACTACTGGTCCGTGGTGTACGCCCCGTCGGTCGTGTCCGGCAGCGGAGTGGGCGCCCACGACAGCGTTGCGCTGGACAGGTTGCTCGCGGGCAAGCGCGCCTCCGTGTTCCCGTACATCAGCGAGCTGTTTGAAGGCCTCAGCGGCAGCGCTTCGCCGGAAGACCTCGAGACCCTGTTCCAGCTGATGACGCTGTACGCCACGGAACCGCGGTTCGATCCCACCTATTTCGCCACGTTCCAGGCCAGGCTCCGGACCTCCGCGGAGCGCCGTCCGACACAGCCCGATGCGGTGTTCGCAGACAGGTTCAACAGTCTGGTGAGCCAGGATCACTTCCGTCGTCGGCCGCTGACCGTCGAGCAGGTCGAGGAGCTGAGCCTGGAGCGCGCCGAGGCGCTGTATCGCGATCGCTTCGCGGATCTGGGAGATGCAACGTTCGTGTTCGTGGGAGCCTTCGAGTGGGACGTCCTGCGCGAGCTGACAACTACGTACCTCGCGAGTCTGCCCGCGGGCGGACGGGTCGAGGAGTGGCAGGACATCGGGATTGACCCGCCGCCGGGGATCGAGGACCACGTGGTCCACAGCGGTATCGAGCCTCGGAGCCTGACCGTCTGGGCGTTCGCTGGTGAAGCGGAGTGGGCCGGCAGTGACGCCATGGCCCTGCACGTCGCAAGCGAGATGCTGGCGACCCGGCTGCGCGAGCGGGTACGAGAGCAACTCGGCGGTGCGTACAGCATCAACGCGAGCGGCGGCGCGCGGCTCCTTCCGGACCAGGAGTACCGAGTCCAGATCGTCTTCGGCAGTGACCCCGCGCGCGTGGATGAGCTGCTCGCCGAGATCGAGGTCGAACTCGACTGGCTGCGAGCCGGCGGCGAACAGGGCTACCTCGACACCGTCAAGGAGCAGATGCGCACGTCCCACGAGGAGCAACTGCGGGACAACAGCTTCTGGCTGGGTCAGATCGGGTCACTCTCGCAGCGGGGCAACCCGCTCAGCAGCCTCAACGAGTTCGATGCGACGCTTGAGGGGATCACGTTGGAGAACATCGCCGAGGTCGCTCAGCGTTATCTTCCCACGGACCGCTACGTGCGCGTGGTGCTGCTGCCTGAGGAAGCAGAAGAGCAGCCGGCGGAGTGACCCGTCCGGGGGCCTTGGCATGCCCGCCTGGCAGCGCATCCGACCCGCGATCAGGATCGGTTTCCATCCTCGCTGATCGCTCGTTTCCTCACCCGGCGCCCCGTGGGTGCGGGAGCACCCGGCAGTCATGCGCTCAGCGCCGGGCGCGCCCATACCGGGGGTAAGTGAGTCGGCAGCGGTTGCCACGTCATCGGGGTGATCGTAGAGAATCATCTGCGGCCGGACTACGGTTATCGCGCAGGGGCGTGGAGCCCGGTTGCGCATCATCACGATACGAATACAATCTTGGCGGCGGTGAACTGTCACACCTTCGACATCACCGTCAGAGCATCGCTCGCACGATGTAGAGCTACGTCAACCGCTGCATGAATCGAAGGAGCATACGGTTCCACCAGACCTGATCACCAGCACGGTTGCGTTTGGAAGTGCGTACCTCCGGGGACGCGACCGCATCACGATGTCCTGCGGCCTCACCTCGAACGAGTTCACGCTGATCCGGTGCTTCGTGGATCAGGAGGAGTGGACCGCCACCGAGCTGACGGACGTGCTGCCCGCGGATGCCTCGCGGATTAGCCGCCTGGTCGACGGGCTGGTCTCGCGGGGGTTGCTTCGCAGGCGCCGCCGCACCGACGACCGGCGTGTCGTCAGGCTGCTGCTGACCGATGCGGGCAGCAGCGCCGTGCGGGAGGTGGTAGACCTCGTCACGGAGTACGAGGCCCAACTCCTCCACGGGGTAACCGACGACCAGCGAGGCGCGATGGCTGCTGTGCTCGAGCGGATGCTGGCGAACCGCGACACCCTCGAGGCGAGCCAGTCCTCGTAGCTGCGACCCTCTGTCACCGGCGTCCGGCTCCACGGTGCTCCCTGGTGGGCTGTCCCGCCACGCCCGGTGCCGCGGGTACGAGGCGCCTGTAGTACAGTCGGCGGCGGTCAACCAGCGAGGCCGAGCACCCCCGGATGGGTCAGCCGTCGATGCCGTACTCCGAACGCGTCCACAGCCCACGCTGGCTCGCTCTCGCGACCCTCACTGTGGCGGTCGCCGTGTGCGGCTGGGGCCTGTGGCTCCTCCTCGTCACGGGCGAGGCCGGACCGGGACTCATCCTCAACGCCGCCGGTGCGACGCTGGCCGTCGTTGGTGCGACGGACGGGCGCCGCTACTACGTGAGCAGCGCCAGCCCGGACGACCTCGCTGCGGCGATCGGCCGCCTCTCCGACAGGGCCAGGTCCGCGTGAGCGACGAACGACGGCGCCGGCGACGGCAGCGACGCGAGCGACGGCGCCGCGATCGCGGCCAGAGCTTCGAGGCCGTGGGGCCGATGCAGTTCCCGGGCATGTTTGGCTGGCTGCAGCGTCGCCAGCGCCTCTTCTACGCCGTCGGCATCGTGGTGCTGGTCGTGAGCCTTGGCGCGGTCTTCTTCGGCGGCGGCCAGGCCGGGCCGACCGGCCCGACGCCCGCCACGCCGACGCCGACTGCGACGCCCACGCCCGGCGACGCCTCGGGCGCCGCGGCCGGAGACTCCGCCGACGGCAGCGCCACGGCCGAGGCCACGGCTCCGTCCACCGACGACGCCGAGGCCACGCCGTCAGGCGACGGCGAGCAGGCCGATGACCGCGCGTACAGCGGACCGCCACCCCTGACCATCGACCCCGCGGGCTCGTACGAGGCGGTCATCCACACCGAGAAGGGCAGCGTGCGCATCGAGTTGCTGGCATCCGACGCGCCGGGCTACGTGAACAACTTCGTGTTCCTCGCGCGCGACGGGTTCTACGAAGGCATCACGTTCCACCGCGTCATCCCCGGCTTCGTCGCCCAGGCGGGCGACCCGACGGGGACGGGTCTCCACTCCTCGGGCTACGACCTCGTCGAGGAGCTCAACGACTTGCCCTTCGACGCCGGCGTGCTCTCGATGGCGAAGGCGGGCAACACGGTCAGCGGCTCGCAGTTCTTCATCACGCTGGAGCCGACGCCGCACCTCGTGGAGTCCGGGTTCACGGTCTTCGGGCGCGTGATCGAGGGGCTCGACGTGCTGCGCACGCTGACGCCGCGCGACCCCTCGGCGCCGGGGCAGCCGCCGGGCGACCGCATCCTCGGCATCGACATCATCGAGGGCGGCGAGTAGCCGGCGAGTACCGGCCCGGGTGTCAGTTGTTGGATGCGGCGTGGCGCTCGGCGTAGACCATGATCGCGAGTGACGGGACGAACGCCGCGAACGCCACCAGCGAGGGCAGCACGAGCCCGCCGAGCAGGAGCAGCAGGCCGATCGCCAGCGCGAACGACATGCCGAGGATCGAGCCGATCCGGGCGACGAGGACGTACGGCGGCAGGTTCTCTTGCATGACCACGCGAGCGTAACAAGCAGTCCCACCGGCCTCAACGAGCACGCCCTCGTGCCAGTCGCACCAGCTATGGGAGTTGGGTTGGTCGGGGTGCGCAGATTTGAACTGCGGGCCTCTGCGCCCCAAACGCAGCGCTCTACCAGGCTGAGCTACACCCCGACGGCGGGCCTGAAGGCCCGCTGATCCGACGCTACGGCGGGCAGTGCTCGCACGTCAACGGCTCGCTGCGGCGGTACCCGCACTCCCGGCACTCCCACAGCTGCACGCCCCCACCCGCACCCGTGCGAGCATGCTCGTGCTCCGCGATGAGCGTGGAGGAGCAACCGGGGCAGCGGCCCGCCGCTAGCGATCGGCGAGTGCGGTCGTGCTCCGCCCACCGCCACAGCATGGTCGCGACGGCGAGTGCGACGAGGAGGCCCGCGGCCAGGGCCGCCTCGGCGGCCCCGAGGCGGTGCATGATCCGGAACGCCGCCAGGAACCACGCGCCCGCGGCGAAGGCGATCAGCAGCCACGGCAGGATCGAGCCGGCGCGGGCCATCAGTCGCGGCGCTGCGCGGCGCCCACGATCTCGTCCAGGCGCGTGACGCCCTCGGCCTCGCACCAGGCGGTGAGCTCGTCGAGCACGCGCCACGGCGTCTCCGGGTCGCGGAACGTGGCGGTGCCGACCTGCACGGCGCTGGCCCCGGCCATCAGGAACTCGATGGCGTCCTGTCCCGTCGAGACGCCGCCGGCGGCGAGGATGGGGAGCGAGGTGACGGACGCCGCGAGGTACACGTGGCGCAGCGCGACCGGCTTAAGCGCCGGCCCCGAGAGGCCGCCGAACGCCGTCGCGATGACCGGCCGCCGGCGCACGGTGTCGATCGCCATGGCGGGGATGGTGTTGACGAGCGAGAGCGCGTCGGCGCCTGCGGCCTCGACCGCCTCGACGAACGGGCGCGGGTCGGAGACCGCGGGCGTGAGCTTGACGGCGAACGGCAGCGAGGTGTGACGGCGCACCTCGGCGGTCACGTCGGCCGTGAGGTCGCAGTCCTGGCCGAACTCGATCCCGCCCGACTCGACGTTCGGGCACGAGACGTTGACCTCGAGCGCAGCGACGCCGGGCACGCCGTCCAGCCGTTCGGCCAGTTGGCCGTACTCGCGCACGGTGTAGCCCATGATGTTGACGACGACCGGGACGTCCCAGCGCGCCCACACCGGTGCGACCTCGCTGATGAGCGCGCCGACGCCGATGTTCTGGAAGCCGATCGAGTTGATCATCCCGGCCGGCGTCTCGACGATGCGCGGCTGCGGGTTGCCCTGCCGCGAGCGCAGCGTCGTGCCCTTGGAGACGAGCCCGCCGAGCGCGTCGAGGTCGAAGCGGCGGGCGAACTCGAGGCCGTTGGAGAAGGTGCCGGACGCCGTCATCACGGGGTTGCGCATGAGCAACTCCTGCTTGGCGTGCCGTCCGATGACGACGCTGAGGTCAGGCTGCACCGGGTGGTCCTCCCCGGCTCATGATAGCCGGGCGCGGTCGTTGGGAGCGCCGGGGCGCGGACGCGAGGGGCGGACACGCAGAGACGGCGCCCGAAGGCGCCGTCCCGGTAGCCGCCCTGGCCGGGCGGGTTAGTTCGTGACGATCTCGTCGGACAGGCGGACCTCGGAAGGCCGCGGGAGGCTGCGGAGACCGGTGGAAGGGGAGTTGCGAAGCGTGTTCGTCTGCTCCCACATCACGCTCTCGTTGGCGTTCGCGAAGTCGCGGTGCTCGCCGCAACGCTTGCAGACGCCCGGGCTGGTGCGGCCGTTCGGAGGCTGGATCACCCAGTGGTGAACGCAGACCCCGGCAGCCGGAGTGGTCGCCTCGATTACTGTTGCCATCCCTCGCCCCTTTCTTCGACGCCGATGCGGGCCCTCCACGCCCGCTGGAGACGCCATCCATACCGATGCTCCTGCGGTGGGATCGCAGTGCAGGCGGATGACCTGCGACCCAAACTATAGCGGTGAAAAATGTATTGCGTCAAGCTTAAAGTCATTAAATGGTCGTAAAGCGAGGTAAAGCGCTCGACAGCCCGTCGTAACGCCACCGGCAGCCACGGAACGGGCCAGGCAGACGAATGCACCCGCATGCCGACCGCCTCAACTTCCTCGTGCGTCCCGCCCGCCGAGGAGTCCTCGACCGGCCCGGCGCATACTGTCTACATCAGGTACAACGCATACGACGCCGCGAGGGTTTCCTCGTCGGGCAAGAAACGGCGAAGATACATCCAGGTGAGGAACCACCGTGGCTGATGAACAGACCGTCCTGACTGTCCTGGGCCGGGTCCAGGATCCTGAACTCCACCGCGACATCGTGTCGCTCAACATGGTGCGCGACGTGACCGTCGAGGGTGGCACCGCGTCCTTCCGCCTCGTCCTGACCACACCGGCGTGCCCGCTCCGCGAGCAGATCGACGTTGACGTCCGCGCGGCGCTCGAGCACGTCGAGGGCATCGACAACGTCGACATCGAGTGGGACGCCGAGGTGCGCGGCCAGATGCGCCGCGAGGGCGGCCCGGAGCCCGTACCGGGTGTGCGCAACATCATCGCCGTCGCCTCCAACAAGGGAGGTGTCGGCAAGTCCACCGTCTCGGTCAACCTCGCGGTCGCACTGGCGAAGCTCGGCGCGCGCGTCGGCCTCGTCGACGCGGACATCACGGGCCCCAACATCCCGACCATGCTTGGCATCGAGGAGGGCGGGCTCGCCGAGGGCGAGGGCGGCATGCACACCATCGAGGCGTACGGCGTCCGCGCCGCCTCCATCGGGTTCGTGCTCCCCAAGGGCACGCCCGTCGTCTGGCGTGGACCGATGATCGGCTCCGGCGTGCGCCAGCTCATCGTCGACATCGAGTGGGGCGAGCTTGACTACCTCATCGTCGACCTGCCGCCCGGCACGTCGGACGCCTCGATGTCGCTGGCCCAACAGGTCCCGGTCGCGGGCGCGGTCATCGTGGCCACGCCGCAGCGTGTGGCCGTCGAGGACGCGACGAAGGCGATCGGGATGTTTGACCGGCTCGGCGTGCCGATCTTCGGCATCGTCGAGAACATGACGTCGGAGATCTTCGGGCGCGGTGGCGCGCGCGAGGCCGCCGACGAGCTGGGCGTGGAGTTCCTCGGCGAGCTCCCGCTCGCGGTGGCGGTCCGGGAGTCCTCGGACGCGGGTCACCCGCTGGTGGACGCCGCACCAGAATCCGAAGAAGCCGCGGCGTTCATCGCGCTGGCGGAGCAGGTAGCGGCGCGCTGCTCGGTGCTCCAGTACGCCGGAGACGCGCCGCTCGCAGTCTAGGAGGGCGCCTGTGGCCCCCGACGAGGAGAAGCAGGAACCCGAGGGCACGTCGACGCGTCGCCGCGGCACGCGCGGCGGTCGCGCTCGCGCGAGCCGCGACGGCGACAACGTCCTCGACGACCCGCGTATCGCGGGCCGGCGGCCCGCCAACCCGCCTGCCGAGGAACCCCCCGCCGAGGAGCCCGCGAAGCCGGCCCCACGCCGGCGAGCGGCCTCGACCCGGCGCAGCACGGCGAAGGCCGAGACTCCAGAGCCGGAGCAGACCGAGACGAAGCCGGCCACCCGCCGCCGCAGGACCACGGCCAAGACAGAGGCTGCCGAACCCGAGCAGGCCGAGGAGCAGCCGGCCCCTCGTCGCCGCCGAGGGGCAGCCGCGGCCAAGGCGGCCGAGGCGGAGCAGGCCGAGGAGCAGCCCGCCCCTCGCCGCCGCCGTGGCGCCGCGGCTGCTCCCGAGGCCGCGCCCGACGCCGCAGCCCTCGCCGAGCAGATGCGGGCGATGCAGGCGGTGATCGAGGCACAGACGCAGGCCCTCGACGCCTTGCGCGAGCAGCAGGAACGCACGAGCCGCAAGCTCCGGCTCGGCGTCTTCGTGGACGTGCCGAACCTCATCTACGGCGCCGAGCGCGGCGAGGGCGGATCGGCCGGCGCCACCGTCCACATGGGCAAGCTGCTCGACTACCTCAGCGACGGCCGCGAGCTGATCCGCGCTACGGCCTACGCGCCGGTCTCCGACGACCCGGGCGAGCCGGTGGAGCGGCAGCGCTTCGTGGCGCCGTTCGTCCCGCACGAGTACCGGATCGTGACGAAGCCCCTGAAGCGCTTCGCCGACGGCTCGATCAAGGGCAACTTCGACGTGGAGATGGCCATCGACATGGTGACGATGGCCGAGCGGCTGGAGGTCGTCGCGCTCGTCTCCGGTGACGCGGACTTCTCGAGCGTCGTGGAGCTCCTCCAGAGCCGCGGCGTCCGCGTCGAGGTGGTCGCGTTCAGCGGCAGCACCTCGATCGAGATGCGCGCACTCGCGGACCAGTACATCGACGTGGGGACCGTGATGGACCAAGTCGGGGCGTAGCTGCCCGCCCCTGCCTACCTGTCACTCGTTGCGATAGTCGGACAGGCGAAGCAGGGCGCCCTCGTGCGCAGTTCCTGCGACACGTCTCACGAACTTCAGGTCGGCGGTGACAACCGGGGCGCCGAGTCGATGCGCCAACGCCAGGTACATGCAGTCGTAGGCTGCGTGATCGATTTCAATAGCTAGCCGCACGGCGTCGCCGAGGAGCGCCTCGTCGTCCTCCCAGTTCAGGGGCAACCCGGGTACGGAATCGGCGAGCGCGCCCGCAGCAGCGGGAGTGATCTCCCCACGCTTTGCCTTCTGCCACAGCACGTCGGCCAGCTCAGCCGCCAGGAAGCGGGGCGCGTGCAGCTCGGACGCGCCGTGCAATATGCTGACGGCCTCTTCTACCTGGTCCTCATCGACGAGCCACTTCACGACAACGTTCGCGTCGACGACCAGCTGTGTCATCGCTCGCGCCCGTAGCCGCTATCCCGTCTCTCCCTGATGAGCTCTTCAGATGGCGTGTGTCGCCCCCCGGCCGTCAGGGCGCGCAGCTGCTTCGAGTACTCGAGGAACGCTCTTTTCTTGGCCTGGTAGTCGTCCTGGGCTACGACGTCTTCGAGGATTGAGCGCAGTTCGGCTTCGAGGGAGCGGCCGTTGGAGGCTGCCCGGTCCTTGAGCTTGCGCACCACTTCGTCGTCGAGTCGCCGCACGTTCACTGTCGCCATGGTTGCTTCTCCGAGTGCTATCGCAATGATAGCACTCGACTCGCCCAAGGGAGCCGTGGGTCGGGTTAGTCGGGTTGGTCGTCCCGGGAGTCATCACCCGAGGCCTCGTCGCCGTCGTACCCAAGCTCGTCGCCGGGGAACGTGGTGTGGCGCACGCCGCCGCCGCTCCCGGCCAGCGGCACGTTGCCGACGAGGGCCGCGAGGAACGCCCCGCCCATCAACCCGGCCCCCGCGCCGAAGATCCACCCGACGATTGCAGGGTCCGGCGCGAGCACGACCCCGCCGATCCACGTCCCGGCGACGAGACCGCCGAGGACCGGGATGTAGAGGCGGAACACGTTCCCGATCATGGCGCGGCCCGGCTCGCCCGATGCCGCATCAGTAGATGTCCCTCAGGTCGAACATCGGGCCGTCCGTGCAGACGAGCTTGACGCCCCCGCGACGCGGGAACACCGCGCAGCCGTAGCAGATGCCCATCCCGCACGCCATGCTCTCCTCGAGCAACCCCTGCACCGGCTTGCGCAGACCGGATCGGCGCACGACGCCGAACAGCGCCTCGAACATCGCGTTCGGGCCGCACGCGAACGCCTGGTCCGCCCACGGCAGCAGCCGCTCGAACGGCTTCGTCACCAGCCCGTGCTCGCCCAGCGAGCCGTCCTCGGTCGCCACGACGACCTCGACGGCTTCGGGCAGTAGGCGGGGCGGGAAGATCGCCGCCTCCGACGATCCGCCGAGGAGCAACGTCACGTCGCGCCCGTCGTCGACGAGCCGGTCGGCGAGCCACACGAGAGGCGCGCAGCCGATCCCGCCGGCGACCAGGAGCATGTGGCTCACCCGGGCGCGCGGCTCGTAGCCGCGGCCGAGGGGACCGACGACGCGCACCGCGTCGCCGGGCGAGCGGCGTGCGAGCCAGTCCGTGCCCCGACCGACGACATCGAAGAGCAGCGCGAACTCCGGGCCCGCGGGACCCTCGCGCACCCGGTGGAAGGAGAAGGCGCGGCCGAGCAGCGGGTCGAGGTCTTCGCCGGCGTACGCCATGACGAACTGGCCGGGCGTGGCGTGGCGCAGCCCCTCGGGCATCGTTGTCCACAGCACGTGCGTCTGCCCGTAGAGGCGGGCCGACTCGGTGACCTCGACGTGGACGCTGCGCACGCGGCTACGTTACCACCGCGCCGTAGAGCAGCCCGGCGGCGCCCGCTGCGGCGAGCCATGCATACGACGGCACCCAGCCGCGGAGCAGCACTACCCCGCTCGCGACCACGAGCACGACGTTGAGCACGTCGAACTCGAGCTCCAGCAGGAGCACCAGCGCCGCGCCCGCGATCGCGCCGAACACCGCCGCGGCGACCGCGTCGAGGAAGGCCGTCGCGTTCGGCGAGTCGGAGAGGCGGTTGAGGACGTGGCCGAGCGACATGGCGAAGACGAACGCGGGGGCGAAGACCGCAACGGTCGCGAGCGCCGCGCCCCACCAGCCCGCCGCCGCGTAGCCGACGAACGTCGCGGTAGTCACGATCGGGCCGGGCGTGGACTGGCCGATCGCGATGCCGTCGAGGAACTGCGAGTCGGTGACCCAGCCCTGCGCGACGGCGTCGGGCTGGAGTAGCGGGATCATCACGTAGCCGCCGCCGAAGAGCAGCGCGCCCGTCTTGAGGTGGATGAGCGCGATCGCGAGCGCGTAGGGCGCGTTCCACGCCGCCATCTGGAAGCCGTGGGGCGCGATCGGCATCGCGGGCAGCGCGGCGAGCAGCTTCGTCCACCCCGCCCAGCGCACGAGCAGCGCGAGCACGCCCG
>DAOULE010000126.1:0-5754 GCA_034420575.1 Dehalococcoidia bacterium
GTGATCATCATGCTGCTCGCGATCGCGGGCACGGTGTTCGGGTTCATCGCGCTGGTCGTGATCATCCCGCTGGTGGCGTTGCTGCGGGAGCTGTTCTGGTACGCCGACCACCGGTTCAGCGGACTCGGCCCCGGGGACGCCATGGCCCGCACCCACGTCGCGCGCCAGCTGGGGCTCGAACCGGAGCCCGAGGAAGCTGATGCCCCGGACGTCTCAGAGGCGGACGAGGGGGGCGAGGCGGCGGCAGCCGCACCCGAGGCGTCGTCCGAGGAGTAGGCGGGGCCGCCCGCTAGGGGACCGTGCCAGAGAGCACGATCGGTGGCTGCAAGGTGGGGGCCCCGCCAACCGGGGCCGGGGTTATCGCGACGGAGAACGGGCTGAACTCGAAGTCCAGCTCGATCAGGAGCTGGGCGTCGCCGTCCGGGCTCGGGACGAACGTGCCACCGGAGACCTCGTCGAACCCCTCGATCAGCCACAGCTCGTAGACGGTGCCGATGGGGAGCGGCGGCAGACGCCGCGCGATCACCACGCCCGCGCCGAGGTCCGGGCTCCAGAGGTAGCGTCCACTCGCTCCTCGCCCGGCCGTGGTGCTTTCGAGCGAGGCTTCCTGCACCTCGGGGTCGGCGAGGATGGCGATGATGCGCTGCTGCGCGTCCATGGCCATCTGCAGCTCGGTGCGGATGGCGTCGTCGCCGCCGCCCACACGCTCGGTCTCGATGGCGTCGATGCGCTGCGTGTCGGCCGTCACCGCCGCGGCCATGAGGGCGGACTCCTGCTCAAGGGTGTCGATGGTGCGCTGGAGCCGGACGCCCCAGCTCACCGCGACCGCGACGACCGCGACGGCGGCCGCGAGCGCCGCGACCCTGAGCACGGGGAAGCGCCGGGTGCTCGGCGGGCGCATGCGCTGCGCGGCCTGCAGCATCCGCTCGCGCAATGCGGGGTCGGTGCGGCGGAGGGGAGCCTCCAGGCCGATGAGGTCGGCGATCTCCCGGTACGCGGCGAGTTGACCGGCGGCGTCGGCGTCGGTGCGGATGAGGTCTTCCACCTCGTCCGCTTCGGGGCCGCTCAGCGCGTCGAGTGCGTACGCGGCCAGCAGCTCTTCGCGCTCCTCGGGCCTCATGGTCTGCTTCCGGGCGCCTCCCCCGCGGGCTGGGTGCGCACCTGCTCCATGGCGTCGCGGAGCTTGCGCATCGCGAGCCGGACGCGTGTCTTCACGGTACCGATGGGCGTCGCCGTCTCCTCGGCGATCTCGGCCTGGGTGAGACCGGCAAAGTAGGCGAGTTCAATCACCTGTCGCTGGGCCGGTGGGAGCTGCTCGACGGCAGCGCGGACGGCGGCGCGTTCGTCACCGAGCGAGGCGACGGCCGCGGGGTCGTCGAAGCGGTCCGTGCTCTGGACTGCGTTGATGGCCTCGGCGTCGGCGCCTTCCTCGCGGAGGCGGCGGCTGCGGCGGCGCTGCTCGTCGATGGCGCGGTTGCGCGCGACGGACATCAGCCAGCTCACGAACCGCCCGCGCGAGGGGTCGTAGAGGCGAGGACGCCGCCAGAGCCGCAGGAAGACCTCCTGCGTCATGTCCTCGGCGAGTCCCTGGTCATGCAGGACGCGCAGCGAGACAGAGTAGACGAGCGTGGAGTAGCGGTCGTAGATCTGCTCGAGCGCCTCGATCTGTCCCGAGCGGAGTTGCTTCAGGAGCTGCTCGTCGGTGGCGGGCGCGGCTTGCCGGGATTCGGCGGCCTGGCGTTCGGCTCGTGCCGCGGCGAGGGATGCTGGAATGCGGGCTGCCCGGGACTGCGCTTCGGCCATACGGCCCCCCGATCCGTGCGAGGGAGGCGGGAATAGTCTGCGACGCTCTGTATAGCGTCTAGCACCCCATACGCGATTGCAAGCAGGAACGTTCCCGCGTCAGACCGCGGCGCCCGTCGCGAAGAGCAGCCCGCGCGCCAGGATCTCGCCGGTCAGCACGGCGCCGACGGTGATATAGAGCAGGCCCGTGGCGGCCATCATCCCCCGGATCGCGGCGGCCCTCCACGCGAGCCACGCGAGCACGCCCGGGAACACGAGGCCGACCCCGACGCGGAACCAGAACGCCGGATTCTGCCCGAGCTCGACGCCGAACGCCGTCTGCGTGAGCGGCACCTCGCGGACCGGAGCGGCCGCCGCGACGATGGCGAACACGGCCTGCGCCACCAGCGCGCCGAGCACCACCATCGACATCTCCTCGAGCGGCTCCTTGGGCAGGCCGGAGTTCGTCAGGTACCAGTGGCCCCAGCTCATCGCCATCATCGACCCGCCGAGGGCGACCGCCGCGGCAAGCATGCTGGCGAGCACTCCGACGTAGGACCACGCCGGCCCGGCGACCAGCGCGGCGAGGATGGCCAGCGTGACGACGCCCGCGACCCCGCCGGCGATGCCGGACCACCTCGCAACCGGCGTGTGCTCGGCGAATGCCGCGACGAGGTTCACGACGGAGATCGCCATGAAGACGAGGAGGGCCACGCGCAGTGCGTCGACGGCCCCGGCCCGCAGCGTGAAGCCGTCGATGACGTCGACGGGGGCGATGGTGAACGCGATGATGAGTGCGAACACGAGCGTGGGGACGACGACGACCCCGCCCATCTGCACGTAGCCGTGCGTGATCTGCCCGCGCCGCTCGAACCAGGTCACGAAGACCAGCGAGCCGGCGGCGAGTTCGACGAGCAGGATCAGCACGGTGTAGGGCAGCGTGTCGGCGCTCATGGGGCGAGGTTGGCCGCATCGGCGGTCGCGGTCAACGCGACGCGGAGCGCCGATCCGTGGCCTCCGATCGAGGCGATTGACAGGCCGGGCTCAGAGCGCCAACGATCGCGCCGTGGAACCCTCGACGCGCCGCTACGGCTCGAACCAGCGCTGGCTCATGAAGGCGCTGCGCGAGGTCGCCCACGAGGTCGGGCAACTCGTCCACGGGATCCCCGAGGACGCGCTGCGGCGCCGCCCGCCGGGCGAGGGCCTGCGCGAACAGTGGTCCATCGTCGAGACCGTCGGCTTCCTGCGCGACTCCGAGCGCGAGGACCTGCGCGCGGTGCAGGCCATGCTGCGGCGCGACGGCGCGCGACTGCCCGAGCGCCGGGCGCACCTCGCTCCCGGCGAGGGCGGGTACGCGCTGTCCGGCGTACACGAGCTGGTGTGGGACTTCGAGGCGCTGCGCCAGGAGCTGCTCTGGGAGCTCGAGTGGGCCGGGCCGGGCTGGGAGCACCGCGGCGTCCACCCGTATCGCGGCGAGGTCTCGCTGGCCGACTACGTCCACGAGATCAACGAGCGCGACCTGGACGCGATGTGGAGCCTCCGCCGCCTCCGCGAGGAGGCGGAGGTGCTGACCCGGTAGGCGCCGGGGAGCGCGCGTAACGGGCGGCCTCACTACGCTGTCGCGTGCGCTGGTGAGGGGCCACCGTGGGCGACGACGCAGCACTGGACGATGCCGCGAGACGCAACGCGACCGACCCCGGCGCGTTCTGGAAGCTCCTCGCCGCGCTCCCCGATCAGGCTGCCGAGGCATGGGACGCGAGCCGCGAATGGGCGTCGTCGCTGACGCTCGGTACGCCTCGCCGCGTCGTGTTCGCGGGGATGGGCGGCTCCGCCATCGGCGCCGAGGTCGTCGCCACCCTCGCCTCGACCCGCACCACGACGCCCATCGAGGTGCTGCGCGACTACACGCCGCCCGCGCTCGACGGCGATTCGCTCTTCGTCGCGTGCTCGTTCTCGGGCAACACCGAGGAGGTGCTCGCGGCGTTCGAGGCTGCCGGCAAGCGCGGCGCGCCGCGCATGGCGATCACCACGGGCGGCAAGCTCGGCGACGCGGCTGCGCGAGCAGGCGTCCCCGCGTTCACGTTCGCCTTCGACGGGCCGCCGCGCACCGCCCTCGGCTACGGAGCGCTGCCGCTGCTTGCACTGCTGCGCGGCTCGGGCGTGCTGCACGTGGACGACGATGAAGTCGCGGCCGCCATCGGGCTCCTCGAGCGGTGCAGCGAGGGGGCGTCGCCGGGCGTGCCGGAGACGTCGAACCTGCCGAAGCAGATAGCACGGCGACTGGCCGGGCGCGTGCCGGTCGTCGTCGGGCCGGGCGTGCTGCGCGTGGCCGCGTCGCGGTGGGCGGGCGTGATCCCGGAGAACGCGAGCCAGTGGGCGCTGTCGGCGGAGCTTCCCGAGGTCGACCACAACCTCGTCGCCGGCTTCGCGCTGCCGTCCGCGGCGCTGGAGCGGCTCCACGTCGTGCTCCTCGATGGCCCCGGCCTGCATCCCCGCAACCGGCGTCGCGTCGCGGTCACCGGCGACGAGCTGCAGCGCGCGGGCGTCTCGTGCGAGGCGGTGCGCGTCGAGGGCTCGGGCGGGCTCGACTCGGTGCTGCACGCGGCGTACATCGGCGACTGGGTCTCGTACTACCTCGCGCTGATCAACGGCGTGGACCCCTTCGAGGTCGCGCCGATCGAGCGCGTGAAGGCCGCGCTCGCAGCGTACGAGGGCGACGTCCCGTAGGGCTGGGGCAGCCTCGATAGGCTCGGCTCCAGCGTCGCCACGGCGCTGCCTGTACCAGCGCGTGTCGAGGGTCGTCGGTGGCGGGGGTACCCTGTCGCGCATGGCATCGAGGAGTGACGGCGAGGCGCGGTCGTGAGCATGGACGCGTGGCTCACGCTCGCGGTCACCGCGGCGATGGTCGTGGTGATGCTGCGCGGGTTCGCGCCACCCTCGGTCGCGCTGCTCGGCGCGGCGGTCCTGCTCATGGCCGCGGGCGTCACCGAGCCCGAGCAGGCGCTCTCGGGGTTCGCCAACCCCGCGCCGTTCACCGTCGGCGCGCTGCTCGTGGTGGCGCGCGCCGTGCATGAGACCGGCGCGCTGATACCCGCGCTGTCGAGAATGCTCGGCGGCGGGCGCAGCTTCGTGCTCGCGGGCGTGCGCCTGCTCGCGCCGACGTCGGTGGCGTCGGCGTTCCTCAGCAACACCTCGATCGTGGCGATCCTGACGCCGGCGGTGCAGGAGTGGAGCGACCGCCAGGGCACGCCGCCGTCGCGATACCTCATGCCGCTGTCGTTCGCCGCCGTGCTCGGCGGGACCATGACCGTGCTCGGTACCTCGACGAACGTGGCGGTCGCGGGCCTCGTCGAGGGCGCCGGGATGACGCCGATCGGGCTCTTCGAGGTGGCCAAGCTGGGCCTGCCACTCACCGTCGTCGGGCTGGTCGTGATCGTCGTGCTCGCGCCGCGCGTGCTGCCGCCGCGCGCCGGGCCGCGTGGGAGCCTCGGGGCGGGTTCGCGCGAGTACACCATCGAGATGGTCGTGGAGCCCGGAGGGCCCCTCGATGGCTCCGAGGTCGAGGCGGGGGGCCTCCGCAGCCTCAGCGGCGTCTACCTCGTGCAGCTCGAGCGCCCGGGATACACGATCGCGCCGGTCTCGCCGCGGACGGTGCTGCGCGGCGACGACCGCCTCAGCTTCGTCGGGCGCGTCGACGACGTGGTCGACCTGCACGGCATCGGCGGGCTGCGGTCGAGCGAGGACGGGCAACTCGCGCAGCTCGGCACG
Source organism: Dehalococcoidia bacterium (assembly GCA_034420575.1). Lineage (GTDB taxonomy): Bacteria > Chloroflexota > Dehalococcoidia > UBA2979 > UBA2979 > VXMT01. The sequence goes on from DAOULE010000126.1 coordinate 5,551, forward strand.
GACACCGGCGCGATCTACGAGGTGGTGCTCGGCCAGTCCTCGCCGGTGGTGGGTCAGACCATCCGCGACTCCGAGTTCCGGGGCCGGTACCAGGCGGCGGTGCTGGCCGTCCACCGCGCCGGACGCCGCGTCGACGCGAAGCTCGGCGACGTGCAGATGCGCGTCGGCGACACGCTGCTGCTGATCAGCGACGACGACTTCGAG
>DAOULE010000127.1:0-3963 GCA_034420575.1 Dehalococcoidia bacterium
GGCTAGCTGTACTCGTCATACTCGTCGTCATCGTCCTCGTAGTCGTCGAAGATGTCGCCCAGGCCCTCCTCGATGTCGTCCTCGTCGACCTCGAAGCGCCGTGAGCCGCGGCGCGCGGGGCGTGCCGGGCGTTCGGGCTGCGCCGGGCCGCGGCGGCGGCCGCGTGCGCGGCGCTGCGGCTGGCGGCGCTGCTCCTCTTCCTCGTCGATGTCGCGCAGCTCGCCGATCTCCTCGGCGAAGCGCAGGCCGCTGGTGTCGGTGCGCGGCGCTGCTGCCGCCACGGGCTCCGGCTCGGCTTCGACGGCCTCGGGCTCGGCCACCGGCGGCGCTGCCTCGGCGGCAGCGGGCGCTTCCGCGGCCTCGGCCGCGGCGGGCTCGGCGAACTCGGCGAGCACCTCCTGCTCGGGCGTGAGCGGCGCAGGCTCCTCGGCGACCGCGGGTACCGGCGGCTCGACGCGCTCGCCGGGCAGGCCCGGCTGGACGTAGTCGGGCCCGGCCGGGGTGACCTCGACGGTCGGCATGCCGACGGGCGCCTCGACGGGGATCGCCTCCATGCTCGGCTCGGGCGGCGGGTAGAGGTCCTCGCCGTTGCGGATCAGCACACCCTCGGCGGTGATCTCGATGCGGCGGCCGGTCAGCTTGGCGGCGAGGCGGGCGTTCTGGCCCTCCTTGCCGATGGCCAGGCTGAGCTGCTTGTCGGGTACGGCGACGAAGGCCGTGTTCTCGGCGTCGTCGAGGTTGATCGAGACCACCTCGGCCGGGCTCAGCGCGTTGGCGACGAACGCCGTCTCGTTCGGGTCCCAGCGGATGATGTCGACGCGCTCGCCGCCGAGCTCGTTGACGACGTTCTGGATGCGCGCCCCGCGCATGCCCACGACGGCGCCGATGGGGTCGACGCCGTGCTGGCGCGAGATGACGGCGATCTTGCTGCGGAAGCCCGGCTCTCGCGACATCCCCATGATCTCGACGACGCCCTTGGCGATCTCGGGCACCTCGAGCTCCAGGAGGCGGCGCAGCAGCTCCGGGTGCGCGCGGGAGGCGACCACCTGCGGCCCCTTCGAGGCGCGGTAGACCTCCTTGATATAGACGCGCAGGCGCTGGCCGACGCGGTAGTGCTCGGGCCTGACCTGCTCGGAGGCGGGCAGCACGGCCTCGGCGCGGCCGAGGTCGAGGATGACCTGCCGCCGCCCGGGCTCGACGCGCAGCACCGTGCCGGAGACGAGCTCGCCCTGCTTGGTGGTGAACTCGCCGTAGACGGCCTCGCGCTCTGCCTCGCGGAGGCGCTGCAGCACGACCTGCTTTGCGGTCTGCGCGGCGATGCGGCCCGCGTCCATGGAGGCCTCGAGGGGCTCGCGCAGCAGGGCGCCCGGCTCCTGGCCGGGCCAGCCCATCTCCGCGGCGCGCTCCGGTGTGACCTGGAGTTCGTCGTCCTCGATCTCCTCGTCGTCGCGGACCTCCCAGACGCGCCAGGCGTCGATGTCGCCGGTGGCGATGTCGATCTTGACCTCGACCTCGGCGTAGAGCAGTTCGTCCTTCTTGTAGGCCGACGCCATGGCCGCCTCGACGGCCTCGAAGACCTTGGTCTGGTCGAGGTTCTTCTCAGCGGAGAGCTGGGAAATGGCGAGTACGAAGTCGTTCTTCATGGAGCCGTGCGCCTTCGGATGACAGCCGGTTCGGACCTCGATCGGCCTGGCTGGGGGTGGGCTACGAAAAAGACGTGGGACGTGGCCCACGTCTGTCCGAGAGAGGACGCCGAGGTCTCAAGGATCATAGCACGCGCCCGGATTGCCCGGCTACGGCCCGCACGCAATGACGGCGACGCGGATGTGCGCCGCTGCGGCGAGGTGGGCGATGTCATCGGGGTCCGTGGTGAGGATCGCATCCTCGTCCTCCGCGACGAGGACTACCATCGCATCGATCGGGTCGGCGGTTGCGCTGCGACCAAGCAACTCACCGGCACGGCGGGCAAGATCGAGGCCAACGTCGACGATCTCGACGGTGCGCAGGAGACGGGCGAGTCGCGCCTGACGGCCGTCGCTGTTGCGCCACGCTTGCGCCACGACGACGGCGGGAGCGCGGAGGTCCATGCCCTCCCGGGAGGCCGCGCGCAGGCGCAGGATCGTGGCCCGGTCACCCCGGTCGACGGCGATGAGGGCGCCTGCGTCCAGGACGAGCGCGCTCAGCGCGCCACGCCTTCAATGGCGGCGCGGAGCTCGGCCCTGGCCCGCTCGATCTCGTCCGCGCTGAAGTGCCCGTGCTCGTCTTCCCACGCGTCGAGGAACTCCCGCAGCCCTTCGCGTCGCAGGCGCGCGGCGGCGGCGGCGGCGAGCCATGCCGAGAGGTTCTGGTCGTTACGGCGCGCCGCGTCACGGACCGCGTCGGCGAGGTCGCTGTCGAGAGAGATGCTCAGTTTGCTCACGGTCATGATGCCATCCTACCACGGTAGTAAGACGGGCACCCGCCGCACGCCTGGCGCGGGACGTCGAACGGGCTGCCTCTCGCACCGGATCATCGAGGCGATGGCCAACGACCCGCCCGCATCCAGACCCGGGACAGGTTGTGCGGCAGGGGCTACCCGCCCAGGTGGCACCTACCTTGAGGCCATACGCGGCCCGAGGCCGACCTCTACCGCCCCTCGTTCACGCGGTCCGCGGCCTCGGCGAGGGCCGCGAGCGCCTCGGCGCGTAGCGCCTGCACGCGCTCGGTGACCTCGCCGCGAGGCGCCAGCTCGGTCTCGCCGCTGTCGCGGCGGCGGAACTCGACGACGCCCTGGCGGTGGTTCCGCGCGGAGACGGTGAGCCGCAGCGGGAGGCCGATCAGGTCGGCGTCGTTGAACTTCACGCCCGGCGACTCGATGCGGTCGTCGAACAGCACCTCGAGGCCGGCGGCCCGGAGCTCGCCGTAGAGCGCCTCGGCGTCCGCGGCGACCTCCTCGTCGCGGTCGAGCCCCAGCGCGACGATGTGCACGTCGAACGGGGCGATCGAGGCGGGCCAGGTGATGCCGTCGTCGTCGTGCCCGGCTTCCACGGCCGCCGCGACGATGCGGTCCACGCCGATGCCGTAGCACCCCATGGTCGGCACCACGCCAGTGCCGTCCGAGGCGAGCACGTCCACGTCGAACGCCTCGGAGTAGATCTGGCCGAGCCGGAAGACGTGCCCCATCTCAATGCCGCGATGCAGCCGGATGGTGCCCGCGCCGCATACGCCGCAGGTGTGGCCGTCCTCGGCGAGCGCGATGTCGGCGACCTCGGTTGCCGTCCAGTCGCGGCCGAGGTTGGTGTTGACCAGGTGGTAGTCGGGCCGGTTCGCCCCGGCGACGAGGTTCGGCGAGCCCTCGATCGAGACGTCGGCGATGACCTTCATGCGGTCGCCGAGCCCGACCGGCGAGGCGGCGCCGGCGGTGAGGCCGAACTCGTTGACCTCACCGTCGGTCATCGCGCGCAGCGAGCGGCCACTGAGGGTGTTGCTGAGCTTCACTTCGTTGATCTGCAGGTCGCCGCGCACGACCGCGAAGATCGGCTCGTCGGGCTCGCCGCCGCCCTCGGCCATGTAGAACACGGCCTTGGCGGTCTGCTCCTCGGCGACGTCGAGGAACGTCGCGAGCTCGTCGATCGTCTGGGCGCCCGGCGTGTGGACCTCCTCCATCGGCAGCGGGTCGGCAGCGGTGACGGGGGGGCGCACGAAGGCGGCCTTCTCGGTGTTGGCGGCGTAGCCGCAGCCGTCGCAGATGGCCACGACGTCCTCGCCGGTCTCGGTGAGGAAGATGAACTCCTGCGAGCCCTTCCCGCCGATCGCGCCCGAGTCGGCCTCGACGGGCACCGTCGGCACGCCGCAACGGGTGAAGATGCGGCCGTAGGCCTCGAACATCGCCTGGTACGAGTCGTCGAGCCCCGACTCGTCGAGGTCGAACGAGTAGGCGTCCTTCATCGTGAACTCGCGGACGCGCACGAGCCCGCCGCGCGG
>DAOULE010000128.1:0-10691 GCA_034420575.1 Dehalococcoidia bacterium
CAGGCGATCTCGCACAAGTGCGCCAACATGGCCGTCGACATCGAGGTCGGGCGCTACCTCTGCTACAAGGCCGCCTGGCTGCAGGGCATCGGCGAGCCGTACGAGATGGCCGCGCGCTACGCGAAGGCATTCATGGGCGACGCCACCGCCCGCATCACCCGCGACGCCATCCAGGTGCACGGCGGCGTGGGTTATATCGACGACCACTTCGCGCTGTTCCCGTACCGGCAGGGGACCGCCGCTGCCGGCATGTACGGCACCTCGCACGAGCACCGACGAGCCGTGGCCGACGCGGTCCTGGCATAGCGGAGCGATCACCATGGACTTCGGATACACCGACAGCGAAGAGGCCTTCCGCGCCGAGGTCCGCGAGTTCCTCGCGGAGGTCTGGCCGGAGGAGATCCGCCGCGCCGGCCGCGCCAGCGACGAGGAGCGCGAGCGCTTCCGCCGCGCGGTCGCGCAGCGGGGCTGGTTCTCGCTCGGGCTGCCCGAGGAGTACGGCGGGCTTCCGAACTTCAGCCAGATGGAGCGCTACATCGTCAGCGAGGAGGCGAGCCGGGCCGGCGCGCCGCTGCCGCCTTACCTCGTGAGCATCATGGGGCCGCTGATCATGAAATACGGCACCCCGTGGATGAAGGAGGACGTGCTCCCGCGCATCCGCAACGGCGACGTCGACTTCGTGCTCGGCTTCACCGAGCCCGAGACCGGCTCGGACCTCGCGAACCTGCAGACCCGCGCGTACCGCGACGGCGACGAGTACGTCATCAACGGGCAGAAGATGTACGGCAATCCCGGCCCCGACGACATGATGTACCTCGCCGTCCGCACCGACCCGGACGCCCCGCTGCGCCGTGGCATTTCCGTGCTCTTCGTCGAGTACGGGCGCGACGGCTTCACCGCGACGAAGATGCCGACCCTCGCCGGCAACACCGTCGGCGCGACGTTCTACGACGACGTGCGCGTTCCCGCCGACCACCTGCTGGGCGAGGAGAACAAGGGCTGGGACTACATCCGCGAGGCGCTGGACCTGGACCGCACCAGCGGCATCACCTACGGCCACCTCCCGCTCCGGCTCAACGAGCTCATCGAGTACGTGAAGGCCTCGACGCTCAACGGGCGGCCGCTCATCGACGACCCGTGGGTGCGCGACCGCATCGCGCAGTTCGTGATCGAGGTGGAGGCCGGCGAGCTGCTGCAGGGCATGACGGCGTCGAAGATCGCGGCGGAGCTGCGGCTGCGCATGGAGTCCTCGATCGTGAAGGTGTTCCTGACGGAGATGGAGCGCCGGATGGGCGAGTTCGCGATGGAGGTCTCGGGGCCGCTGGCGTCGCTGACGCCGGACTCCGACGACGCGCCCGCGGGCGGGCAGTTCTACTGGACGCACCGCAGCAACCCCGGCATCACGATCGCCGGCGGCAGCAACGAGATCCAGCGCAACATCATCGCGCAGCAGGGGTTGGGGCTGCCGAGGGGGTAGTGCACGCTCGCGCCCCCGGCAGGCATCTTGACATCATGATGCTTCGGGCATCATGATGTTTGTATGCGTACCACCCTCACCCTCGACGATGACCTCGCGTACGCGCTCAAGCAGCGCGCGAGGCTGCTCGACCAGTCCTTCAAGCAGGTGGTGAACGACACGCTGCGACGCGGACTGTCGCCCGGAAGCGCCGAGGCCCCGCGCCGTCCCTTCCGAGTCCGCCCGATCAGCAGCCCGTACGCTCCGGGCGTCGATCGACATCGGCTGACGGATATCGCGAACGATCTCGACGCCGAGCGCTTCCTTGAAGTCCGACATGGGAACACTGACGAAGACTCGTGATCGTTCCTGACGCGAACCTGCTCATCTACGCGTACAACGATCAGGACGAGTTGCAGGTCGTCGCCCGGTCGTGGTGGGAGAGTCTCGTTGGTGGGCACGAGCTCGTCGGCATCCCCTCGGTCGTGTCGACTGCGTTCATCCGCGTGCTCTCGGACCCGAGGATCCTTCCCGTACCCGCAACGCCGGAGCAAGCAGTGGACTTCGTGATCGAGTGGTTCGAAGAGCCAACCGTGGTACCGCTCGAACCCGGCCCCAATCACCTCACTCACCTGCGGCGCAACCTCGTAGCCGCCGGCGCCGGAGGGAACCTCGTCCCCGACGCACACATCGCCGCACTCGCGATCGAGCACGACGCCGAAGTGCACTCTCACGACTCTGACTTCGGCCGCTTCCCCGGCCTCCGCTGGCACGACCCGATCCGCGCACCGCGCTGACCGCCACGGGCACCCCTCGTTGTCCCCCGCCGGGGTACGATCGAGGCAGTCGAACACACCCCGCGACGCTCCCGGAGGTACTCGTGCCGCGTCTGACCTCGACGCGCCGTCTCGTTGCGCTCCTCGCCGCGGCGTTTACCGCGCTCGTCCTCGCCGCGTGCGGCGACGACAACGGGACGAGCGAGGCGCCCGCCGAGGTCGACTTCTCCGCGCAGGCCGTCGGCGAGGGGTTCAACCCGGACATCCAGCCGCAGGTCATCAACTCGGCGCTCGCCGTGGGGCCGAACCGTGTCATCGTGGCGCTCTTCACCTCCGAGCTCGACCTCGTACATGACGCCGAGGGCGTCCTGCATCTCTACCGCCTCGACGACGCCGGGATGGGCACATTCGCGAGCGAGCACCTGCTGCGCCGCGCCACCATCACCGGCGAGTCCGAGCACGAGCACGCCGACGGCAGCACGCACCTCCACGACGACCCCTTCGCGACGGTGTACCTCGCCCACATCAACTTCCCCGCGACGGGTAAGTGGGGCGTCGCACTCTCGATCGAGGTCGGCGACGAGCGGTACGACCAACTCCTCGTCTCGCCCGTGGTCGTGCTCGACCGCACGCCCGAGCCGGGCATCGGTGACCTGTTGCCGGCGAGCACCCACCTCACGCTGCGCGACGTGGGGGACGTGTCCGAGATCAACAGCCACCAGGAGCCGATCGCGGCGATGAACGAGCTGACGGTCGCCGAGGCGCTTGGGACCGGGAAGCCCGTGCTCGTCGCCATCGCGACGCCGGCCTTCTGCCAGACGCGCTTCTGCGGGCCGATGATGGACAGCGTGGTGCACCCGCTCTACGAGGAGTACTCCGACCGCGTCCAGTTCGTACACGTCGAGCCGTTCCTGCTGCACGAGGCGCGCAACAACCGGCGGCTGGTGCCGGTGCCGCTGATGGCCGAGTGGCGCCTCCAGACCGAGCCGTGGATCTTCGTCACCGACGCCGACGGCGCCGTCGTTGCCAAGTTCGAGGGCGTCGCGACGGTGGAGGAGGTGCGCGAGACGCTGGCGTCCGTGCTCGCCTCCGGCGGCGGTTAGGCCGAGCGAGCGCCCTCGTGCCGAAGCCCGACTACACCACCCTCCGGTTCCCCGACCCGCCCGACGACCGCCCGTACGTCATCGTCGACATGATCGCCTCGGCGGATGGCAAGACGGTGATCGAGGGCAACGAGGCCGGCCTCGGCTCGCGCACGGACCGGCGGCTGCTCCACGAGCTGCGCCTGCACACCGACGTCGTGCTGTGCGGTGCGGGCACGCTGCGCGCCACGGGCGCCTCGCCCGTGCTGCACGAGGAGGACCTGGAGGCGCTGCGGCTCGAGCGCGGCGGGTCGCGCTCGCCTATCGGCGCGGTCATCACCGCGTCCGGGGAGGTGCCCCTCGACAACCGCTTCTTCACGTCCGGGGACTTCGAGGCGTACGTCTACCTCGCCGACACCGCCCCGCCCGCCCGCCGCGAGGCGATCGCGTCCACAGGCCGACCTGTCGTCGACGTGCCGGCCGGTGACGCGGTAGCGGCGATGTTGCGCCACATGCGCACCGAGCTCGGCGCGCGGCTCGTGATGCTCGAGGGCGGCCCGACGCTCAACGGCGAGTGCTTCCGCGCCGGTCTCGTCGACGAGCTGTTCCTCACCCTCGGCGGCGTCGTGGTCGGCGGCCACGGGCTGCCGACTGCCGTCGAGATGCCGGGCGTCGAGGTGACGCGTGAGACGGTGACGCGCCTCGAACTCCTCGCCGCCGCGCCGAACCCGGAGACCGACGAGGTCTACCTCCGCTACCGCGTCCGCCGCTAGCCCGACCCGGCCTCGGCCACCGCGGCCTCACAGGCATCGACGGCCGCCGTGGCGTCCTCGACGCGCTGGATCGGGGCCTCCTCGCCGTGGCCGTCGCGCAGCTCCCACGTCTCGAGGCCGACCACCGGCCGGCCGCTGATCAACGCGAAGGCGATCTCGGAGAGCGTCCCGACGCTGCCGTCGATGGCGATCACGGCCTCGCCGGCGCGCGCGACCAGCACGTTGCGGGCGTAGCCGATGCCCGTCGGGAGCGGGATGTCGACGAACTCGTTGACGTCGCCGAGGTCCTCGCCCGGCAGGATGCCGACCGTGAGCCCGCCCGACTCCTTCGCGCCGCGGCACGCCTCGCGCATGACGCCCGTGCGCCCGCCGCAGATCAGCACGTGCCCGCGCGCCCCGATCTCGCGTCCGACCTCGAACGCCAGCCGCGACGCCTGCTCGTCCGCTTCGTGCCCGCCGATGACCGAGATGCGCATTGCCCGCCTGCCTTCCTCGCCGCCCCGTCCGCGGGCGAGGGTAGCGGGGGGCGGCGTCGAGCGCTGCCGTCGAGGAGCCTGCGGGCGGGTTGGGCGGCTCAGCGCAAGGGCAGGTCGAGGACGGTGACGAGCCCGCGACGGGTGTTGGGGACCACGCGCGCGGCGCGCATCACGGCTGCAGCAGTGGCGTGGTCGCCGAAGACGCCGCCCTCGAACCGCAGCCTGAGGGGCGGCGTGCCGTCGACGACGATCTGGTCGTACTCCTCGTCGACGCCCGCGTTCGCCTCGAAGTGCAGGTCGACGAAGCGGCCGTCGGAGGTCGTCCCGCGGAGCGTCTCGAGCGTGCCGAGCACCGAGTCCTGACCGTCGAGCCTGCACGGGACCATGTCGTGCTGCCACTCGGTGAGCGACCAGCCGAGCGCGGCGGCGAGGAGCCGGGCCGACTCGACGAGGCCGACGTGCCCGAAGCCTCCGGCGTCGCGTCGCTCTTCCCATTGCGCGGTCGAGAGTCCCATGCCGACCTTCTGCTGGAAGGGGACGCGCCGCCTCGACGGGTCCTGCACGCGGCGCACCTCGACGGACCGGATGCCGTGTGAGATCGAGGTCAGCGAGGCGGGCAGCGCGTCCATCAGGAAGCCGGGGTTCACGCCGGTCGCCACCACGGTGCGCCCGGCGGCTCTCGCCAGCTCGTCGAGCCTCGCGGCGATCTCGGGGTGACGCTCGTCCGGGAACGTCAGCTCCTCGCACGTCGAGACGACGTGCAGGCCCTGGCGCACCGCCTCCTCAAGCTGCGGCGCTACGCGGTCGAGGTAGGACCCGGTGCAGTGGATGAGGATGCCGCCGTCCGGCGGGGTGGCGGCGCGAGCCGCCTCGATCGTCGGCTCGACTGTCACGTCGGGCGCGCCGTCGACGAAGTCCGAGAGCGGCCGTCCCACCATGTCCGGGTTGATCTCGACCGCGCCCACCACGTCGAGGAAAGGGTCGCTGAGCGCGGTCTCGACCATGAGCAGCCCGATGGGCCCCAGCCCCTGCACGATGACGGGCAGCGGTGCGTTCATCTCGATCCTCCGGCGGTGGCGGGGCGCACAACCAGTGTCGGCACTGCACGCCGCAGGCGCCAACTCGCCCGCCCCGGCGGCCGAATCGAGCTGCTATCCGCCGACCTGCTCCGCCGATGCCTCGCGCAGCTCCCCGGCCACCTGCAGGGCGCGGGCGGCCTGCTCCTCGGCCTGTCGCGCGCTGTCGCCGGTGTAGCGCGTCGGGTCGAGCAGCTCGGCGAGGCGGTCCGCGCCGAGCCTCGCGGCGACATCCTCGTCGCGCGCGAGGATCGAGGCGAAGGGCTCGCCGCTCGTCGCGGCTTCCTGTGCGGCCTCGTAGACCACGTCGTGCGCGCGCTGGCGGCCGATCTCGCGGCCGAGCGTGAGCATCAGGCTCTCGGACATGATCAGCCCGCCCGAGAGGTCGAGGTTCCGGCGCATCCGCTCCGGGAACACGCGCAGCCCCGTCACCACGTCCTGCAGCCGGACGAGGATGTCGCCGGTCAGCTCGACCGCCCGCGTCAGGGCGCGGTCGATCATCACCGACCGGCTGCCGTCGGCCTCGTGGTCGCCGAGCATGGCTTCGAGGGCGAGCGGGACGAGCGACCGCACCTCGGTGTCGTCGGCCATGATGTCCTGGCAGAGCTTCGGGTTGCGCTTCTGCGGCATCGTGCTGCTGCCGACGCTGCCCGGCGGGACAGGCTCCTCGACCTCCCCGAACTCGTCGGACATGAGCGCGCGCACCTCGCGCGCGGCCTTGCCGCAGCTCGTGTCGAGCATCGCGAGGGCGAGCACGTACTCGGTCATGTGGTCGTAGGTGGTGCGGCTCGGCAGCGGCATCGAGCCGAGCCCGAGCAGCTCGCCCATCCGCGCCTGCAGCGCCGGGCCGTGGCCCTCGAACGAGGCGGCCGTGCCCCCGCCGCCGCCGAGCATCGCGACGAAGAGCCGCGGCTCAAGCTGACGGAGCCGCTCCGCGTGGCGGCACAGCTCGTCGATCCACACCGCGACCTTCGCGCCGAACGTGGACGGCACCGCGTGCTGGCGGTGCGTGCGGCCGGCGATGGCGTCGTCCTTCGTGCGCTCCGCGAGGTCGGCGAGCGCTTCGAGCAGCCCCGCGACCTCGTGGAGCACGACGGTATGCGCCCGGCGCACCTGGAGCAGGTAGCCGGTCTGGGTGATGTTCTGCGTCGTGGCGCCCCAGTGGACGAAGCCGCCCGCGTCGCCCTCGCACAGCCGGTCGAGCTCCCACACGAGCGGGACGAGGCCGTGCCCGGTGACCCGCAGCCCCTCGGTCACGCGGTCGAGGTCGAACAGCTCAAGCCGCGCCTTGCGCTCGATCTCCGCGGCGGCCCCGGCCGGGATCATGCCGACCTCCGCCTCGGCGTGGGCGAGCGCGACCTCGACGTCGAGCCAGGCCTGCCAGCGGGCCGCGCGCTCGAAGAGCGCGCGGATGCCGGGGTCGCGGACGCGCAGGTTGGTGGGTTGTTCCAGGCTCATCGTGGGCTCCTCGGCGCGGCCCGATGCTACGCGAGGAGTCCGCGCGCGCCAGCCGGGCCGCGCCTACTCGCTCCGAGGGCTCACCGACCAACGGGCAGTGGCGGTCGCCACGACTGCGGCGAGGGCGAGCGCGAGCACCGCAACGGGCGAGGACGCGCCTCCCGGCTCCGCGACCCCGGCGGAACCCGTCGACGGCGTGGAGGGCGCCTCGACGAACGTGATGCGCCCCTCGCCGCCGACGGCGTAGCGGGGGTCACCGGCGGTGACGTTCCCGAGCGTGATGAGGTAGTGGCGCAGGGCCTGCTCATAGGACCCTGGGAACTGCCGCTTGCCCTCGACGCCCACGAACATCGCGTAGCCGTCGCCGCCGTCCGCGACGAAGCTGCTGGTGACGACCGTCACCGCGGGCGCGCCCTCCACGACGACGCCGTCGGCGACGAGTCGGGTGCCGTCGGCGAGGGTCAGTGCGACCACGCGCGAGCCCGGCGGGAGCGACGGGTCGTAGACGACGGCAATCCCGCCCACCTGGAGGAACGCGCCCGAGGCGTCGGGATAGCGGGCCACGGACTGCTCGAACGCATCCTTGAGGTCGGCGGCCGCGACGCCCGGCACGGCGGTGACGCCGTTGGGGAAGGGCAGCACGCCCATCGTGTCCAGCAGGAAGATCGTACCGGGCACGCGCCCCGCGGTGGGGAGCACGTCGCCGACGGTCTGGCGGATGCCACCCCCGTTCTGGAGCGCGACCACCCGCTGCCCGGGCCCGCGTGGCGGCAGCCCGAGTTCGGCGGCGTGCCGGTCATAGCCGTGCAGGTAGGCGTCGGCCACGAGGTTGCCCGCATTGCTCTCGCGCGAGCGGACGGCGCCCCGAGAGACATCCAGCAGCACCTGGGTCGCCGCGACCGGCGTCGAGGCGAAGCCGGCGAGGCAGTCGCGCAGCGGCGCCTCGATCACGTCGAGGAGGCTCGCGTCCGGCTCGACCGCGGCGGCGAAGCGCTCCGACGCCGCCTCACCCGCGGGCACGACGGGCCGAGGGTAGCTCGACTCCGTCAGCACGCGCTCCACCTCGCCGTGCTCGTCGAATGTCACGTCCAGGCGTCCCACGTACTGGTAGGCGCCGGCCGTCGCCACGACGTACACGGTCCGCCCGTGCGCGTCGGTGGCGCGGATCGGGTACTCGCCCCACGGCTCCGCGCGCTCGCCGGGCAGCCGCTGCAACGCCACCCCGACGGCGGGGCTCTGGAGCAGCTCGTCGCCCCCACCGGCGACGGCGATATCGACGCCGCTGAGGAGCCCGACGAGCTCGATGTCGTGCGCCACGCTCTGGAGGTGGCTGACGAGCACGATCCTGTTGATGCCACGCGCGACGAGCCGGTCGACCTCGGCCTGCACTGCCGCGGCCGTCGTCGCGAGATCGGGCGTCACCCGCACGTGGCGCGGCACCGAGACAACGGGCAGGCCGGGCGTCGTCGCGCCCACGAGTCCGAACCGCCCGCCGGTCGCCGCGTCGGTCACGACCATCGAGCGTCCCACGACGCGCCCGTCCTCGACGGGCGGCTCGATGAGGCCGTCGCCGTCGAGGAGGTCGGCGAACCCGGGCTCGCGCGTGAAGTCGAGGTTGGCGCTGAGGAAGGGCCGCGCCCCGGAGGAGCGGATGAAGCGTTCGAGGAGGTCGGGGCCCGAGTCGAACTCGTGGTTCCCGATGACGAGGGCGTCGTAGTCGACGGCGTCGTGCGCCACGGCGTCGAAGAGCGGGTTGCCCTCGGTCACGCCGCACTCCAGCGTCGGGCTGCTGAGGTAGGCGTCCCCGGCGTGGACGCTGAGCACTGCGTGCCCGCTGGTGCGGGCGCGCGCCGACTCCCGGTCCACGACGGCCTTGAACGCGGCGATGCCGCCCACGGGCACCTCGACGCCCTCGCCGTCGACATCGACCGTGTTTGTGACGGGAAGCAGCGTGGATTCGCCGTCGCTGTTGTGCAGCACGGTGAGCGTCACGGCGCCCGGCTCCTGCGCGGACACCGTTGGGGCGAACCCGGGCTCGCCCGCCGGGGCGGCGAGGAGCACGCCGGCCGCGGCCAGCGCGACCGCGAGCGTGACGCCGAGGCTGCGAGGCAACGCGAGTGTCACCGGCTATCCGAGCCGGGCGCGCCGCAGGCGCAGCGAGTTCGCCATCACGGAGACCGAACTCAGCGCCATCGCCATGGCCGCGACGATGGGGTTGAGGAAGCCGTGCTCGCCGAAGACCGGCTGCAGGACCGTCGGCGTCGAGGCGCCGTCGAAGAGCAGCGCCAGCGCGACGTAGCCGAGCCCTGCGGCGACGGGAATCAGCAGCGTGTTGTAGCCGAACGCCCACAGCAGGTTGAGGCGCATCGTCCGCATCGTCGCGCGGCTGAGCGCGATCGCGGCCGCGACGCCGCCGAGGTCAGGCCGCATGAGCGTGACCGGCGCGGCCTCGAGCGCCACGTCGGAGCCGCCGCCCATCGCGATGCCGACGTCGGCCTGCGCGAGCGCGGGCGCGTCATTGATGCCGTCGCCCGCCATCGCGACGCGGTGGCCCTCGTCCTGCAGCGCCTCCACCGCAGCCGCCTTGCCGTCGGGCAGCACCTCGGCGACGACGCGCCCGATGCCGGCCTCGCCCGCGATCGCCTGCGCGGTTTCGCGACGGTCGCCGGTGAGCATGATGGGTTCGATGCCGAGCGCCCGGAGCCGGGTGACCGCGACAGGGGTGGTCGGGCGCAGCGGGTCGGCGACGGTGACGAGACCGGCGAGGCGGCCGTCCAGCGCGACCATGAGTGGCGTCTCCCCCCGCGCCGCCGCCTGCGCGGCATCCTCGTCGAGCGGTCCCGGGTCGACGCCTTCGGCGCGGAGGAGCGCCGCGTTCCCGGCGGCGATGGTGCGCCCCTCGACGCTCGCGACGACGCCCATGCCGGGCTCGGCGCGGAAGTCGGTGGGCCACGCGAGGTCGAGGGCGCGGCGCTCCGCCTCGCGCGAGACCGCCGAGGCGATCGGGTGCTCCGAGCCGCGCTCCGCGGAGGCGAGCAACCGGACGAGCTCATCTTCGCCGGACAGCGCGCTCACGAGCGCCTCGACCGACGCGACCTCGGGGCGGCCCTCGGTGAGCGTGCCGGTCTTGTCGAGCGCGACGGCGTCGACCTCGTGGGCCTGTTCGAGGGCGCGGGCGTCGCGGATGAGCACGCCCGCCGCGGCGCCGCGGCCGATGCCGACGGCGATGGCCGTGGGCGTGGCGAGGCCGAGCGCGCACGGGCAGGCGATGATGAGCACCGTCACGGCGTTGATCAGCGCGAATGTCAGCGCCGGCTCCGGGCCGAGCGCCCACCAGCCCGCGAACGTCAACGCGGCCACGACGAGCACCGCGGGCACGAACACCGCCGCGACGCGGTCGACCATCGCCTGGATCGGCGCCTTCGAGGCCTGCGCGAACTCGACGAGCTTCGTGATGCGCGCGAGCGCGGAGTCGGCCCCGACGGCCGTTGCCCGCACCTGCAGCGCGCCAGTAGTGTTCATCGTCGCGCCGTAGACCGTGTCGCCGGCCCGCTTCGCTACCGGCATCGACTCGCCCGTCAGCATCGACTCGTC
>DAOULE010000129.1:0-15153 GCA_034420575.1 Dehalococcoidia bacterium
CTCGACTGGAGGTTCGTCACGACCTCATCCGCGACGATCTGCCCGCTCGCCTGCCGGTCGATGCCGTGCACGAGCTGCTGGACGGGGTCGACGTTGCAGAAGCGGAACGGCTGTCCGTCGACGTCGGTGAACGGCAGGACGCGCGCCATCGTCCGCCGGGCGACGGCGGTGCGCAGCCACCACGTCTCGTGCGTGAGGCCCTCGGGCGGCGTGCGCCGGCGCAGCTCGTCCCAGTGCAGGTAGCGGCCTCGGGCGTCAACGGGGCGGCCGGGCCCGAACAGCGTCAGCAGGTCGTCGGTGCTGTCCGCGTGGCGCGTGAGCAGGTCGACGATCGGTGGGGGCGTCTGCGGGAACTTCATGGCGACTATCAATCACCTATCAGTATCTATCAGATTGATAGTAGTCTATCACATCGCCCGGCCACGCCAACCATCCGCCACGAGCGCGCGGCCACGCGCCTCGCACGTATCAATCATCTATCAGTTCCTATCAGATTGATAGATAGCTACGCCCCGGCCGGCCCCGGACCCTCCACCTCCCGCGTGTTCACCATCCGCATCGCCACCGGCCGCAGCGCCGTCATGATCTCGCCAGCCAGCCCCTCGTCCGTCCCCGAGGCGGCGAGGGCCGCCCCGAAGTGCGTCAGCCAGCGCTCCGCCGCCGGCACGGTGATGGCGAACGGCAGGTGGCGGCGTCGCATCATGGGCGGGCCGTGCGCGCGCTCGTAGAGTGGCTCGCCGCCCAGCCACTGCTCCAGGAACAGCTTCTGCTTCTCGCGGCCCGGTACGAGGTCGTCGGGAAAGATCGGGCGCAGTTCCGCGTCGGCGTCGATGCGCTCGTAGAAGTCGTCGATGATGCTGTGCAGCACCTCGCGGCCACCGAGGCGCTCGAAGGGCGTCAGGAATCGAGTGGTCATCGGATCCTCGCTCCCTGTCGCCCGCGTAGCGGCCGCCGCGTCCTGGCACTGATAGGATCATGCGGACGGAGCGTTCGCGCGAGGAGCGGCGACCATGACGACTTCACAGGCAGGCCCGGCCCGGCCATTCGCGACCGGACCCGATGTCGGCGAGCCGCTGCCCGGCTTCACGCTCCCCGACCAGCACGGCAACGCCGTCGACATGCACGAGACGCGGGCGGGCGGTCGCGCCTTCCTCGTCTTCGTGCGCGGCACCAGCTGGTGACCGTACTGCCGCACGCAGCTCGTGGAGCTGCAGGAGCACCTCGGGGCGTTCGAGG
Source organism: Dehalococcoidia bacterium (assembly GCA_034420575.1). Taxonomy (GTDB): domain Bacteria; phylum Chloroflexota; class Dehalococcoidia; order UBA2979; family UBA2979; genus VXMT01. The sequence continues at coordinate 1,237 of DAOULE010000129.1, forward strand.
CCGCGGGTGTACGTGTCATCGCCGTCACGCCCGAGCCGGCCGAGGTCATCGCACGCTTCACCGAGCGCTACGGCGTGACCTTCCCGGTGCTGTCGGATGTGGACTCCGCGGTGATCGACGAGTACGGGATCCGCAACACCGAGGTGCCCGAGGACCATCGCCTCTACGGCATGCCGTTCCCCGGCGCGTACCTGGCCGACGCTGAGGGGCGCATCGCCCAGAAGCACTTCAACACCAACTACCGGGTGCGCGAGAGCGCCGAGACGATCATCCGCGGCGACCTGGGCGAGTGGTACGACCCCGAGGGCTACCCGGCGGCCGAGAGCGGCGGCGCGGTCAGCGCCTCGCTCGGCAGCCCCGAGCTCAAGCCGTTCAGCCGCGTCGACCTGCTCGTGCGCCTCAACCTGCCCGCAGGGCAGCACGCGTACGGCGAGCCCGTCCCGGACGGGCTGGTCGCGACCAGCGTGACGGTCACGGGTCCCGAGGAGCTGCGCACCGAAGCGCCGGTGATGCCGCCGACGCGGCCGCTGCTCGTCGAGGCGGTGGGCGAGGAGTTGCAGGTCTTCGAGGGCGACATCCACATCCGGGTGCCGCTCTCCTACCGCAGCCTCGAGGCGCCCGACGGCGGGGACAGCGTGCCGATCGGCATCGAGGTGCGCTACCAGGCGTGCGATGAGCTGGTGTGCTTCCTCCCGGTCGAGGAGCGCCTGACGCTCGACGCGCCGCTGGGCGGCCACCTGCGGCCTGAGAGCTAGCGGCTACCGCTGGGCGCGTCCGGAAGCACCCATTATCATCGGCGCGTGAACGAGTCACCGACCGAGGGCACGGCGCGCCTGCTCGTCCAGTGTCCCGACCGACCGGGCATCGTCGCCGCCGTCTCCGAGCATCTCTACCGCTACGGCGCGAACATCGTGCAGGGCGACCAGCACTCCACGGGCGGCGACGCCCCGCGCTTCTTCCTGCGCCTCGAGTTCGACCTCGCCAGTCTCGAGATGCCGGTGTCCGACATCGCCGATGCCTTCGGCGAGGAGGTCGCGCCGCGCTTCGACATGCAGTGGCACATCTCGTACAGCGCGACGCGTCCCCGCATCGCGCTGCTCGGCACCCGGGAGCCGCACTGCGTGCTCGACCTGCTGTGGCGGTCGCAGTCGGGTGAGCTTGCCGCCGACATCGAGATCGTCATCTCGAACCACGACGAGCTCCGCTACCTGGCTGACCGTTACGGCGTGCCGTACCACCACCTGCCGGTCACCCCCGCGACGAAGCCGGAGCAGGAGCAGGCGATCATCGAGCTGCTGCGCGACCGCGTCGACGTCGTCGTGCTCGCGCGCTACATGCAGGTGCTGACGCCGACCGTGCTGGACGAGTTCCCGCAGTCCATCATCAACATCCACCACTCGTTCCTGCCCGCGTTCGCCGGGGCGAACCCCCGCGCGATGGCATGGCGGCGCGGCGTCAAGATCATCGGCGCCACCGCGCACTACGCCACCGAGGAACTCGACGAGGGTCCGATCATCGAGCAGGACGTGGTGCGGGTGACGCACCGCAACACGCTCGACGACCTCGCACGGCTGGGGCGGGAGATCGAGCGCGTGGTGCTGGCGCGCGCGGTGCGCTGGCACATCGAGGACCGCATCCTGGTGCATGACAACAAGACGATCGTGTTCCGTTAGCCCGGAGGCACGCAGCCCGTCCGCCTATGCCGCAGGGGAAGACTTGTTATACTGGGGGTCGATGACGCAGCACACCGCGTCGCCTGGCCCCCAGATCGCCGGGTTCCGCACTGTCCGCACACCGCTACGGGTACGACGGCCGGACGCCGCTCCGGCGATCCCTCATGCGCCCTCGCATACCCGTGACCACGAGGAGCGCCGGTGAGCCTGTTCGGCCGCATCCGTGATCTGCTCGCGCCGCCCCGCACCGCGGCCGAGCGCGCCTCGGCACCCTCGGAACCCGGCCGCAAGCGCCGGCGCGGCAAGCGCGGCGGACGCGGCCGCGGACGGCGCAACGGCGCCCAACAGCACGAAGGAGCTACCACGCAGACCCTGACCGACACCCGACCCCGATCCACCACCCAGACCAGCCCGGACCGCCCCGGTCGCAACCGCGACGACCGCAGCCGCAGCGACCGCAGCCGCGACAGCCGAGGCCGCAACGACCGAGGCCGCGGGGACCGCTCGCGCCGCCCGCAGCGGCGGAACCTCGACGACCCCCTGCCCGAGGACGTCGCGTTCCGCCCGGCCGCCGAAGGCGGAGACGACTCGATCCTCCCGGGCCGCCGCCGCCGGCCCGCCGGACCGCGCACCACGCCTCGCGTGTGGGTGGGCGGCCAGCGCAACCTGCCCGTGCTCGGCAACGGCGACGCGGTGACCGCCCCCGACGCGGTCGAGGAGACCGCAGAGCCCGTCGAGCCGGAGCCGCCTGCGCCGGACGCCGCCACCGCGGACGCGGGAGCACCGGCCACCGACGAGGAGCGCCCGAAGCGCCGCCGCCGTGGCCGCCGCGGCGGGCGAGGCCGCAACAGATCCTCGGACTCGAACGGCAACGGGGCGGCGCCCGCCGAGGCGGGAGAGGCCGACGAGGCCGACGCTGCCGAAGCGGAGGCCCCGGCCCTCGCAGCCGTAGCCCCCACCGAACTCAACGTCGACCTCGACGCAGCGCCCGAGGCGTTCCGCGCTCTCGGCATCTCCGACCGCTCGCTCGCGGCCGTGATGGAGATGGGCTTCACCGAGCCCACACCGGTCCAGGCGCGCTCGATCCCCGTCCTGCTCGAGGGGAACGACGTCGTCGGCATCGCGCAGACCGGTACCGGCAAGACACTCGCCTTCGGCATCCCGATGGCCGAGCAGCTCGACTCCACGCACGCCGAGGCGCAGGCGCTCGTGCTCGTGCCCACGCGGGAGCTCGCGCAGCAGGTGCTCGCGGTGCTCACGGACATCGGGCGGCCGTTCGGGCTGCGCACCGTGGGGCTGCTCGGCGGGCACGCCCTGCAAGGCGACTTCCGCGCGCTCGACGCCAACCCGCACGTCGTCGTCGGCACGCCGGGGCGCATCAAGGACCACCTGCGGCGTCGCACGCTCTCGTTGAGCGGAATCCGCTACGCGGTGCTGGACGAGGCGGACCAGATGCTGGACATCGGGTTCCTGCCCGACATCACGCACATCCTCGGCCGCACGCCGCGCAGCAGGCAGACCGCGCTCTTCTCCGCCACCATGCCGCATAACGTGATGCGGCTCGTGCGGCGGTACATGGACCGCCCTGAGACCATCGCGGTCGCCTCCGAGCTCGAGACCGTCGAGTCCGTCGAGCACGTCTACTTCGAGGTCGCCGAGCGCGACAAGGTGCGCGGCCTGCGCGAGCTCATCGACCGCGAGCTGCGCGGCCGCACGCTGGTGTTCTCGCGCACCAAGCGCGGCGTCGACCGCCTCGCCGACCGGCTGCAGGGCGACGGGGTACACGTCGGCGCGCTCCACGGGGACATGGACCAGCGCAAGCGCGACCGCGTGGTGCAGCGCTTCCGCGACGGCCAGCTTGACCTGCTCATCGCCACGAACGTCGCGGCGCGCGGGCTCGACATCCCGGAGATCACGCACGTCGTGAACTACGACGCCGCCGACAACGCCGAGGAGTACGTGCACCGCACCGGGCGCACCGGCCGCGCGGGACGCGAGGGCAAGGCGATCTCGTTCGTCAGCGAGGTCGACATCGACCGCTTCGACGTGCTGCGCGAGACCTTCGGCGAGCGGCTCACGCGCGACCGCCTCAACATCTACGCCTGAGCCCGTGCCCGGCGACGCTCCACCCGGCGAGGTGCTTCCAGAGTACGTCCGCGCGCTGCTACGCCCCGACGCATACCCCTCACCGCCCCCGGACGTCGAGCTGCGCCAGACGCACGTCTCGTACGTCTTCCTCGCCGGGGACGTGGTCTACAAGACCAAGAAGCCGGTCGACTTCGGCTTCATCGACCAGGTCGCGCCGGAGCGCCGCGAGGCGTTCTGCCACGCCGAGGTGCGGTTCAACCGCCGGCTCGCGCCCGACGTGTACCTCGGCGTCGGCCCGATCGTGCGCTACTCGGACAGGCGTATCGCCGTGCTGCCGGCCGGCGAGCCCGCGCCCGCGGGGACCGAGGTGGTGGAGTGGTGCGTGCAGATGCGGCGGCTCCCCGACGACCGGACGCTACACGAGCTGCTCCCCGCGGGCCTCGCCCCGCCTCGCCTCGCCGAGCACGTGGTGCGGCGGCTGATCGCCTTCCACGAGGCCGCCGAGGTCGTCGAGAACGACCCGGACTTCGCCGGCGCTGCGGGCGACCTCGCGTGGTGGACGCGCGAGTACGGCGAGTGCGAGCACTTCATCGGCGACACGTGGGCTCCCGAGGACGCCGCTGCGACGCGCGCCTTCGTCGCCTCGCAGCTCGCGCGCGAGGCGGCGCTGTTCGACGCGCGGCTCGCTGGGGGGCGCGTGATCGAGGGCCACGGCGACCTGCGCGCCGACCACGTCTACGTCCTCGACGACGACGCCGATGACCTGGCGATCGTGGACTGCATCGAGTTCAGCGAGTGGTACCACTTCCGCTACCTCGACGCGGGGTACGACATCGCGTTCCTCGCGATGGATCTCGAGGCGCTCGGCTACCCGGAGCTCGGCGACGAGATCGCAGGGCGCTACATCGCCGCCGCCGGGGACGAGACGATGGGCGTGCTGCAGCCGCTGCATCGCGCGTTCCGCGCGTTTGTGCGCGGCAAGGTCGAGTCGATCGGCGCGCACGCGCCCGAGGTGGGCGAGGAGCAACGCGCCGAGCTCGCCGACTCAGCCACGCGGTTCTTCCGCCTCGCCGCAAGTTACAGCGAGCGGCGCGCCGAGCCGGCCGTCGTGGTGATGTGCGGGCTCCCCGCGACGGGCAAGTCGACGGTCGCCGGGACACTCGCGGGCCGCATCGGGGCCGCGTACGTCTCGTCCGACATCGTCCGCAAGCAACTCGCGGGCATCGACCCGCGCGAGCGGGCCGACGACGCGTTCCGCGTAGGGCTCTACGCGCCGGAGATGACCGAGCGGACGTACGAGGAGCTACGTCGCCGCGTCCGCGAGCACCTCGATGCGGGGCGAGCCGTCGTCATCGACGCGATGCACGGACACACCTCGGAGCGCGAGGCCGCTCGCGCCCTCGCCGCCGAACGCGGCGTGCCCTGCCTCATCGCCGACCTGCAACTCGACGAAGCGAGCGCCCGCGCGCGGATCGCGGGACGCGAGGACGACCCGTTGCGCACCTCAGACGCGACGGCGGACGTGTACGCGATGCAGCGCGAGCGCTTCGAGCCCGTCCGGGACGCTGAGGGCGCGGCGGTCGCGCTCGATGCGTCGAGGCCGCCGGGGGCCCTGGCGCGAGCGATTGCGGACGCGCTGGCGGACCTGGGCGCTTGACGCGTCGCCGCGCTGGTGCGAGCCTCGCGGCAACCAGTGAGGCCGCTGGGGGTGCCCAACCGGGCTGAGAGGCGCAGGAAGCGCCAACCCCTGGAACCTGATCACGTTCATGCGTGCGTAGGGATGCGGTTCAGTTGCCAGTACTCACCTCCACGGACACAGGCAGCGGTCTCCCCAGCATGGGAGGAGCCCGATGCCTGCACGACGCCTGCCACTAGTCCGCGGCCTCGTCCTCGTCGCCGCGGCCCTGCTCGCTGCCCTCGCCGTCGCCTGCACCGACGACGCCGAGGCGCCCGAGCAGCCGCCAGAGCCGCCCCCGCCCACGGCCACGCCCGAGCCCGCGGGCCCCACCACGCTCACCGTCATCACCCACGACTCGTTCGACGTGAGCGAGGGGCTGATCGAGCAGTTCGAGCGGGAGCACAACGCGAAGGTCGAGTTGATCGCCGGGGGCGACGCGAACGAGGTGGTCAACCGCGCCATCCTCAACGCCGGCAACCCGGAGGGCGATGTCCTGTTCGGCGTCGACAACCTCAGCTACAGCCGGGCCGTCGCGGTCGGGGTGTTCGAGGAGTATGAGTCGAGCCGCCGCGGCGACATTCCGGCCGACATCCGCGCGCAGTTCGGCGACTCCCTCCTGCTCACGCCCATCGACTACGGCTTCGTCAACCTCAACTTCGACCCGGCCGCCGGCGACCCGCCCTCGACGCTCGAGGAGCTGACGGAGCCGCAGTGGCGCGGGAAGCTCGTCGTCGAGGACCCGGCGACGTCGTCACCCGGCCTGCAGTTCCTTGCGACGACGATCGCGTACTTCGGCGAGGGGCGCTGGCAAGAGTTCTGGCGCGACCTCCGCGCGAACGAGGTCCGCGTGGAGCAGGGCTGGAGCGACGCCTACTACACGCACTTCAGCCTCTACGGCGGGGACAGGCCGCTCGTGGTCTCGTACACGTCGAGCCCGGCTGCGGAGTTCTTCTTCTCCGAGGACCCGCTCACGGAGCCGCCCACGCGCAACGTCATCCCCGGCCCGCTCTTCCGCCAGGTCGAGGCGGCCGCCGTCCTCGATGGCACCGAGAACGCCGACCTCGCTGGCAAGTTCATCGACTTCATGCTGAGCGACGCGTTCCAGCAGCAGATCCCCGAGACGATGTTCGTCTACCCGGTGATCGGCGGCCTCGAACTCCCCGAGTGGTGGGACTGGGCCGAGGTCGAGGTGGAGACCGCCTCGCTTGAGTTCACGGCCGACGACGTCGACCGCTGGATCCGTGAGTGGACGGAGATCATGCGTCGATGATCGAACCCCGTGGGGTATCCCCGCGTTCGAGGGCGCCCGCGGGGCGGGCTCCGGGGGCCGCTGCGCCCGCGGGCGGGCCGAGGGCCTGGCCGTGGGCGCTCCCTGTGCTCGTCCTGCTCGCCCCGCTGCTGCTGTGGCCGCTCGCGACCATCCTCTGGCGCGGCCTCGCGCCCGAGGGCGTCCCGGACGCCGCCGCCATCGCGGACGTGCTCGGCGATGGCTACTACTGGGAGCGGCTCGTCTTCACGACGGCGCAGGCCGTCGCCTCGACCGCCGTAGCGCTGCTCGTGGGACTCCCCGCGGCGTACGTGTTCGCGCACATCCGCTTCCCCGGCCGCGCGGTGGCGAGGGCGCTCGTCACCGTGCCGTTCGTGCTGCCGACGCTCGTCGTCGCGCTCGCGTTCCAGCAGCTCGCAGGCCCGGACGGCCTGCTGAACGACGCGCTGGCGTGGCTCGGCCTCGGGCCCGTCGAGGTCGTCGGCACGCTCTGGGCGATCCTCGCGGCGCACGTCTTCTACAACGTCTCGATCGTGATCCGCCTCGTCGCCGGGGTGTGGGCGAACCTCGACCCCCGCACCGAGGAGGCCGCTCGCCTGCTCGGCGCGGGGCGATGGGCAACGCTGCGCGAGGTGACGCTGCCCGCGCTCGCCCCTGCGATCGCATCGGCGGCGGCGCTCGTCTTCGTCTTCTCGTTCACCTCGTTCGGCGTCGTGCTCGTGCTGGGCGGGCCGGGGCTCGACACGCTCGAGGTGGTCATCTACCGCCTCGCGATCCGGCTGGTCGAGCTTCCTGCGGCGGCGGTGCTGTCGACGGTGCAGATCGCGGCGACCGTCGCCGTCCTCGGCGTGTACTCCCTGCTCCAGCGGCGCACCGCCCGACCGCTAGCGCAGCGCAGTGAGCGCGCGCGACCGCTGCGCGACACCTCGTGGACCGAGCGCGGGCTGGCGCTGGGCGTGGCGGTGGTGCTCGTGCTGCTCATCGTCGCGCCGCTCGCGGCGCTCATGCACGGGGCGTTCACCGTCGGCGCTGCCGGCGCCGTGACCGCGGCGAACTTCGCGCGCGCCTTCGAGGACTCGGGCCGACTCTCGTTCGTCGAGCCGGTCAACGCGATGCGCTGGAGCGTGACCTTCGCGGGCGGCGCGGCGCTCATCGCCGTCGTGCTCGGCACGCTCGCCGCCACTGCGATCGCGCGCTCGCGAGGTCGTTTCGCCGCGCTCGCGGATGGGCTGCTCATGGCGCCGCTCGCCGTGCCAGCGGTCGTGCTGGGCTTCGGGTTCCTGATCACCTTCAACCGCGGAGCGGTCGACCTCCGCGGGTCCCCGTGGCTGATCGTGATCGCACACGCGCTCATCGCGTACCCGTTCGTGCTGCGCGCGGTGCTCGCCGTGCTGCGCACCCTCGACCCCAGGCTGCCCGAGGCTGCCCGCGTCCTCGGCGCGTCGCCTCTCGCCGTCTGGCGTTACGTCGAGTTGCCGCTGGCGTGGCGCGCCCTCCTCGTCGGAGCGGGGTTCGCGTTCGTCGTCTCGCTCGGCGAGTTCGGCGCGACGGCGGTGCTGCAGCGCCGCGAGTTCGCGACGCTGCCCGTCGCCATCTACACCTCGCTCGGACGGCCGGGGCTCGCGAACCTCGGGCAGGCGCTCGCGATGGCGACGATCCTCATGAGCGTCACCGCCGCCGCCCTGCTGCTCATCGAGCGCGTGCGCTACCGCGACATCGGCGAGTTCTGAGCGCCCCGTGGCCACCCTCACCGTCCGCGACCTCACCCACGGCTACGAGGCCGCCCGTCGCGTCGTTGACGGCGTGAGCTTCGAGGTCGCCGACGGGCGCGTGGCGGCGCTCCTCGGGCCATCGGGCAGCGGCAAGACCACCATCCTGCGGCTCATCGCCGGCCTCGAGCGCCCCGTGGGCGGCGACCTGCTGCTCGACGGCGCCTCCGTGCTGGGCCGCGCGCCGCACCGGCGGGGCGTGGGGCTGATGTTCCAGGAGCTCGCGCTGTTCCCCCACCTCGACGTGCGCGCCAACATCGCCTTCGGCCTGCGCATGGCGCGCTGGCCTCGCGACCGCCGCGAGCGCCGCGTCGACGAGCTACTAGCGCTCGTCGGCATCGAGGACCTCGGCGGGCGGCGCGTGGACGCGCTCTCGGGTGGCGAGCGCCAGCGGGTGGGGCTCGCGCGCACGCTCGCGCCCGAGCCCGCCGTGCTCCTGCTCGACGAACCTCTCGGCGCGCTCGACGAGGCGCGCAAGCGCGAGCTGCGGCGTGAACTGCGCTCGCTCCTCGACCGCCTCGAGACCACCGCCCTGCTCGTCAGCCACGACCTCCGCGACGCGCAGGCGCTGGCCGACGACCTCGTCGTGCTCGACGCTGGCCGCGTCCTGCAGGCCGCGCCGCTGCGCACCGTGCTGGCCGAGCCCGACAGCCCCGAGGTCGCCTCGATGGTGGGCTGGGTGGCCGTCGTCGACGGGGTGGCGCGGGACGGGCGCATCGAGGAGGACGGCGTCGGGTCGACCGAGGCGTCCGGCGGCCCGAGCGGTGGGCGCGTCGTGGCGATGGCACACCCCTCGACGATGTCGGCTGTGCCGCCGGCCTCCGACGGCGGCTCCGGCGCGCACGGCACGGTCGTCGGTGGGCGGCCTGAGGGGCCGCTGCACATGCTCGAGGTCGCCATCGGCGAAGGCGCCTCCGTGCGTTATGTGGACTTGAGATGGGCCTCGCCGGACGTGCCGCCCACGCCGGGTGGCCGCGTCGGCATCGCCGTGGACCATGGGACGCTGCGGGTCTACCCGCGCTGAGCACGCTCGCGGCACCTCGCTGGCACAGTGCCGCGGACGCGCGGTACGCTGCCGCCGAGGCACGATGAGACTGACCGACCGGCTCCTGCGACGTGACCCGGAGCGGCGCGCCCTGCGCGCCCTCGCGCGCGGCGTGAAGCGGCTCCCGGAGCGCCGTCGCCCCGACGAGTCGCTCCAACTCGTGGTGGACCTCGCGCGCGAGATGACGAGCGCGAAGTACGGCGCGCTCGCCGTGACCGACGAGCACGACATGACGCAGGGGTTCGTGACCTCGGGCCTGTCGGCTGCCGACCTGCGCGGGCTGCGGACGCCGCCGCAGGCGCACGGCCCACTCAGCTCACTGCGCGCCGACGGGCGGCCCGTGCGGTTCGAGAACGTTCAGCACTCGCCTCGCGCGTTCGGGTTCCCGCCGCACCACCCGGAGATGGAGGCGCTGATCGGCGTCCCGATCTGGAGTGCGGGCCACGTGCGCGGTTCGCTCTACGTGACCGACCGCGACGACGGCAAGCCGTTCGACGATCAGGACGAGCGGATCCTCGTCACCCTCGCGCGCCACGCGTCGACGGTGATCGAGCGGGAGTGGTACTAGCAGGGCGCCGTCACGAGGCGCCAGAGGGCCTGCGCTGTCCCTGGAACTGGGAGTCGTTGAGGGTCATTTCGAAGTCTATGGCGCTTCGAGCGGCGGCCGAAGGATCTCCACGCCCGCCTCTGGGAATCGCTGATCGAGCGTGTAGACAGCCGTGTCGGGCTGCGACCGTGCCGCTGCCCACACAAGGGCGTCGGCGACCGAGACGCGCCGGGACGGGCGGCACAACAGGAGCGCATCGAGCACAAAGCCTTTGTCCAACCTGAACGTGTCGATGTTCGCCTTGCGCAGGAGGTCGACCAATGCGTCTACCGCTCGTTCCCTCGGGACGCCGTAGACGGAGGTCAGCACGTACGCCGTCTCGGCGATGACCACATCCGTGATCAGCAGATCAGGTTCACGATCGATGATCTGAGCGCTCGCATCCGCCGCTTCCGGCGGGTCACCCGTCAGATACCGAACCAGGACCGAGGTGTCCAGGAGCGCAGTCACGGTGCGGCTGGTGCCTCGCGCTCACGTGCCGCCTCGCCCCAGGCCTGCTCGCGAGCGTCCGGCCAGTCCTGCGGAGCGACACGTGCCGTGGTGTGCGGGGCGAGGCGGCCCTTGAGCGAATCGCGGTGCTCGGGCGGAAGAAGGCGGATCTCGACGTGGTCATCCACGATGCGTTGAAGGGCAATCCAGCCACGCTCCACGCCCAGTTGAGCGCGGATGTCCTTCGCGATGACTACCTGTCCCTTGGGTCCTACCACATGGATCATCGTCGTACCTCCACGTGGGAGTATAACTTAGACGGGAGTGTGTGCCCTCTACTCGCTCTCGCCGTACACAAACTACATTGGAGAAACTGATATGGCTAGTTCGCATTTGTAATATGCCGCGCCGAAGGGCGCGCGTTGCCGCGCGCCCCTTGCCGGTAGGTGATCGGGCGGGAGTGGTACGAGCAGGGCGCCGCTTCGCGACGCCCCGCCCTGAGGTCTCGGTCGAGGGTGCTACGCCAGGTGGTCTCCGAACCACTGGAGCGTGCGCTCCCACGCGTCGGCGGCGGCCTCGGCGTGGAACGCCTCGCCCGCGTTGAAGAACGAGTGGCCCGCGCCGTCGTAGAGCACGATGTCCGTCGGCACGCTGCCCTCGAGGGTGCTGCGCAGCATGTCGACGTCAGCGGCCGGGATGCTCTCGTCCGTCGCGCCGTACGAGCCCATGACGGGGCACGCGATCGTCCCGAGCTCCTCGGCGGACGGCATCCCGCCGCCGTAGAAGACGTGGACCGCGTCGACGTTCGAGGTCGGCCGCATCGCCGCCGCGAGGGTCAGGCCGCCGCCCATGCAGAACCCGATGCAGCCAGTCTTCGCGACGCCGTGCTCGGCCTTCAGCCAGTTCAGGGCTGCGTCGACGACCTGGCCGGCGATGTCGCGCTCCAGCGCCATCGCCAGCTTCAGTGCCTCGTCGGGCTCGGTGGAGACCACGCCGTCGTAGAGGTCGGGGGCGAAGGCGATGTAGCCCTCAGCGGCAAAGCGGTCCGCGATGCCCTTGATGTCGTCGTTGAGGCCCCACCACTCCTGGATCACCACCACGCCCGCGCGGGGTGTGCCCTCGGGCTCGGACAGGTAGCCCTCCACGTGCTGGCCGTTGTGGTCGAAGGTCAGATCGCCGGTCATCGCTGCTCCTCATCCTGATGCGCGGACGGCAGTATACGACGCCCCGTTGCGCTCGAGGCAGGCACGCTCACTCCTCGGGCAACTCGAACGTCAGCCGCATTGCGTCGCCCACCGCGATGCCGTTCGCCTCGTACCACCCAGCGGGCGCCTCGACGGCGTACATGTAGCCGCGGTCCGGGCGGTGCAAGTCCTCGGTCCCCGCCGTCATGCGCTGGATGTCGATGATCACGAAGTCGGCGCCGACGAAGGCGATGTCGAGGTCGAAGTGGGTGTTGCGCATCCAGAACGGGCGCGCGCGCTCGTCGTCCGGGTAGTGGAACAGCATCCCCCGTTCCCCGAGCTCGTAGCGGCCGGACAGCCCGATGCTGTACTCGGAACGCAGGGGCACCTCCACCGGCAATGCGACGACCGACCCGTCGCCTCGCACGAACTCGATGACCCCAAGCTCCTCGATCGCGAGGGCGCCAGTTGTCGCCGTGGGCTCGACGGGCGGCGGTGTTGGGCTTGGAGGCGGTGCGGCTGTGGGTGTCGGCGCCGGAGCGGGCGCCGGGGTCGACGTGCCAACTGGGGTTGGCGCTGGCGTGGGAGCGGGCGTGGCCGTGGGCGCCTCGGTGGGGGTCGCGGTCGGCGGCGCTGGCGCGGGCGTGGGCGTAGAGGTCGCGCTCTCCGTGGCAGTGGGCGCCGGCGTGGCCATGGGCGGCGGCGCGGCAGTGGGCATAGGTGCCGAGGTCGCGGTCGGCGTCGGCGTCGAGGGGGTTGCCGCAGCCGTGGCGGTCGGGGTGATCAGCGTTATGGTGACGTCGCCCGAGTCCGACGGGCCTCCGCCGCACGCGGCCGCAGCGAGCGCCAGCAGTGCGAGGCCGACGAGGGCTCCTCGCGCGTGGCGAATGGTCGCAGCGTGCGGGAGGCGCGGCATGGAGCCCATCGTATGGGGCGGTGGGCGACGGGGCCACGGCGCGCGTTGACACTGCCGGAGGCCGTTCGTAGCGTCGCGGGCGTGTCAGACACTCCCGTCCTCGACGCCGCGCTGAGGCTCTGGCCCGCCGCCCGCGACAGCGGCGCGGTCGACGACCCCGACGAGCTCGACGCGCTGCTCGAAGCGTTCGGGCAGCCCGGCGCGCCGGGCCACGACTGCGGCGTGTCGACGACGTTTGCGTGCTTCGCACCGGACGTCGACGCATCGCTCACCCTGCCCACGGGTGAGGCAAGCGCCTCCGACGAGGAGGCGCGGCTGATCGCGCACGTCGTGGTCACACGCACGCTCATGGCGGCCGGGCTCGGCGTCGACGCGCGCGTCTCGCAGGCGATGGCGACGGCGCATGCCCTCACGTGGACGACCGAGGGCGGCGGTAACTACCACACCACCCCCCTCGCCCTCGGCGCGGCGCTCTGGCTTGTCGCCCTCGACCCGCTCACCGGCGACGACCGGCCGCTCCCCATCGACTGGTCGCCAGGCTGCTTCGAGCGCGACTGGTGGGACCCCGACTACCGGCTGTTCTCGCACTATGACATCCGTGAGCGCGCGCTCGACTGGGCCACGCGCGTCGCGCGCGAGCCCTCGAGGCACCCGGGGTGCTCGGGCTGGACGATCGCCGAGCCGCTGCTGCGGCTCGGCGGCGACTCACGCGTGGACATCGCCTTGCCGATGCTCGCTACAGGGGCGGAGTCGGCGACGGACGGCGCGTCGATCCGCGCCGCCGCCAGCCTCGAGCGAGGGCGCATCGCCGCGCTCGTGCAGGGCTACCTGCAGTCGGCGGGCGCTGGCGGACAGGGCGGCGCACGGCCGGCACCAGAGGCGTAGCGGCCCGCGGGAACGCCCGCGCCCACCTCGACGTGACCGAGGCTCAGTCGTTCTTGAGCACGCGCTCCGGTGTGATACGCAGCATCGCGCGGTTCCCGGCGTCGATCATCTCGCGGAAGGCGTCGCCCTCCTGCGGCAGGCCCAGCTCGCCACCCTTGCCGTGGGTCTGGGTGCGGTGCACGCGGTAGCGGTCGATGCGCTCCGGGTCCTCGCCGACCTGCTCGGCGGTCCCGTAGATCACGACCTGCGCGCGGCCCTCGTTCACGAGCAGCGCCACGCGGGGCTGCCGCCCCACGTTGTGCCACTTCGCCGAGTTGCGCGCGACGCCGATGTAGATGCCGTCGTCCTGCACCGAGTAGTGGAGGGTCGAGAGCTG
>DAOULE010000130.1:0-10518 GCA_034420575.1 Dehalococcoidia bacterium
AGGACTTCCTCCAGATCCCGGACCACCACCCCGGTCTGCCCAAGTTCCCGTTCGAGGAGCCGGGGGTGCAGGCGCGATGACCACCGCGACAGAGCCCTACGTCCTCAACATCGGGCCGCAGCACCCCTCGACGCACGGCGTGTTCCGCTTGCGCGTCGTCATGGACGGCGAGCGCATCCAGGACATGGACATGGTCGTCGGCTACCTCCATCGCTCGATGGAGAAGCTGGCCGAGGAGCGGACCTACACGCAGAACATCCCGTTCACCGACCGCGCCGACTACCTCGCGGCCATGAGCGGCAACCTCGGCTACTGCCTCGCCGTCGAGCGCCTCGCGGGTGTCGAGGTGCCGGAGCGGGCGTCGTACCTGCGCGTGATCTTCGCCGAGCTGCAGCGCATCGCCAGCCATTCGATGGCGAACGGCACGTTCGTCAACGACGCGGGCGCGTGGCAGACCCCGCTGATGTACATGTTCCGCGAGCGCGAGCGCATCCTCGACCTCTTCGAGATGACCGGCGGCGCGCGCCTGACCACGAACTATATGCGCATCGGCGGCGTCGCCTTCGACCCGCCGCCGGAGTTCTTCCCGGCCATCAACTCGCTCATCGACGAGATGCCGGAGCGCATCGACGAGTACGCCGAGCTGCTGATCGACAACGAGATCCTGCTCGCCCGCAGCCGCGGCGTCGGCACCATCACCGCCGAGGACGCCATCAACGGCTCGCTGAGCGGCCCGATGCTGCGCGGCTCGGGCGTCCCGTGGGACCTGCGCAGGGCCGAGCCTTACTGCGTCTACGACCGCATGGAGTTCGACATCCCCGTGGGCCGCAACGGCGACGCGTATGACCGCTTCCTCGTGCGCCTCGAGGAGGTCCGGCAGTCCACGCACATCATCCGGCAGGCGCTCGACGCCCTCCCGGCAGGGCCGCACAAGACCGACACCCCGCTGGCGCTGCGTCCCGACCCCGGCGAGGCATACGGGCGCGTCGAGGGCCCGCGCGGTGAGCTCGGCTTCTACGTGGTCTCCGACGGCGGCTCGGCGCCGTTCCGCTTCCACGTCCGCGCGCCCTCACTGATCAACCTCTCGCTGCTGCGCGAGATGGCGGTGGGCTCGTCGCTGCCGGACGCCATCGTGGCGCTCGGCTCCGTCGACATCGTGGTCGGGGAGATCGACCGGTGAGCGCGACCCTGCGGGAAGGCCGCAGGAAGCCGGCAGCGCGCGTGCCGCTCGCGCTCATGATCGTCGGCGCGGTCTTCGCGCTCGGGTTCCTCGCGGTCAACGCCGCCATCGGCTACGTCGTCATCGACGGCCGGCTTGACGGCCAGTGGTACGACATCCGCGACCTCGGCATCGCCGTCGAGGAGCTGAAGCTCCAGCTCGACAACATCAACGACGACCAGCCGGCGTTCCTCGACGACATCGTCGGGCAGCACTGGATTTCATACGCCGTCGGCGCCCTGCTCGGGGCGATCGGCATCCTGTCGTTCATCGGCGGCGCGCTGCTCGCGCTCATCTGGATCGAGCGGCGGCTGATCGGGCGGATGCAGATCCGGCGCGGGCCGAACCGCGTCGGCCCCTACGGGCTGCTGCAGCCGGTCGCCGACGCCGTGAAGCTCATCCAGAAGGAGGTGCTCACGCCCGACGGCGCGGACCGCATCCTCTTCCTGCTGCCACCGGCCATCATCTTCATCCCGATGATGACGGCGTGGGGCCCGGTGCCGTGGGCGCCGAAGATGGCGTACCTCGATATCAACGTCGGGGTGCTCTACCTCATCGCCGTCAGCTCGCTTACCACCCTCGCGGTGTTCCTCGCAGGCTGGGCGTCGAACAACCACTACGCGCTGCTCGGCTCGATGCGGACCGTGGCGATGATGATCTCGTACGAGATCCCGCTCTCGATCGCGCTGCTCTCGGTGGTGCTCATCACCGGCTCGATGCAGCTCTCCGAGATCGTGCAGTGGCAGGCCGACCACAACCTGTGGCTCGCCGCACTCCTGCCGATCGCGATGCTGACGTACTTCTTCTCCTCGACCGCCGAGCTGAACCGCACGCCCAACGACATCGCCGAGGCGGAGTCGGAGATCGTGGCGGGGTTCCACACCGAGTACTCGGGGATGAAGTTCGGGCTGTTCTACGCCGTGGAGCTCGGCAACGCGCTGCTCGTCGCGACCCTCGTCGCCACGTTCTTCCTCGGCGGGTGGTCGGCGTTCGGCCTCGAGGAGTGGATTCCCGGCTACCTGATCCTGTTCGTGAAGCTGTCCGGCGCGTACTTCGTGCTCGTGTGGCTGCGAGGCACGCTGCCGCGCTTCCGGCTGGACCAGCTGATGCGCTTCGCGTGGCAGTACCTCATCCCGCTCTCGCTCTTCAACCTGCTCATCGTCGCCGTCCAGGCGTCGCTGCTGGCGCGCTGGGACGTGCCGGGGCTGGTGAGCCTCGGGCTTTTCACCATCGTGAACTGGGGCGCCGCGTACATCCTCTTCCGCGACTGGGCGCGCCGCATCGGCTACCAGCCCGACGCCGGCGGGCCGCGCCGCGCCGAGCTGGCGCAGCAGGTCGGCGGCCTCGAGGCGGCACAGCGAATGGGGACCGCGACCTAGATGGAATCCCTGGGCATCATCGTCGCCTTCTACCTGCTCTCCGCCATCGCGATCGGAGGAGCCATCGGCGTGTTCCTCGCGAGCGACCTGATCCGGGCGCTCGCGTTTCTCGTGCTCTCGTTCGTGGCGACGGCCGGGCTGTTCCTGACGCTCTCGGGCGACTTCATCGCGATCGCGCAGATCCTGATCTACGCGGGCGCGATCCCGGTGCTGATCGTCTTCGCCGTCATGCTCGCGCCCCTCGCCGGGCGCAACAACGGCAACGGCCTCTACCTCGTGCCGGGCGTCGCGATCGGCGCCGCCGTGGCCGTGACCGTCGCCTTCGTGGCCGTCGACGTCGAGTGGAGTACGGTCTCCGGCCGCCTGCTCGCCGAGCGCGACTTCGCGACGACCGCCAACGTCATCGGCGACCTGCTCGTCGGCAAGTACGTGCTGGCGTTCGAGATTGCCTCGGTGCTGCTGCTCGCGGCGCTGATCGGGGCGATCGTGCTCGTGCGGGAGGATGAGCCCGCATGAGCGTCGACCTCGTCCACTATCTGACCGTCTCCGGCCTGCTGTTCGGCGTCGGCATCGCCATTGCGCTGGCGAAGCGCAACGCGATCGCGGTGCTGATGGGCATCGAGCTGATGCTGAACGCGGTCAACCTCTCGTTCCTCTCGTTCTCGCGCTTCTCGGCCGCCTTCGCGGTGAAGGACGAGCCATTGGACGGCCACGTCTTCGTGGTGTTCGTGCTCACCGTCGCTGCGGCCGAGGCGGCCGTGGCGCTGGCGCTGTCGGTGCTGATCTACCGCCGCCGCGAGACCGTGGACCTCGATCGCATCAACCTGCTGCGGTGGTAGGGGGGCGCGCACGATGTGGGTGAAGTTCATGGACGTGCCCGACGGCTACGCCGCCTCGACGTGGTGGGAGCTGTTCACGACCGAGGCCGTCTCGGTCCGCATCGTCCCACCCCTCGAGATCGGCGCGATGTCGGACCCGCGGGAGCTGTGGGTGCCCGATGGCAAGACACACGTGGCGCGCGAAGTGCTGAACAAGATTTGAGTCGCGGGATGCGCATGCACGCGAGTGAGGCCGCCGCATGATCCTCGGGACGATCCCTGAAGCCGCCGTCTGGGCGATCTACTTCGCCCCGGTGCTCTCGTTCGTCACGATCGTGGCGCTGCATCGCGCGCCGTGGTTCCAGGACGAGTGGGCCGGCCGCATCACGATCGCCGCCATCGGCATCGCGTGGCTCGCGTCTGTCTGGGCGCTCGACAGCGCCATCGGCAACGACGGTGAGTCGCTCGGCTTCGCGGCGCACAGGTGGGTCACGCTCTTCGACCTCAACGTCACGATGGGCGTCCACATCGACGGCCTGGCCGGGATCATGGTCTTCGTCGTCACCAGCGTCTCGCTGCTCGTCCAGATCTACTCGGTCGGCTACATGCACGGCGACAGCGGGTACGCGCGCTACTTCGCGTCGATGTCGCTGTTCACGGCGGCGATGCTCGGGCTCGTGCTCGCATCGAGCCTGCTCCAGTTGTTCGTGCACTGGGAGCTGGTCGGGCTCGCCTCGTACCTGCTGATCGGGTTCTGGTTCGACCGGCCGTCGGCGGCCGCGGCGGCGAAGAAGGCGTTCATCGTCACGAGGTTCGGCGACTTCGCGTTCCTGCTTGCCGTGATCCTGATCTGGTCGAAGACCGGCCTGCTCGACATCGCCGCCATCAACGAGCTTGCCGTCGCCGGGGGCATCGGCGCCGCCGTGCTCACCGGCTTCACGCTCGGCCTGTTCTCGGGCGCGGTCGGCAAGTCCGCGCAGTTCCCGCTGCACATCTGGCTGCCCGACGCGATGGAGGGCCCCACCCCGGTCTCCGCGCTCATCCACGCCGCGACGATGGTCGTGGCAGGCGTCTACCTGATCGCGCGCTTCTTCCCGAGCTTCGAGGCAGCCCCGGCGCAGGTGCTCGACGTGGTCGCGTACACCGGCGGGTTCACGGCGCTCCTCGCGGCCTCGCTCGGCCTCGTGCAGACGGACATCAAGCGCGTGCTGGCGTACTCGACGATCTCGCAGATCGGCTACATGGTGATGGCGCTGGGCGTCTTTGGCTTCGTCGCGGCAATCTTCCACCTCTTCACGCACGCATTCTTCAAGGCGCTGCTGTTCCTCGGCGCGGGCTCGGTGAACCACGCGACGCATACCTTCGATATGCGGCGCATGGGCGGGCTGCGCGGCTATATGCCGATCACCTACTGGACGTTCGTGATCGGCTCGCTCTCGCTGGCCGGGGTGTTCCCGCTGGCGGGCTTCTGGAGCAAGGACGAGATCCTGCTCGACGCGTGGAAGCACGAGAAGGTGCTGTTCGTCGTCGGTGCGCTCGTCGCGGGCATGACCGCGCTCTACATGTTCCGGGCGATCTTCATGACGTTCTGGGGCCAGTACCAGGGCGGCGAGGAGCCGGAGCACGCCGACGCCGAGATCCACGGCGAGCCGCACGAGTCCCCGCGCTCGATGGCGCTCCCGCTGCTCATCCTGGCCGTCCCGGCGGTCATCGCCGGCTTCTTCAACCTCGGCGGCGGCTTCTCGCACCTCGTCGAGGGGGCGCTGCCGGCGGAGCTGCGCCACGGCGCGCCGGACATCTACGGCGGCATCGTCGCCGTCTCGCTCGTGATGGCCTTCGGCGGCATCGGCGCCGCGGCGGCCATCTACCACTACGGCCGCCCGTCCGCGTCCGAGGTGCGCGGACGCCTCGGCCCGCTGCCGATGGTCGTCGAGGCGAAGTACTACCTCGACTTCATTGCCGAGACGGTGATCGTGCGCTGGATCCTCAACGGCGTGATTCAGCGCGCCGCGCAGCTCGTCGACACCTACATCATCGACTTCGCCGTCGACCAGTTCGCCGAGAGCGTGCGCCGGGCCGGCGACGCGATGCGGCGCGTCGAGGCCGGCTACGTGCAGGGCTACACCTCACTCTTCCTCGCGGGGGTCGTGATCGCGATGGTGATCATCGCTGTCCTCGGCACGGACGTACTGGAGCGCTAGATGCTGTCGGTATTCCTGCTGCTGCCGCTCGTCGGGGCACTGACGGTGCTGACGCTGCCACGCGACAGCGAGGGCAACGCCCGCTGGGTCGCGCTCTTCTACAGCGTGCTGACGTTCATCATGTCGATCGCGATCTTCATCCGCTTCGACCCGGACAACCCGGGCTACCAGTTCGTCGACCGCTTCGAGTGGATCCAGGGCGGTGACACCGGGTTCACCGTGCAGTACGCGCTCGGCGTCGACGGGCTGTCCGCGCCGCTGGTGCTGCTGACGGGCCTGCTCTCGCTCGCCGCCGTGCTCGTGTCGTGGAACATCGACCTGCGGCCGAAGCAGTACTTCGCGTGGCTGCTCGTCCTCGAGACCGCCGTGGCGGGCGTCTTCCTCTCGCTCGACCTCGTGCAGTTCTTCTTCTTCTGGGAGCTCGAGTTGCTCCCGATGTACATGCTGATCTCGATCTGGGGATCGGGGCGCCCGCGCTACAGCGCGATGAAGTTCCTGCTCTTCACCATGGGCGGCTCGGCGTTCATGCTCGTCGGCTTCCTCGTGCTGGGGCTGACCGCCGGGACCTTCGACATCGCCGTGCTCGCCACCGAGGCGGGCCGGCCGACCGACGCCGTGATCCCGCTGTCGATCGTGTTCTGGCTGGTGATGGCGGCGTTCCTGGTGAAGCTGCCGGTCATACCCGTCCACACCTGGCTCCCGGACGCCCACACTGATGCGCCGACGGCGGTGTCGGTGATGCTCGCCGGCGTGCTGCTGAAGATGGGCGGCTACGGCATCCTGCGCATCGCTCTGCCGATCATGCCGGACCAGGCGCGCGACTTCGGCGTGATCCTCGCGATCATCGCGGCCGCGTCCATCATCTGGGGGGCGATCCTCACGCTGCAGCAGCGCGACCTGAAGCGGCTGGTGGCCTACTCGTCCGTCTCGCATATGGGGTACGTGCTGCTCGGCGTCTCGGCGCTGGGCGCCGTGGGGCTTTCGGGCGCGGCGCTGCAGATGTTCACGCACGGCACCATCACCGGCCTGCTCTTCATCGTCGTCGGGCTCATCTACGACCGCACGCACACGCGGCAGATCTCCGACATGAGCGGGCTGCTGCACCGCATGCCGATCCTCGGCGTGGTCATGATCGTCGCCGGCCTCGCCTCGCTCGGCCTGCCGGCGCTGAGCGGCTTCGTCGCCGAGTTCACCGTCTTCGCGGGGACGATCCAGGCGCACCCCGCCGCGACGATCTTCGGGGTCTTCGGCGTGGTGCTGGCCGCGGGCTACATCCTCTGGGCCGTGCAGCGCGTCTTCACCGGCCCGCCCGACGAACGCTGGTCCGGCCTCACCGACGCCGAGGAGTGGTGGGAGTACGCGGCGATGGCCGCCATGCTCATCTTCATCATCGGCGTCGGCGTCTACCCGAGACTGCTGACCGACGTGGTTGAGAGCGGCGTCGAGCCCATCGCGCTGCTGGTGCAGGCGGCCGTATGAACTGGTTCGATCAGATCCACCACATCGGCCCGGCGTTCGCGCTGCTGCTCGGCGCGGGCGTCGTCATGGGAGCGGACCTGGTCCGCCCCGGCCGCGCGCCGGTCCTCGCGCTCACGCTGCTCACGCTCCTCGTCGGGTTCGCGTGGGCGGTCTGGCAGGTCGTCGCGGGCACGAGCGGCCCCGCGGTCGCAGGCGCGGTGGTCGTCGACGAGTTCGCGCTGTTCTTCACCTTCCTGCTCATCGGCGTGACCGCCGCGGTCGTGATCGCGACGGTCGAGGGGCTGTCCCGCGAGGAGCCGCGCCCCGAGTTCTTCGCGCTGCTGCTCACGTCCGCCGGCTCGATGGTGCTGCTCGCACAGGCGCAGGACCTGATCGCGATCTTCGTGTTCCTCGAGACCACGTCGGTCTCGCAGTTCGTGCTCGCCGGGATCGCGCGCGACGACCGTTCGTCCGAGGCGGGGCTGAAGTACCTGCTCTCGGGCGCCATCGCCGCGGCCGTGCTGCTCTACGGCTTCGCGTTCCTCTTCGGCCTCTCCGGGACCACCTCGCTCGCCGGCATCGCGACGTTCGTCGGCACGAACTCGCAGGGCACCGAGCTGGCGCTGATCCTCGGCTTCGTGCTCGTGGCCGCTGGGCTCGGCTTCAAGATGTCGATCGCCCCGTTCCAGGCGTGGGTCCCCGACGTCTACGAGGGCGCCCCGACGACGGTCACGAGCTTCCTGTCGGTCGCCTCGAAGGCCGCGGGCTTCGCGGTCGCGCTGCGCCTCTTCTACACCGGCCTCGGCGGCAGCGAGACGTTCATCAGCGAGAACTGGGCAGCGCTGTTCGCCGTGCTCGCCGGCGCCTCGATGACGTTTGGGAACGCCGCCGCGATCCTCCAGACGAACGTGAAGCGTCTGCTCGCGTACTCCTCGATCGCGCAGGCCGGCAACGTCGCCGTCGGGCTCGCAGCGGTCGCGGCGAGTGGGGCAGCGGGGCCGTCGGCCGTGCTGTTCTTCCTCGCAACCTACGCGGCGACGAACCTCGGCGCGTTCTTCTGCGTGATCGTAGTCTCGGAGCGCATCGGCTCCGAGCGGCTCGCCGACTACGCCGGGCTGCTGAAGCGGTCACCGGCGGTGGCGGTGGTGCTGCTCTTATGCCTGCTCTCGCTGACGGGCATCCCACCAACGGCGGGATTCCTCGCCAAGCTCTACGTCTTCAACAGCGCCGTCCAGACGGGCATCGACTGGATGGTCGTGCTGGTCGCGGTGGCGGTGCTCAACTCGGCGATATCAGCGTTCTACTACCTGCGCTGGGCGCGCACGATGGTGCTCGACGAACCGGTCGACGAGACGCCGTTCCGAGCTTCCGCGCCGGTGCAAGGCCTGCTCGGCCTCGCCGCCCTCGGCGTGCTGTACTTCGGCCTGTGGCCGTCGCCGCTGCTGCGGGCGGCGCAGCGGGCAGCCGAGAACCTGCTGTAGCCCGCGCTCCGTCGGCGTAGGCTGAGTCCATGACCTACGAGATCTCCGTCGAGCTCGACGGCATCGCGCGGACCGTCGACCCCGACCCCCTCGTTGCCTTCGTCGAGCAGGCGCTCGCGGCCGACGGCGTCGAGGATGCTGCGGTGTCGCTGCTGCTCGCCGGCGACGAGATGCTGTTCCGCCTCAACCGCGAGCACCGCGGCCTCGACATGCCGACCGACGTGCTCGCGTTCCCCGCAGACGCCGGCGACGTGTTCCCGGTCGGCGAGGACGAAGAAGTGCCGTACCTCGGCGACATCGCCGTCTCCGTCGGCAGCGTGCGGCGCCAGGCCGCCGACGCGGGGCTGACGTTCGAGGAGGAGTTGCGGCACGTCGTCCTGCATGCCGTCCTGCACCTCCTCGGCTACGACCACGAGGAGCCCTCGGACGCGCTCGCGATGGGGGAGCGCGAGGAGGCGCTGCTCGGTCCGGGCATCCACGCGGCGGGCGGGCACGGTCAGGAGGACCACGTCCGCTGATCGCCGCGTCCAGATAGCTCACCCCCGCGCCAACTCCGATCACCCTCCACGGCGGCGGGCGCGTCGAGGCGCTGGTACACTGCGCCATGCGGCCCCGTCGCGCTCCCCCGGCGGGCCATGGGGTGTCCGTGAGCCAGGAAGTCCTCTACCGCAAGTGGCGTCCGGCGTCGTTCGGCGACGTCGCCGGACAGGACCCGATCACCAGCACGCTGCGCAACGCCGTGGCTGCTGGCACGCCCGCGCACGCCTACCTCTTCACCGGCCCGCGCGGCACCGGCAAGACCAGCACCGGCCGCATCCTCGCGAAGGCCGTGAACTGCCTCGCGCCCGTCGGCGGCGAGCCCGACGGCGCCTGCGAGTCGTGCCGCGCCTTCGGCGAGGGCCGCGCGCTCGACCTCATCGAGCTCGACGCTGCCTCGAACCGCGGCATCGACGAGGTGCGCGCGCTCCGCGAGAGCGTCGGCTACGCGCCGAATGCGGCGAGCTACAAGGTCTACCTCGTCGACGAGGTGCACATGCTCACCGACGCGGCGTTCAACGCGCTGCTGAAGACGCTCGAGGAGCCGCCCGGCCACGTCATCTTCGTGCTGGCCACCACCGAGCCACACCGCATCCCGCCGACCATCAGCTCGCGCTGCCAGCGCTTCGACTTCCGCCGGATCGCCCTCGCTCCCACGGTGGAACAGCTCCACATGATCGCCGCCCGCGAGGGCATCGAGGTCGCCGACGGCGGCATGGAGTTGATCGCGCGGCAGGCGGGCGGCTCGCTGCGCGACGCCGTGAACCTGCTCGACCAGCTCGCCGCCTACCACGGCCGCTCGCTCGACATCGAGGCGGTGCAGCGAGGTCTCGGACTCGTCGTCGACGACCGCGCCGCACAGCTCGCGCGTGCCGCCGTCGAGCGCGACCTGCCCGCGGGCCTCGCGCTGCTCGCCGCAGTACGCGACGATGGCATCGAGGTGCGGGCGTTCGTGCGCGAGGTCGTGCAGACGCTGCGCACACTGCTCATGCTGCGCGCCGGGGCGCGCGAGGAGCTGGAGCTCTCCGACGGCCAGCTCGCCGAACTCACGCCGCTCGCCGAGTCCGCGAGCGCCTCGGACATCGTCGCGGCGCTGAGCGCCCTCGGCGAGATCGACTTCGCGGGCGACAACTACGACGCGCTGCCGGCGGAGATCGCCTTCGCCGCGCACGCGGTC
Source organism: Dehalococcoidia bacterium (assembly GCA_034420575.1). GTDB lineage: Bacteria > Chloroflexota > Dehalococcoidia > UBA2979 > UBA2979 > VXMT01. The sequence continues at coordinate 10,271 of DAOULE010000130.1, forward strand.
GGCCTGCCCGCCGAGCGCGACGCGCTCGCGCAACCCGCGCCGGCCGCTGCCCCGGCGCCCGTGACGGCCCCGGCTCGCGAGGCGCCGCCGGAGCGGCAGCCGCGCGCCCGGCAGCCCCGCAGCCAGCCCCAGCCGCCACAGCCCCGCGCAGAGCCGCCCCCTGCTGCGGCGCCCCCGGCTCGAGCTGCCTCGGGCGGTACACGGCGCGCGCCGCGCCGGCCGCCAGCGCCGGACGAGGGGCCGGTCTC
>DAOULE010000131.1:0-32702 GCA_034420575.1 Dehalococcoidia bacterium
CCTCGGTGGGCGGTCCGTCCGTGCGCAGCACGATCCGCGGCGCCTCGACGTGGAGCAGGGGGTTGCCGAGGGCCTGCGCACGGTAGTTCGCGGCGATGTCGGGCACGGCGTCCTCGTGGGCCGGCTGGGGGGTCGGCATGTCCATGCCGGCGTGCGGGAACGAGAACGTCGAGGGCGACAGGGCTGCGAAGTAGCGGGGGTCGGTGAGGTCCGGGAGGGTCGCGGGCACGGCGTCCCACACCGGCTGGCCGGACAGCACCGGCGGCGACGCCATGCAGCCCCACACGAGCTCCTGGTACGGGTAGCGGTTGCGAGCCTGCTGCCCGTCGCAGGAATAGGCCGGGCGCGGCCACGACCCAAAGCCGGGGTCGGCGGGGTGGTTCGACATCCGCGAGCCCGGCCCGGTGAAGCCGTTGTAGGACCACACGGCGAAGTACCAGTTCTCGATCAGCGCCGGGTCGCCGTTCGTGTCGGTGCCCGCGATGGGCCGCTCCTCGGGCGCGCGGTTCCACTTGTCGGCGAGGATCGCCGCGCCTCGCGCGATGTTGTTCGCGTAGTGCGTGGCGATGCTGACCTGCCCGTTGGTCGGCTGCTGCCCGCTGCCGAGCGGGACGGTCATCCCCGTGGTGATCTGCATGATGCCGTGCCCGCAGTCGAACGAGACCAGCGCGTCGCCCTCCGAGTGGAACGTCACCGACCGCGACGCCATCGTCATGTTCGACTCGATCCACGCGATCGCCTTGAGCAGCGTGGCAGGTATCCGGCGCGTCGACCCGGCTGAGCGGTTCGCGCGCGTCCCGCTCTCTATCAGCGGCAAGCCGAAGGTCAGGTCGCCCGGGAACAGCGCATCGACCGAGGCCGCCTCGATGGCGGCGAGGTACGTCGCTCGCGCCCGGTCGGCCTCGTACGTGTGGGGGTGGCGGAGGAACGCGCACCCCAGTGCGTCACGCGCCCCCGGCCCGAGCCCGAGCGCCAGCCACGCGACGGCGAGCACGAGGAGCGCGAGGCCCCCGCCGCGCAACGCGAGCGCGCGGCTAGGCATCGCGCAGCCACCCGATGAAGATCAGCTCGGACTCCCCGGCCACGGTCACGCGCTCGCCACCGACGGCGATCACGACCAGCGACTCGCTTCCCGGCTCGGCCGCGTCGCGCCCGTCGAAGCTGCGCACGGCCAGGTAACGCCCGTCCGGGCTCCACCCGAGGGGCACATCGAACCCCTGCGCGGGCGCCGGCAACACACTCGGGATGCCATCCGCGTCGCCGGAGCCGCCGAGGGTGAGCGTGGCGGCTGGGGCGTTGATGTCCGGGAACGCCTCGACGCCCACGGTCAGGCCGCGGCCGTCCGGGGTCCACGCCGGCGAGAACTGCTCGGAGAGCACGGCGCCGGGCACCTCCGGCGACGCCGGGCGCGCCTCGCCGCCGGAGGTGAGCGGCACCACGTGCGCGCGGTGTACGACACGCTCGGCCGAGACCTCGGGCGCGAGGTAGGCGAGCGACGTGCGGTCCGGGGAGAGCGCCCAGTCACGCGCGATGTGTTCCGAGGCGTGCGCCACGAACGTGGGCTCGACGCCCTCGCGCACGCGGTACAGCTCCGTGCCGCGCGTCGAGAGTTCGACGTAGAGCGCCGTGCCGTCGGCCTCGAGCGCAACGGGGTAGACGCCGAACTGCGTCGAGACGCCATACAGCGGGCGGCGCGCCCGCGTCTCGATCTCGACGCGCACGAGCTGCTGGGAGCCGTCGGCGCGCGTGCGGCGATAGAGCAGCGCCGCGCCGTCGGGGTCGAAGACCGGCGCGGCGAGCAGGTCGGCGTCGCCGGCGAGGCGCGTCAGCGCGCCGCTGCGCACGTCGAGGAGCCACAGCTCGGCGGGCGAGTCGCGGCGCGGCTGCGCCTCCGGCGGCAGGACGGTGAACGCGGTGAGGTCGCCGGCCATGGCGGGCGCGGGGGTGAGCGCCCAGCCTCGCGCGTGCGCGACGCTCGCCACGAGCGTGCGCTCCTCGGGCGCGTCGGGCGTGGCGACGTAGACGCGGTCGGTCAGGAGCCCGAACTCGGCGAAGACCAGCCGGTACGTGGCGTCGGGAGCGTCGTCGCCGTCGCGGCCGGGGAGCAGGAACCACCCCGCGGCGAGCACGACGCCGAGCGCGGCGATGACTGCGACGGCCCGGATCAGGCGGCGGGAATCGGTCATGGCGGCTCACCGGCCCGCTCCCCGCCAGGGCAGGCCGCCCGGCTTCCACGATAGACGCCTCGAAAGGGGTGTCAACGCATGGCCGCCACCGCGAGGCCACCTCGGAGCGGCGCACAGGCGGCGCTTTGCTAAGCTGGAAGGGTGATCTTCCGCTATCTGGCCGTCATCACCGAGTCGCCGCTCGCCTTCCTCATCCTGATCGCAGCCTTCACAGCGTCGCTGCTGGTCGGGCTCGTCTTCCACGAGGTCGCCCACGCCTACGTGGCCGACTCGCTCGGCGACAAGACGCCGAGGCGCTACGGGAGGCTCTCGCTCAACCCGCTGCGTCACCTCGACCCGCTCGGCTCGGCGCTGATCTTCATCGTCGGCTTCGGGTGGGCGAAGCCGGTGCCGATCGGCCCGAGCTCGGGCCGCGACACGGCGCTGATCGCGCTCGCGGGGCCAGCGACGAACCTGGTGGTGGCGTTCCTGGCGGGACTGGCCATCAAGCTCCAGTACGTGCCGTTCTTCCACCCGTTCGTCCCGCCCTCGGCGGCCGACTACTGGGCGCGAGTGTGGACCGACTCGCCCGACCACCTCATCGGGCTGTTCCTGGGCACGGTCGTGCTGCTCAACGTCATCCTCGCCGTCTTCAACCTCATCCCGCTCGCGCCGCTCGACGGGTTCCGCGTCGCCATCGGCGTGCTGCCAGAGCACCTCGCGCGGCCGGTCGCGCGCCTGGAGCCGTGGATGCCGGGCGCGCTGCTGGTGCTGATCCTCCTGCCCTTCATCGGCGGCCCGTCCCTGCTGTTCGACGTGATGGGGCCGGCGATCGACTTCCTGCTGCGCGTCTTCGTCGAGAGCGCCGACCTGCGTGTGGTCTGACCTCGCCGCGCACGTCCGGCGCTTCTTCCGCGGCTTCCGCCGCCTCACTCCCGAGGAGGCACGAGCAGTCGAGGCGCTCCTCGGCCCCGAGGAGTTGCGCTGCTTCCGCGGGCTGCAGGGCCGGGAGCAGCGCCACGCGGTGGACGTGATGCAGCACCTGCGCACGCACGGCTCGCCCTCGGACGACCTGCTGGTCGCCGCGCTCTTGCACAACGTGGGCAAGGGGCCGCTGTACCTGTACGAGCGCGTCGCCTACACGCTCCTCGCGATGTTCACGCCGCGGCTGCTCCAACGCATCGCCCGGCCGGACGGGCGCGGGTTCCGCCTCGCCATGGCCGCACAGCGCGACCACCCCGCGCGCGGCGTCGAGGTGCTTGCCACGCTCGGCGTGCGGCCGCGCGTGCTCGAGCTCGTGCGCGGCCACCACGACGCCTCGGCGGGCGGGGACGCCGAGCTCGCCGCGCTGATCGAGGCCGACCTCGCCCGGTAGCCGAGGCGGTGTCCGGGAGTGCGCCGCCGGACCGGCGTCCGGGCGACTATCCTGAATGGGTGAGGGCAGGCAGGGCAGCGCTGGGCTGCGGTGGTACGATGGCGCGCCTCACGGGGCTGCGCCGATGGAGATGAGACATGACGCGCGTTGCGATCATCGGGACCGGGCTCATCGGGGCGTCGATCGGCCTTGGGCTACGCGAGCAGGCCGACGAGAGGACGATCGAGATCGTCGGCCACGACCGCAATACGCAACGGGCGCGCGCCGCGGAGCGGCGCAACGCCATCGACAAGCGCGAGAACAGCGCCCTCGCCGCCGTGCAGGACGCCTCGCTCGTCATCATCAGCACGCCGATCCTCGCCATGCGCGAGGTGATGGAGGACATCCGCAGCGCCCTCATGCCCGGCGCGGTCGTCACCGACACCGGCTCCACCAAGGCCGAGGTCATGGGCTGGGCCCGCGAGCTGCTGCCCGACTCCATCCACTTCGTCGGCGGTCACCCCATGGCCGGCAAGACCGAGGTGGGCGCCGAGCACGCCGACCCGAAGCTCTTCGAGGGCGCCCGCTGGGTCGTCGTGCCGACCCGCGCCGCCTCGCAGGCCGCGGTCGAGACGATCACGGGCTTCGCCGCCGGGCTTGGCGCCAAGCCGATGTTCATGGACGCCGAGGAGCACGACGCCTACGTCGCCGCCGTCTCGCATCTGCCCATGCTCGCGGCCGGCACGCTGTTCCGGCTGACCCGCGACTCCGAGGCGTGGCCCGAGCTCTCGATGCTCGCCTCCAGCGGCTTCCGCGACACGACGCGCCTCGCCGGCACGGACGAGCAGATGGCCCACGACATCGCTCTGACCAACCGCGACCAGGTCGTGCACTGGCTCCAGCGCTACCGCGGCGCGCTCTACGACCTCGAGGACCAGCTGCAGGACGTGGAGAACGAGGCCGAGCTGTTCGAGTGGTTCACGAAGCTCAACTTCGACTACCTCGGGTTCAAGGAAGGCCAGATCGGACGCGTCGAGATCGACGAGCAGCGCAGCCTGCCCGACATCTCGATCACCGACATGTTCATGGGCGGCGCCCTTGCCGACCGCCTCCGCCAGCTCACCGACCGCGCGCGCGAGAGCGATCGCCGGCGGTAGCCCCTCCGTGCTTTCGGGACGGGAGTCCCGCCGAAGCCCGACCACGGTTAGAGTGCACCCATGACGATGTACAACCTTCCGGTCGACCGCATGACCGTGTCCCGGCCCTCGCGTCTGCGCGGCCGCGTCCGGGTGCCGGGCGACAAGTCGATCACCCACCGCGCGCTGCTCTTCAACGCCATCGCCGAGGGCGACGCGACCGTCTCCGGCTTCCTCGACGCCGCCGACACGCGCGACACGCTCGCGGCCGTGCGGGCCCTCGGCGTGGACGTCAGTGAGCCGGGCGACGGGCAGCTCGTCGTGCATGGCCGGGGACGCGCCGGGCTCACCGAGGCCGCCGACGTGCTCGACTGCGGCAACTCGGGCACCACGATCCGGCTGCTGAGCGGCCTGCTCGCAGGGTTCCCCTTCCTCTCCGTGCTCAGCGGCGACGGCTCGCTGCGCCGCCGGCCGATGGGCCGCATCGTGACGCCACTGCGCGCCCTGGGCGCGCAGATCACCGCGCGCGCGGACGCCACGCTGCCGCCTTTGGTGGTCGAGGGCGGCCCGCTCGCGGGCGGGCAGCACATCGAGACGCCGGTCGCCTCGGCGCAGGTGAAGTCGGCGGTGCTGCTCGCGGGCCTCGCCGCCGACGGGCCGACGAAGGTGACCGAGCCCGCGCACTCGCGCGACCACACCGAGCGCATGCTCGGCGCGATGGGCGCCGATGTGACCATCGAGGGCATGTCGGTCACGCTCAGCCCACCCGAGGGAGACCTCGCGGCCATCGACGTACACGTGCCCGGCGACATCAGCACGGCGGCGGCGTGGATCGTCGCCGCCACGCTGCACCCCGACGCCGACCTCGTGCTCGAGCGCGTGGGTGTGAGCCGCTCGCGCGCGGGGATCCTCGATGTGCTGCGGGCGATGGGCGCGGACATCGGGATGGAGAACCCGCGCGTCGTCGGCGGCGAGCCGGTCGCGGACCTGCACGTGCGCAGCGCCGCGCTGCGCGGCGTGCGCATCGACGGCGCGATCGTGCCGCGCGCCATCGACGAGCTGCCGCTGCTCGCCCTCGCGGGCGCGCTCGCCGATGGCGACACCGTGATCGCCGACGCGGCCGAGCTGCGCGTGAAGGAGTCGGACCGCGTCGCCACCACGGCCGCCACGCTCCGCGCGCTCGGCGCGGAGGTCGAGGAGCACCCGGACGGCCTCGCCGTCGCGGGTGGGGCACAGCTGCGCGGGGCGGGCGTCGAGGCGGCGGGCGACCACCGGCTGGCGATGCTCGGCGCGGTGGCGGGCCTGCTCGCCGACGGCGAGACCACGGTCACCGGCGCCGGCGCCGTGTCGGTCTCGTACCCCGACTTCTGGTCCGACCTCGTCCGCGTCGGCGTGTCGACGGTGGCCGCGCCGGCCTAGCGCGCGATGGGCGAGGACCCGTGCCGGACCTCGATGCATCCACGGGCGGGCCGCCGCCGCTGCTAACCGTCATCTCGGGACCCTCCGGCGTGGGCAAGGACGCGGTTATGACGCGCCTGCTCGAAGGCAGCGACTTTCGGCGCCCCGTCACGATGACCGCGCGGGCGCCCCGCCCGGGCGAAGCCGACGGCGTGCATTACCACTTCGCCACCCCGGAGCAGTTCGAGGCTGCCATCGCGGCCGGTGAGCTCCTCGAACACGCGTTCGTCCACGGCACGTACTACGGGACGCCGCGCCAGTCGCTGCGCGACGCCCTCGCGAGCGGGCTCGACGTGCTCCTCCAGGTCGACGTGCAGGGCGCGCGCTCGCTGCGCGACGTGCTGGACGGCGCGCTCTTCGTCTTCGTCGCACCGGAGAGCCTCGCCCAGCTCGAAGGCCGCTTGCGCGCGCGTGCCGGCACGGATCCTGCGGAGATCGCACGCCGCATGCGCTCGGCCCGCGCGGAGCTGGAGCAGCAACACGCCTTCGACGCCGTCGTCGTGAACATCGAGGGCGACCTCGACGCCACGGTGGCGCGCGTGCGCGGGCTGATCGCGCGCGAGCGGGCGCGGCCGGGGCGGCGCGCGGTGGAGGTGTGAAGGGGCCCGTTGCCGGATGGCGATGCCCGGACTGCCTCGACCGGGCTGGTAGCATTCGACTGAGGAGACCACCATGGTGAAACAGCGTCCCACCGAGGAGATCGCCCGCCTCGGTGCCGCGATCTACGAGCGCGACATCCGGCGGGAAGTCGAAGCCGACCACCATGGTGAGGTCGTCGCCATTGACATCGACAGCGAGTGCTGGGCGATCGGCGACACGCTGATTGCCGCACGAGATCGCCTGCGGACGGAGCGCCCGGATGCGGTGAACGTGCTGTTCGAGCGCGTGGGATACCGGGCGATCGACCGCTTCGGGGCGGGGTTCCCGCGGAGCGCGGGTTGATTCAGGGCGCGGTCAACGCAGCCCTCGAGGCAGTCCTGCCCTTGGCCGTGCGGGGTAGCGACGGACGCGCGCAGGAGGTCGAGGCCGTCATCGACACCGGCTTCAGCGGCTTCCTGACGCTTCCGTCCGCATTGGTGACGGAGTTGGGACTCGCGTTCGAAGGCGTCGGCTGGGCTGTGCTGGCCGACGGGACCGAGGCGAGGTTCGAGGTGTACAACGCCACCCTGCTCTGGGATGGCCGGCCCCGGCGCGTCTACATCTACGCAGCCGAGGCAGCCCCACTCGTCGGGATGCGCCTCCTTGAGGGCCATGACCTGCACGTGGAGGTCGAGGATGGCGGCCGCGTGGCGGTGGAGGCCCGCTGACCGACAGACGTCCGCACCGCGACGGCTCCGGGTGCCCGCGTCCATCCCCTTCTTCGAGCGGCGATGGCCGGTCGTCGCGCGCGGTGGAGCTGATCAGTAGCGCTGCTCGTACCAGCCCTCGCCCGGCGGCTGCGTGTCGTCGTGGAACAGCGTCAGCGAGGAGCCGCCCGCGAGGGTGACGCGGTAGTAGCTGCGACGCAGCGGCGTCTCCCGCCACCACTCGTCGACGATGCGCCACGTCTCCTCGACGCGCTCGACGGTGAGCGCCGCCGAGGGAGCGCCACGACGCGCGGGGCGCTGCACCTCGCTCGGGGCACCCCCGGGGCCGGTGCGCACCGTGAGCGGCCGGGGCAGGCCGAGCGGGCTGAGCGCGCCCGCGTCGGGCGGCCCGGTACCCGGCCGCCCTGCATCTCGCCGCCGCGCGCGACCGCTCATGGCTCGTAGTCCGCGAGGGCGTAACGACGCTCCGGGATGCGGCTCAGCGGCGCCAGCGCGACGACGTGGCGGAGCGCGGCCCGCCCGTAGCGCAGCTGGAGGTGGCGGGCCATCTCGTCGAGCTGCTCGCGGCGCCGGCCGCTGCGTTCGCGCAGCAGCCGACCCTGCCTGCCGCGCTCAGCGGTCAGTCCGCCGAGCTCCAGCGCCAGCTCCGCGACCGGCGCGCCGAACTCGGCCGCCTCGAGCGATGGTCGCAACGCGGTCCACAGCCGGTCGCGGTCGCCGGTCGGCTCGGTCAGCACGCGCATGCGCTCCCAGGCGTGCTCGTCCTCTGTCACCGCGCTGAGCCGGACTGTGCGCACGAGGCGGCCATGCACCGACGGCCGTGCGAGCGCGCGGCTCAGCAGCTGCCCGTAGGTGTGCAGGATCGCCTCGAGGGCGACCAGGGGCGGCTCGGTCTGCGCGCGCTCCACCACGCGCTCACCGCACACCATCGGCGTGACGGGGGTAGTGTCCTCGCCGCGCGCGGCCAGCCATGCTCGCCCGCCGTCCGCGCCGAGCTGGGCCTCGACGGCGTGCCGTGGCAGCGCCGCGAGGTCGCCGAGCGTGGCGATGCCGAGCAGGCCGAGCCATTCGCTCGCTGCGTCGTCGAGCGGCAGCAGCCCGACCGGCAGCGGCGCCAGCCACTCGCACGCCTCGGCGTCTCCCACGCGCAGCCACGCGCCGGGCGGCGCGAGATGGGCGGCTGCGCGCGCCGTGAAGCGGCTCCCGGCCAGCCCCAGCCGCACGCCAAGCGCCTCCGGTGCGGCGTCGAGCAGCGCCTGCGCGATCGCGTCCTCGTGCGGGTAGAGGCCGTCGAGGCCGCGCAGGTCGGCGTACACCTCGCCGGGCGCCGCCTCCTCGACGAGCGGGCTCACGGCAGCCGCTGCTTCGACGAGCCGGTCGGCGGCGCGGCGCACGCGCGCCGGACGCAACTCGAGCACCACAAGCGGCGGGCACCAGCCGATGGCCTCGGGGAGCCGCTGACCCACGCGCACGCCGCGCGCGATCGCCGCCCCGCTGGCCTCGGCCACGCGCAGCCCCGAGTCGTCGGTGACGGCGACGGGCCGCCCGCGCAACTGCGGCCGCGCGGCAAGCTCCGCCGCGAGCGCAAGCGCAGGCACGAGCAGACACGCGATGAGGGGACGTGCAGTCATCAGTACCACCCCCGCCAAGAGGTGGGCGGATGGTATCAGAACGCACGTTCGTATACTAGTTCCGGGGGCAGCCCACGGCGTCTACAGGCGTTACGGCGATGAGAGCGCGTCGGGCGTGTGGGTGAACGGGCTGATCACGGTGACGGTGTCGATGCGTTGCCCATCGGTGAGGTCTTCGGTCAGGAGGTGCGTGCAGCCACCCTGTTGGGCGGCGGCGACGATCAACGCGTCCGAGTAGGAGATGGAGACGGTCTCGCTGAGTCCAAGCGCGCGCTGGATGATGGCCGTGTCGATCGGCTCGGGGTTCCAGGCGAAGAGGTCTTCGATGTCGGTTCGAGCCTCGGTATGTGTCAGGCCGGGCGTGAGGCGACGCGTCACCGTCACGTAGTACTCGTTGAGCACCTGGGTGCTCACGCGCCCATCCCCGGACGTCCAGAGGTGGTCCACCCACGCGAGGGCGCGCTCGTGCTTCTCGGGGTGGTCGGGGTCGCGCGCATATACCAGGACGTTCGTGTCGACGAAGACACTCATCGTTCGTGGATCTCGTCACGGGTCGGGTATGGCGCACCACCGCTCAGCGAGGTGGGCCGGCGACTCATGAAGGAACGTCGAGCCTGCTCGTAGCTGTTGCGACGTTGCATGTGTTCTCGCAACAGGCCTCCGACGAAGCGAGAGACGCTCGTGTCGTTGCGGGCAGCCTCGATGCGCGCCCAGCGGGCGGTCTCTTCATCCATGGTGATGGTCACGTTTCGCACGAGGCCAGTGTAGCACGAAGTTCGTGCCGTCTTACAAGCGTCGCGCTCCCGGCAGGGCTGCCATCCGGCGGTCCAGCGTCAGCACCTCCATGCCGGCTCGCGCGTACTCGTCGGCGATGAGGCGGTCGAACAGCCCGGCGCCGTTCGCGGCCTCGAGGGCCTCGAAGACGGCTCGGCCGTTCAACGGCGCGACGAGGCCGCTGCGCAGCACGTCGAGGAGCCCGGTGCGGGCGTCGCCGCGGGTGACGCCGTAGTGGTGTTGCACGGCCACGTATGCCTCGCCGATGACCTGGTCCGAGGCAAAGACCTCGGCGCCGTCGTCCTCGATCAGCGCGCTCAGCGTGCGTACGCAGTCCTCGAAGTCCGCTGCTGGCTCGCCCACCAGCAGCCGGACCAGGATCGAGGTGTCAATCCCGAAGCGCGGGGTCATGCGGCCGGTTGCGGAACGATTCGAGGTCGAAGGGTTCGTGTTCGCCCTGCAGCTTGTCCCGCAGCGGCGCGAGGCGGTCGTGGCGGATCCGGCGCGGGCGCAGGATGAAGCCGTCCGGCCCCTCGTCCAGCTCGAGCTGGTCGCCGGGGCCCACGCCGAGCGCGGCAAGCACCTGCGCCGGGAAGGTGACCTGGCGCTTCGACGTGATCTTCACGATCATGCCAGCTCCTTACTCGAACGCTGCTCTGGTAAGGCACGACCAGTATAGCCGCCAACGGCTCACGCGTGGGCGCGATGGTATCAGAACGCGCGTTCTGATACCATCCGCACGCCGGCGAGGGGGTGACGCCGTGGCGCGCGGACGACGCGATCAGCAGCCCGGCTTCATGGAGCGGTGGGACGAGTTCGAGGCGCGGCAGGCGCGCGCCATGAAGGACACGCCGCGCTCAAGCGCCCCCCGCGACCCCGTCGGCACGCTCGGCGACGACGTGCTCGACGGCGTGCCCTACGTCGAGCTGCACCTCCACACCCACTACTCGCTGCTCGAGGGCGCGTCGAGCCCCGACGAACTGGTGCGCACGGCCGTGGAGCAGGGCCACGCGGCGCTCGCGCTCACGGATCACGACGGGCTCTTCGGGGCGATGGAGTTCGCCCGCGCCGCCCGCGCTGAGGGCCTGCGCTCCATCACCGGCCTCGAGCTCACGGTCTCGGAGCCCGCCACCGCGGGCGATGACCCCGCGACGGTCGACGAGGACGGCGAGGTGCGCTCGCACCTCACGCTGCTGGCCGAGACGCGCGAGGGCTACGCCAACCTGTGCCGCCTCTCCAGCATCGCCTTCGGGCTGGGTGAGACCGACCGTCGCGCGCAGGAGACGCGTCGCACCGACCCCGTGACGCCGCTCGCCGAGCTTGAACGCCACGCGGCGGGGCTGATCGTGCTCACCGGCTGCCGCGAGGGACGCATCCCGGCGCTCGTGCAGGCCGGGCGGAGCGCCGAGGCGGCCGAGGCGCTGGCGCGCCTCGTCGGGTGGTTCGGCGCGGAGCAGGTCTTCGTCGAGCTGCAGGACAACGACGTCCATGGCGACCGGCCGCGCAACGAGGCGCTCGTGCGGCTCGCCGGGCGGGCCGGCATGGGCGTGGTCGGCACCGGCAACGTCCACTACCACGCGCGCGAGCGGCACCGCCTGCAGGACGTGCTGGTCGCGATCCGCCACCGCGCGACCCTCGACGAGTCACACGCGGAGCGCCGGCCGAACGCCGAGTTCTGGCTGCGCAGCCCGGGCGAGCAGGCCGAGCGCTTCGCGCGCTACCACCCGGAGGCGGCGGCGAACACCGTGCGCATCGCCCGACGCTGCGCCTTCGACCTCACCGGCGACCTCGGCTACCGGCTGCCCGCGCCTCCGCTGCCCGAGGGCGCCACGCCGCTCGGCGAGCTCGAACGCATCTGCCGCGAACGGCTGGGCGACCGCTACCGCTCGCCCTCGGAGCGCGCGAGGGCGGAGGCACAGCTCGCCGAAGAGCTGCGGCTGATCGAGCTGCACGACCTCGCCGGCTTCTTCCTCATCTACCACGAGGTCTTCGAGCTGGCCGAGGAGGTGGCGCGCGACGTGCGCGCGGCCGGCATCGCGCGCGGGCTCACCGACCTGCCGCCCGGCCGCGGACGCGGCTCCTCGGTCTCCTCGATCGTCTGCTACCTGATCGGGCTCTCGCACATCGACCCGATCCACCACGGGCTGTTCATCGGGCGCTTCCTCAACGAGGAGATGGACTCGCTGCCCGACATCGACCTCGACTTCCCGCGCGACATCCGCGCCGAGCTGATCGAGCGCGTGCACGCGCGCTGGGGCCGCGAGCACGCCGCGCTGGTCGCCAGCTTCGCCACCTATCGCACGCGCGGCGCCATCCGCGACGCCGGCAAGGCGCTCGGCCTGCCCGTCGCCGAGCTCGACCGCCTCGCACGGCGGGCCGGGCCGTTCGAGGGCCCCGACCAGATCCTCGAGGTGCTGGGGAAGGATCCGCAGTTCGGGGATGGGGCGGGCGCGCGCGGCTGGCGCGAGCTGGCCGAGATGGTGCCGCAGCTCGTCGGCGTCCCGCGCCACCTCTCGCAGCACCCCGGCGGGATGGTGATCGCCTCGGAGCCGCTCATCGACTGCGTGCCGTGCCAGCCCGCGGCGATGCCCAACCGCTACCTCTGCCACTGGGACAAGGACTCCATCGGCGACGCGCGGATGGTGAAGATCGACTTCCTCGGCCTCGGCATGCTCTCCGTCGTCGAGGAGGCCGTGGACCTCATCGCCGCCGGCCGCGGCCGTGTCGTTGACCTCTCGCGCATCGACTTCGAGGACGAGGCGGTCTTCGACACGATCTGCCAGGGCGACACCGTCGGCGTCTTCCAGATCGAGTCGCGCGCCCAGATCGCGATGCTGCCGCGTACGCAGCCTCGCAGCCTCGAGGACCTCACCGTGCAGGTCTCGATCGTGCGACCGGGGCCGATCGTCGGCGGGGCCGTGAACCCCTATGTGCGTCGTCGCGAGCTGCAGCGGCGCAACCCGCGCTACCGCCCGCCGCCGCCCCACGAGTGCGTGCGCGAGGTGCTGGACGAGACGCTGGGCGTGGTGATCTTCCAGGAGCAGGTGCTCCAGGTGGCCCGCCACATGGGCGGCTTCACCGCCGGTGAGGCCGACCGCTTCCGCCGCTCGCTCGGCCGTCGCCGCGCGCAGCAGGAGCTCGACGCCTGGCACGAGCGCTTCCTCGACGGCGCCGGGGAGCGCGGCGTGGGGCGCGCGGTGGCGGAGCGCGTCTTCCAGAACCTCGCGGGGTTCGCGGAGTTCGGCTTCCCGAAGAGCCACGGCGCGGCCTTCGGCCTGCTCGCCTACCAGTCGACGTGGCTCAAGCAGTACTACGCGCCCGAGTTCATGTGCGCGCTCTTCAACCAGCAGCCGATGGGCTTCTACCCGCCGCACGTGCTCACCAACGACGCGAAGCGCCACGGCGTCCCCGTCGAGCGGCCCGACATCAACACCAGCGCCGCGCGCTGCACCGTCGAGCTGCCCGAGGGCGCGGTCCGCGTCGGCCTCGGCTACGTGCGTGGCGTCGGCGAGGCGCTCGCCGAGCGCGTCGAGGCCGAGCGCCAGCGCGGCGGCGAGTACCAGTCGCTGTTCGGCTTCGTGCAGCGGACCGGGCTGGGCCGCCGGGCCACCTCGCGGCTCATCCGCGCCGGCGCGTTCGACAGCCTCGGGCTGCGCCGCCGCGAGCTGCTGTGGCAGCTCGGGCTGTTCACGGGCGCTCCAACCGGTCGGGGGGCGATCGCGCCGACGCCCGAGGCGGATGGCCGCCAGCTCCGGCTCGAGCTGCCGACCGGGCAGGACATGGTGACGCTGCCCGACCTCGGCGAGCGCGAGCGCATGGCAGCCGACTACGACCTGCTCGGCCTCTCGCCGGACCGCCACCCGATGCAGTTCCTGCGCCGCGCGCTCGGCGAGGGCGTCGCCTCCAGCCGCCACCTCCACTCGCTGCCCGCGGGCCGCACCGTCGAGGTGGCCGGGCTGGTGGTCTGCCGCCAGCGCCCGCTCACCGCGCGCGGCATCATCTTCCTGCTGCTCGAAGACGAGTACGGCCTGATGAACATCCTGATCCCGCGTGAGCTCACCGAGTCGCGTCGCGACGTGGTGCGCATGGCCCCCTTCGTGCGCGCCCGCGGCACCCTGGACGAGCGCACGGGCGTGCAGCGCACGCTGGTGGCCGAGGGTGTGGAGGAGGTGACGCCGTCGGAGCCGTGGCGGATGCCGTCGGGGAAGTCGTGGGCGTGAGTTGTGGAACCGGCGAGGGCTCTGAGCGGGTGAGGTAATCCGGTAGCGCCCCCCTGTATACTCGCGACTCCCGGTCGTCCTGGCGCGCTGCTGCGCCTTGCTCGGGTGGCAACGCCTCACTATCGGAGGTGTTATGAGCGCCCAGTGGTTCCCGCGGACGCTCCTCACCTCCCTCGTCGTGGTCGTGCTGTGCGCCGGGCTGAGGCCCTCGCCGGTTACAGCCACCGAGGAGTCCCTTCCGCACCTGGCCGACGACATCGACGCGCCGGTGCTCGTGTTCGTCGGCGATCTCCCGGTGGCGACTCGCAACGCATTGCGCGAGGATTTCGAAGCAGTGCAGGCGTTCTTCGGCGACCGGCTTGGTGCGCCACCGGCCGACTACACGCTGTACATCGGTGCCGACGCTCCGTCTCTGAGTGACGTGTACAGGCAGATAGTCGGGCGGGAATCGACGCTCTCGTCGTATTGCAGCGTGCCGCGCCAGACCGTGGTCCTCATCTCGCTCCAGTGCGACCCGCAGCTCGCCTGGCGACACGCATGGTTCGTTCTCCGCGGTATGGCCGTGGCGGGGGTGACACCCGCGGGCTACCCCTCGCAGGGCCCCGCCTGGCTCACGCAGGGTACCTACGCGTATGCCTCGGATGCCTACCGGGTTGAGGCTGGCTCCGAGGAGTTGGATCGCATCCGAAGCGCGAAAACCCGCCTCGCTGCGCGAACGCTACTGCCACTCAGGAGCCTGGCCACGAGTGATGGGTTCCGCGATGGTTCATCGGGGGCCCACGGGCTCGGCTTCCTCGCCGTCGACTGGCTGCTGGAGCGCGCAGGCGAGCGAGCGCTCTTCGAGTACTATCGCCTGCTGGCGGACTCGGAGGGTTGGGAGGAGGCGTTCGAAGCCGCCTTCGGCATCGCGGTCGACGACTTCTATGAGGCGTTCGGGACATACCGCGCCCGAGTCACAACTCCCGGGAAGTCGGCCGAGGCCTCCGAGCCCGCCATGATCACGACGACCCTGCGCCCTGGCTGGAACATGGTGGGCTGGGTCGGCCCGGAGACGCCTGCGTCCGGGCTCTTCGACGAGCTTCCGGCGCTCGGCCGCATCTTTGCGTGGGACAGCGAAGATCAGCGCTACCGGCAGCTGATGCCCTCAAGCGGGTCGGCAGGCGAGCAGCATTTGCTCGCTCCCGGCGATGGGCTGTGGCTGTATATCAGCGGGACGTCGCCCGTCGAGTGGACACGCGAGGCCTCCGAGCGCGGCGTGATCCTCGATCTCCAAGCCGGCCGGAACCTCGCCGCGTGGGCGGGCCGCGACGGCACGCCTATCGAGGAGGCCATGGAGCGCGTCGGCGACCGGCTCGAACGTGTCTGGGCCTGGAGCGCGGACTCGCAGGAGTACCGGCTGTTCGCGCCGAATGCCGGTCTCGACCAGGTCCAGGAGCTGAACCACGGCGACGCGCTGCTGGTCGAGCTGTCGAGTGGGGGTCGCTGGTGGCAGTCAGGGTCGGCGCCGCCTCCGGTCGTGCTCCTCAGTGAGTACACGGACGCCCGGCAGGCCGACATCCGGGAGTGGGTGGATGACACTCAGGCGTTCTTTGCCGAGCGGTGGGGGGTCATGGCCCCGTTCACAACCTACCTCGGCGACGGTCGGGAATCCCTCGCCGAGGCGTATCGCCGGGAGCGAGGGCGCGACCTGACCTTCCTGTGTGGAGACTACGCCGGCGGAGTCATCTTCATGTCGGCTGCCTGCGTCAATGGACGCGTCCATGCACACGAGTACTTCCATGCGATCCAGTTCCACCTGATGGAAGGCCCGCGCAAGCCGGTCCCGGGCTGGATGATTGAGGGCTCAGCCACGTACGCGGAGGCCCTCTACGAGGGATACGCCTCGTCCTCCGAGACCGCCGAGCGACGGATCGAGCAGAATACGCAGCGATACGCATCCCAGGTTGGTTCGCTCGAATGGCCTGCACTCTCCGCTCCGACTCCAGTCATACAGGGACGCCTGAATCCCGTGTACGTGCTGGGGTTCCTTGCCGTGGACTGGCTCGTCGATCACGCCGGTGAGCACTCGATCGTCGATTTCTTCACCAGGATCGACGACGAGCCGAGCTGGCAGGAGTCGTTCAAGGGTGCTTTTGGCATCGCGGTCGATGACTTCTACGAGGCGTTCGCGGCGTACCGAGCAGAGGTCGCCCCGCTCCTGCCACACCTGGCGGACGACCTGGACGAGCCTGCGCTCGTGTTCGTCGGTGACGTGCCGGCTGAGACCAGGGAAGCGTTCCGAACCGAGTTGGCGAGCGTCACGGAGTTCTTCGTTGAGCGCCTTGGCGTCGAAGAGGCTGACTACACCATCTTCGCCGGCGTCGACGAGGAGTCGGTCGCTGCGGCGCATGTGCGCGCGTTCGGGTTCGAGGCCCCGAGGGGCTTCTGTGAGCGGCAGGAGGACGGTCGCGTCGCCGTCATCAACCTCGGGTGCGACAAGGCGGTCGACAGCCTGGAATCCGCCCATTTCGACGCTGTCCGGAGGCAGTTGGCGCCAGTAGAGTCCCTTCCGGTCATGCCGTACGGGTGCAGGGACCGAGGGCCTATGTGGCTCGACGGGCCGGCCGAGGCATACGTGACGTACGCGTATCGCAAGGCGGCGGGGCACGCGGACGCGAACGAGATCTGGGACCGCGAGGTGGCGAAGGCAGTTCGCGTCACTCGCTCCCTCGCCGACATCACCACCGAGGCAGTGGTGGATAGCCAGTACTGGGACTCCGTCGGCGTGGGCTTCCTCGCACTCAACTGGTTGGCGGAGCGGGCGGGCGAGGAGGCGCTCTTCGAGTACTACCGGCTCTTGCGCGGGTCTTCCAGCTGGGTGGAACCGTTTGAGCGCGCCTTCGGGATGCGCGTCGAGGACTTCTACGAGGCGTTCGAGCGTGAACGACCCAGGCTGGCGCCGCCCTTCCCCCACCTGACCGACGACACTGACGAGCCGGTACTGGTGTTCGTGGGGGAGGTGCCCTCGGAGACTCGGGAAACTGTCCGCGAGGAGTTCGACGCCCTGCGGACATTCTTCCGCGACGAGTTGGGCGCGGGAACCGCCGACTACACGGTTTACATCGGAGCCGACCGGGAGGCGGTGGTGGACGCGCACGTGCGGGTGTTCGGCACAGAGCCCTCGGACACATTCTGTAGCTGGACAGGCGGAGCGGCGACGGTCATCAACCTGGACTGCCGGAACGTGGCTCCGTACTCGCTCGATTGGATGCACTTCATCGCGGTTCGCGGAGCGTTGGCGCCCTCGCGATCACTTCCCTCGGCACCCGCCGGGTACGAGCGGCTGGGGCCGCGCTGGCTGACGCAAGCGTCCGATCTGTTCGTGACGCACGCCTACGGAGTCGCGACGGGCCGCGAGCGTCTCGACGCCGGTAGCAGCGGGTCCAGAATCTCGCGCACAACGCGGCCACTCAGCAGCATGGAGTCTCGGGACGGGTACAACCTGGACTCCTCAGCGGCACGGAGTCTGGGCCTGCTCGCGCTCGAATGGCTGGCGGAGCGGGCGGGCGCGACCGCGCTCTTCGACTACTACCGCCGCCTGCCCGGCTCCCGGAGCTGGGAGGAGGCGTTCGAGGGCGCCTTCGGCATCGCCGTCGACGACTTCTACGAGGCATTCGAGGTGTACCGGGCGAGGGTCGCCCCACCCCTCCCGCACCTGACCGACGGTATCGATGCCCCGGTGCTCGTGTTCGTCGGCGACCTCCCGGCCGCGACGCGGACTGCTGTGCGCGAGGACTTCGAGGGGGCGCTGGCGTTCTTCCGCGACCGGCTCGGCGAGGCATCAGGCGACTACACGGTCTACGTCGGCGCCGACGCTCCGTCGCTGCGTGACGTGTACAGGCAGATAGACGGGCGGGAATCGACGCACTCGTCGTATTGCAGCGCGCCGCGTGGCCCCGTGATCCTGATCTCGCTGCAGTGCAAGCCAGATTTTGCCTGGCGGCATTCCCTGTACGTGCTCAGGGGTCTGGCGGTGCCGGGGGTCACACCTGCCGGCTACCCATCGCAGGGTCCAGCGTGGCTCACCGAAGGCACGCACCCGTACATCGCGGAGGCGTACCGGGTCGCGCGGGACTCTGGGGAGTTAGATGGTGCTCGTATCGCACGGGCCCGCCACGCAGCGCAAACGCGACTGCCCCTCAGTAGCCTGGCCACGGCCGATGCGTTCAGAAGCGAGACCAGGGCGGTCGGCCGCGCGCTCGGCTTCCTCGCCGTCGACTGGCTGGTGGAGCGGGCAGGCGAGCGGGCGCTCTTCGACTACTACCGTCGGCTGGCCGAATCGGCGAGCTGGGAAGAGGCGTTCGAAGCCGCGTTCGGCATCGCCGTGGACGACTTCTACGAGGCGTTCGAGGCGTACCGCGCGGAGGTCGCGCCACCGGGCTAACGCTGCGACTCGACCTCACGCCCCGGCGCTCCGCGGGCGGGTGAGGTAATTCGGTAGTGGCTCCCTGTATACTCCCAGATCTCCAGTTGTTTGGTGCTGCCGCTCCCTGTCCGGGTGGCGACGTATCGTTGCGGGGGTACTATGCACGCCGCGTGGCTCCTCCGGACGCTCCTTGCCTCCCTCGTTGTCGTGGTGGTCGTGTGCGCCGCGTTCCAGCCTTCCCCCGTCACAGCGACCGAGGAGCCGGCCGACGACGCTGGCGACGGCACGATCACGACGACGCTGTATCCGGGCTGGAACATGGTGGGCTGGGTCAGCCCGGAGACGCCCGCGTCCGAGCTCTTCGACGATCTTCCGGCGCTCGGACGCATCTTTGTGTGGGACGGCGAGGAGCAGCGCTACCGGCAGCTGATGCCCTCGAGCGGGTCGGCGGGAGACCAGCATCTGCTCGCCCCGGGCGACGGGCTGTGGCTGTACATCGGCGGGACGTCGCCGGTCGAGTGGACACGCAAGGCGTCCGAGACGAGCGTGCTCCTCGAACTCCGCGCGGGTCGGAACCTCGTCGCCTGGGCCGGCCGTGACGGCACGCCGATCGAGGAGGCCGTGGGCCGCTTCGGCGAAGCGCTCGTGAGCGCGTGGCGCTGGGACGCGGGGGCGCAGGAGTACCGGCTCTTCGCGCCGACCGCGGGTCTCGACCAGGTCCAGGAGTTGAACCACGGCGACGCGCTGCGGGTCGAGCTGTCGAGCGGCGGCCGCTGGTGGCAGTCGGGAGCGGCACCGCCACCCGTCGTGTTCCTCGGCGAGTTCACGGGGGATGAGCGCGCTGAGGTCGTCGACTGGGTGGACGGCACGCGCGCGCTGTTCGGTGAGCGCTGGGGGGTCGAAGGGCCGGCTACCACAACCTACGTCGGAGACCGCGAAGCTGTTGCTCCGACCTACCGGAGGGTCCGGGGGACGGACGACGTCATCACGTGTGGGGACTACGGCGGCTGGGTGATCTTCCTCGTCGACGGCTGCGTCAATGGAGGCGCTCACGCCCACGAGTACTTCCACGCGCTGCAGGGCCACTTGATGGCATGGTCAAGTAAGTGGGTGCCAGGCTGGATGCTCGAAGGCTCCGCCTCGTATGCGCTGATCCTGTACCGGGGCTCGGTCTCAACAACCCAGACGGGCGACGAACGGATTCAGGAGGCCAGACATCAGGACGAGGTAGTCCTCCGCAGGCACAAGTTGCTCACTCTGTCCGAACTCGAGGAATACAGCGCGACGGTCAAACCCGGCAATTTCGGGTACACGCTCGGCTTCCTCGCCGTTGCATGGCTCGCAGAACGTGCCGGCGAGCAATCGATCATCGACTTCTTTGTCCGCCTCGCAGATGAACCGGCCTGGCGCGACGCTTTCGAGGGGGCCTTCGGCCTGTTGGTCGACGACTTCTACGAGCACTTCGAAGCGTATCTTGCCGAGGTCGCCGCGCCGTTGCCGCACGTAGCGGACGACAGCGCTGAACCCGCGCTCCTGTTCGTCGGTGACGTTCCCGTGGACACCCGCGCAGCGGTCCGGGAGGAGTTCGAGCGCATTCAGGCCTTCTTTGTGGAGGAACTCGGCGCCGGTACGGCGGACTACACGATGCTGGTTGCGGCCGACGAAGCGTCTGCGGGGACGGCCCATCAGCTCGTGTTCAGCACGGAGTACGGCGGGCGCTGCATCAACGTGCTCTACGGCGTTGCCGGGCTTGTGAACCTGGGTTGCACTAAGAGCCCGGAGTACGGGCTTGTCTTCCCGCACTACGAAGGCGTCAAGAACCAGCTGGCGCTCTCTGGATCGTTGCCGCGCGCCCCCGACGGACGCCGGACAAGCGGGCCCGCCTGGCTCGTTCGAGGGGCGTTCACATACGTCAAGTACCGATACTTGGACATGGCGGGCCACGAGGACTATGGCAGTCTCAGGGCCGCACGGGTGTTGCATTCGAGGGGCACCATGTTGCCGCTCGCCGATATGGTGGCGTACATCGGGTTCTCTGGCCGGGATGCCGCCGTCGGTTTTCTTGCTGCAGAGTGGCTCCTTGAACGTGTCGGGGACACCGCTCTGTTCGAGTACTACCGTCTGCTGGACGGCTCGGAGACCTGGGAGGAAGCGTTCGAGGCCGCCTTCGGCATCGCCGTGGACGACTTCTACGAAGCGTTCGAGGCGTACCGCGCCCGGGTCGCGCCGCCGATCGAGGGCGCCGACGCGTCATAACACGCTACCCGCGGCGCGTTGACACCCTCACACCCCGCACGTAGCCTCGATCCGACCGCTGGCGTAGAGACGTACAGACGGTGACCGGGAGGAGTAGGCCGCTACGCGGGGCCCAGAGAGCCGGGGTGAGGTGGAAGCCCGGCGCCTGCCAGCAGCGGCCGAATGGACCCGTGAGTCTCGGCCCGAACGCCCTCCATCGACCCGTTCGAGGGGGCCAGTAGGCGCCGACGGTGTGGGCGCCGTTATCCATGCCCAGGGCATCGCCCCGCCCCGCATCCCGCCTGAGCGGGGGAGGGTCGGCGGCCGTGCCCCGAACGAGCGCGCACCGCCGTGTCCCATCCATGGGCGTGGGCGGCGCGCGGAACTGGGTGGCACCGCGAGGACCATCGCCCCGGGCGATGGTCTTTCTTTATGGCCACGCGCCTGCGGGAGACGCGGGGAGCCACGCGCCGCGGACCGGGCGGACCGGCCGCGAGGGAGGACTGACGTGCATCACCACTACATCGCGTCGACGCGCCGTGTCACGACGACGGGCCGCGCGTGGTGGTGGCGCACCATCTCGCACCGCCCGCACCCCCGCAGCACGTCAGGAGTGACGCGATGACGTCCGCCACCGCCAGCATCACCACCCCCAGCCTCGACGAGGTCCGGGACCTCGCGTCGTCGGGCGAGGGGAACATCGTCCCGATCTACCGCGAGGTCCGCGCCGACCTCGAGACGCCCGTGTCGGCGTATCTCAAGGTCGCCCGCGGGCCGTACTCGTTCCTGCTCGAGTCCGTCGAGGGCGGCGAGCAGGTGGGCCGCTACTCGTTTATCGGCACCGAGCCGTACCGCGTCGAGGCGCTCGCCCACGAGGACGGCGACCCGCTGTTCGTGATCGAGGAGGAGCTCGGGCGCTACCAGTCGATCCCCGTGCCGGGGCTGCCGCTCTTCCACGGCGGCGCCGTCGGCTACCTCGGCTACGAGTCGGTCGCGCACTTCGAGCGGCTGCCCACCGTCGACCACGACGACCTCGGGCTGCCCGAGTCGTGGCTGATGTTCGCCGACACGCTGCTCGTCTTCGACCACGTCCGCCACGACATCAAGGTCGTCTCCCACGTCCGCCTCGACGGCGCCGAGGGCGACCTCGACGCGGAGTACGCGCGCGCCGCGGAACGCATCGAGTCACTGGTGCACCGGCTGGAGGCGCCGCTGGCGGCGCTGCCGTACGTGATCCTCGACGGCCCCGTGGGGCGCTCGGTCGAGTCGAACTGGCCGCGCGAGGACTACCTGCTCGCGGTGGAGCGGACCAAGCAGTACATCGTCGACGGCGACATCATCCAGGCGGTGATCTCGCAGCGCTTCGGGCGCGAGACGGGCGCGCACCCGTTCGAGGTGTACCGCTCGCTGCGCGCCATCAACCCGTCGCCGTACATGTACTACCTCCAGTACGACGACCTCACGCTCGTCGGCGCCTCGCCCGAGCTGCTCGTGAAGGTCGAGAACGGCACCGTGGACGTGCACCCCATCGCCGGGACGCGGCCGCGCACCGGCGACGCCGACGAGGACGCACGCCTCGCCGAGGACCTGGCGACCGACCCCAAGGAGATCGCCGAGCACGTCATGCTGCTCGACCTCGGGCGCAACGACGTCGGCCGCGTCTCCGCGGCGGGCAGCGTCGACGTGACACAGCGGCTGG
The DNA here is from genome assembly GCA_034420575.1 of Dehalococcoidia bacterium. Taxonomy (GTDB): domain Bacteria; phylum Chloroflexota; class Dehalococcoidia; order UBA2979; family UBA2979; genus VXMT01. The sequence goes on from DAOULE010000131.1 coordinate 22,385, forward strand.
ACCTCGAGTTCTACTCGCACGTCATGCACCTCGTGAGCCACGTGCAGGGGGAGCTGCGCGACGGGATGAACGCCTACGACGCGCTGCGCTCGGCGTTCCCGGCGGGGACGGTCTCGGGCGCACCGAAGATCCGGGCGATGGAGATCATCACCGAACTGGAGCCGACCCGGCGCGGGCCGTACGCCGGCGCCGTCGGCTTCTTCGACCTCTCGGGGAACGTCGAGACCTGCATCACGATCCGCACGCTCGTGATGCGCGACGGGATGGCGTACGTGCAGGCCGGCGGCGGGATCGTCTACGACTCGGACCCCGTGCGGGAGTTCGAGGAGACACAGCACAAGTCGCGGGCGCTCCTCGCCGCCATCGATGACGCCGAGGCGCGCGGCATTCGCACCAGCGTGCCCGGCAGCCTGGGCTACTGATGGTCGCCGAAGGCAACGAGCTGCCGATCGTCGCCGCCGTCGCGCTGAGGCGCGGCGACGGCCGCGTGCTGCTCGTGCGCCACGCCGACGCCGACCACCCCGGCGCAGCCGAGGGCCGGTGGACGCTGCCGGCGGAGCCCGTCGCGGACGACGAGGTGGTCGAGACGGCGCTGGCGCGGCTGCTCCGGGAGCGGCTGCACCTCGCCTCGGACGCGGCGGAGTTCAGCGAGAGCGTCGGTCTGCCCGGCGCGATCGCCAACGTCTTCACCTGCGCCGAGTGGTCGGGCGATCCCGCGTACTCGGCGGACGACTACGCGGACGCGGCGTGGGCGGCGCCGCACGCACCGGGAGGCGTCGACCTCGCCGAGGGCGTCCGTGCGTACCTCGCGGGCGCGTTCCCAGCGCCCGAGCAACCCGCACGCGAGGACACCTCGCGGGCCCCGGTCCCCACGGCGCCCGCCGTGCCCGCGGTCTCGATGCCGCGCACGGGGGAGCCGAAGAACCTCATCCGCCGCGAGGCCGCCCCGCCCGCTCCACCCGCGGTGTGGTCGATGACGCCCGACGACCTCGTGGCCGAGCTCGAGGAGGCGCGCGAGGCGTTGACCGCGGCATACGAGCGCTTCGACGAGGCGTGGCTGGACGTCACCCTCGATGGCGACTGGGCGCCGGTCGATCTGCTCGACCACTGCGCCACGGTGGAGGCGTACTACGCCTCGGAGTCGCGGCGGCTGGCCGAGGAGCCGGGCCACACCTGGCGTCCTTTCAACCCGGACCAGTCCGCCGCCGGGCGGACCGGGCTCCCGCGGCCCGAGGACCGCGCGGCGCGCGCACGGCTGGACGCGGTCCGCGCGGACACGCTCGCGTGGGTCGAGAGCCTCGACGCGGACGGCCTCGCCGCCTACGGCAACCACGCCGAGCGCGGCGCGGTCCGCATCGGCGAGCGCATCCAGTTGATCGCGGGCCACGACCGCGCGCACGCCGAGCAGCTTGCCGCGATGCTCGCCGCGACCGAAGCCGACGACGAAGAGGACGGCGCCTGAGCGCGTAGCGCCGGGCATGTTCATCACGAGGAGAGCACCATGCTGCTGCTAATCGATAACTACGACTCGTTCACCTACAACCTCTACCAGTACCTGAGCGAGCTCGGCGCGGAGGTCGAGGTCGTGCGCAACGACGAGATCACGACGAAGGACTGCTTGGCGATGGAGCCGGAGCGCATCGTCGTCTCGCCGGGGCCGTGCACGCCGGCCGAGGCCGGTGTGTCGGTGGACCTGATCCGCGAGGCGGCGGGCAAGGTGCCGCTCCTCGGCGTGTGCCTCGGGCACCAGAGCATTGGTGCGGCGTTCGGGGCGCGCGTCGAGTCGGCAGGCGAGATCATGCACGGCAAGCTCTCGACGATCTCGCACGACGGACAGGGCGTGTTCGAGGGCTTGCCCGAGCCGTTCGAGGCGATTCGATATCATTCACTCGCGATCGCGCCGGACTCGCTGCCGGACGAGCTCGAGGTGACGGCGCGCGCGGAGAGCGGCGTGATCATGGGAGTCCGCCACAAGACGCTCGCGGTCGAGGGCGTGCAGTTCCACCCCGAGTCGATCATGACGACCACGGGCCACGACCTGCTGCGCAACTTCCTCGAGATGGAGGGGCCGCAGCGCACGGCCCCCGGCGCGTAGGGCGAGAGGACACGTCATGATCCGCGAAGCGATCGCCGCGCTGGTCGACGAGGGGCGCGACCTCACCGAGGAGGAGGCCGCCGCCGTCATGGAGGAGATCATGACGGCCGAGGCGACGCCCGCGCAGTTCGGCGCCTTCGTCGTCGCGCTGCGCCAGAAGGGCGAGACCGTCGACGAGGTCGTCGGGATGGCGCGCGTCATGCGTGAGCACTCACTGCACGTCCCGTTCGAGGGCCGCCCGCTGCTCGACACCTGCGGGACCGGCGGCTCCGGCCTCGGCACCTTCAACGTCTCGACCTCGGCGGCGTTCGTCGCCGCGGCAGCCGGGGCGAACGTCGCCAAGCACGGCAACCGCGCGATGACCTCGCAGTCCGGCTCGGCCGACCTCCTCGAGGCGCTGGGGGCGCAGATCGCCCTCGCCCCGGAGCAGGTGGCGGGCTGCCTGGAGCAGACGGGCGTCGGCTTCATGTTCGCGCAGTCGTTCCACCCGGCCATGGCCTTCGCGGCGCCGCTCCGACGCGAGATCGGCGTGCGCACCGTCTTCAACATCCTCGGCCCCCTCACCAACCCCGCCTCGGCCAACTGCCACGTGCTCGGCACGCCGAGCGAGGCGGTCGCCGATCTGCTGGCGGGCGCGCTCAACCGCCTCGGCGTGCGGCACGCGCTCGTCGTGAGCAGCGACGAGGGCATGGACGAGATCTCGGTCTCGGCGCCGTCGACGCTCTTCGAGGTGCGCGGCGGTTCTGTGACGCGTCGACGCGTCGAGGCCCGCGACTTCGGCGTCGGGGAGCACGCGCTCGACGACCTGCTCGGCGGCGACGCCGAGACGAACGCCGAGGCGCTGCGCGGCGTGCTGCGCGGCGACGGCTCCGCCGCGCTCCGCGACTTCATCGCCGTCAACGCGGGCGCCGGGCTCTACGTCTGCGGCCTGGCCGCCAACCTGCAGCAGGGCGCCGAGCAGGCGCTCGCCGCTATCGACGACGGCGAGGCGGCCGCGCGCGTGGGCGCGTTCGTCGAGGCAACGCGGCGCAGTGACTGATACCGCGCCTGACGCCGCGCGCCAGACCGGCACGGTCCTCGACCGCATCGTCGCCGATCGGCGGCTGCGACTCGCCGAGGATCGCCGGGCGCTCCCTGCGGAAGCGCTCGCGGAGATGGCGGCTGGCCGCCCGGCGCCGGTCGACTTCGCCGACCGGCTGCGCGCGGGTCGTGTGGCCTCGCCCGCGGGAGCGGGCCTGCGGGTCATCGGCGAGATCAAGCGCGCGTCGCCATCGAGGGGCGTGATCGACGCCGACCTCGACGCGGCTGCACAGGCGCGCGAGTACGCGGAGGCAGGCGCGGCCGCCGTCTCCGTGCTGACCGAGCCCTCGTTCTTCGGCGGCAGCATCCGCGACCTCGCAGCCGTCGCGGGAGCCTTCGACGGTGACGCCGACCGCCCGGCGCTGCTGCGCAAGGACTTCGTCTTCGACCCTTACCAGGTGGCCGAGGCGCACGCGCACGGCGCGGACGCCGTGTTGCTGATCGTGATGATGCTCGAACCGGCCGCGCTCGCGGACCTGCTCGCGCTCACCGAGTCGCACGGCATGGCGGCGCTGGTCGAGGTGCACGAAGCCGACGAACTCGCGGTCGCGCTCGACGCGGGCGCGAAGGTGCTCGGCGTGAACAACCGCGACCTGCGCACATTCGACGAGGACCTCGGGACGTTCGAGTCCCTCGCGCCGCTCGCCCGCGCCGGCTCCCCGAACGTCACGCTCGTGGCAGAGTCGGCGATCGGGAACGCGAGCGACGCGCGCCGCATGGGCGACGCGGGCGCGCACGCGCTCCTCGTCGGCGAGGCGCTCGTGCGCACCGGCGATGTGATGGCGAAGGCGCGCGAGTTGATGCTCGTGCCGGCGAGCCAGCGGGCCGGCGCACCGTGACGTTCGTCAAGATCTGCGGCAACCGTGAGCCCGCCGATGTCGTCGCCGCTGCCGAGGCAGGAGCGGACTTCGTCGGCATCATCTTCGCCGACGCCCCCCGCCGCGTGGAGGTGGAGACCGCGCAGGCGATGGTGCGCGCGCTCGGCGGCCCGCTGGAGGCGCACGAGATCGCATTACCCCCGCCGGCGCGCGGCCGCGCCCGCGAGGACGAGCGCGAGTGGTTCGGCCACGGCGCGCGCGTCCTCGAGGCATACCTGGAGGCGAAACGCCCGCTCACCGTCGGGGTCTTCGCCGACCAGCCGATCGACGAGGTCAACGAGATCGCGCAGGAGACGGGGATCGACCTCGTGCAGCTCTCGGGGGACGAGACCTGGGAGGACTGCCTGCGCGTGACGAAGCAGACTATCCAGGTGGTCCACGTCTCACCGCTCGACTCGCCCTCGGACCCGCTCGCCCACGTCGAGCCGGGCTTCGCGGTCGCGCTCATGCTCGACTCCGCGCACGGGCCGTATCGAGGCGGGAGCGGGCAGCCGTTCGACTGGGAGGTAGCGCGCGCGGTCGCGGCGGAGCTACCGATGTTCCTCGCCGGCGGGCTCAGCCCGGAGAACGTCACGCGCGCGATCGAGCAGGTCCACCCGTGGGCCGTCGACGTGTCGAGCGGGACGGAGACCGATGGCCGCAAGGACCACGACCTCGTCCGCGCCTTCGTCGAGGCAGTACGCCGCCACGACGCCGGCGCGTAGCGCGTTCGCCCATGAACAACGGCGCCCGCGGGCGCCGTTGGCACTGAGACCTCTCGGGAGCCTTCCGGTCAGCGCTCGAAGAGGGCGAGCAACGAACGCTGCTCGCGCTCGGTCGCCGAGCGGTGCATGAGGTGCCCCACGTGGTGGTCCTCGGTGCAGCCGTCCAGCGTGGACTCCACCTGGATGGTCACGTGTTCGATGCCGTAGCGGTCGTGCGCGATCTCCTGCATCTCGGTGATCATCGCGTCCACGTCGCCCTCATGGTTGGGATCGATGAGCACGTGGGCGCTGAAGGACTCGCTCTGCGACGTGATGGTCCAGACATGTACGTCGTGGATGAGCGTGACGCCCTCGACCTCCTCGATGTCGTTGCAGAGTTCGTAGACATCGATGTGCTCGGGCGTGCCCTCGATCAGGACGTGGAATACCTGGAGCAGCAGGCCGCGCGAGGCGAACAGGATCAGCACGCCAATGATCATGCTGATGATGGGGTCTGCGATGTGCCAGCCGAAGCCGAGGATCAGGACGGCCGCGACGATGACGCCGACCGATCCCAGGAGGTCGGCGAGGACGTGCTGGAACGCGCCCTCCGCGTTCAGGCTGTGCCCCGAGGAACGGTGCAGGATGAACGCGGCGATGATGTTCACGATCAGACCGCCCGTGCCGACGATCAGCACCGGGCCACCGTCGATGTGCGTCTCCTCGACCGTGAAGCGGTGGTAGGCCTCGAAGAAGATCCAGGCCACGATGAGCCACAGGGCGATGACGTTCAGGAGCGCCGCGATCACTTCCACGCGGTAGAAGCCGAACGTGCGCTCCGGTGACGCCTCGCGCTGCGCGATCCACATTGCGCCGAGCGCCAGCGCGATAGCGCCCGCGTCCGTGGCCATGTGGCCGGCGTCGGCCAGCAGCGCGAGGCTGCCCGACACGATGCCGCCGACGATCTCGGCGAACATGTAGGTGGTGATCAGCACCAGGCTGATCAACAGGTTCTTGCGGCTCGCCTCCCGCAGGTCATGGGCGTGGCTATGCGCGCCATGGTCATGGCCGGCGTGGTCGTCGTGGTCATGGCCGGCGTGGTCGTCGTGGTCGTGCCCGGCGTGGTCGTCGTGGTCGTGAGCGTCGGGCATGGCCGCTCCATCAACTCCCGGGGTTATTCGTTCCCGGTCGGCGACGCGCTATCTGCGCTCACGCCGGCTTCCCGTAGCGCAGCAGTTTACACGTGAGCGCCGACCCACCAACCCTGTCTCCCGTGCTCTCGGGCACGATAAGAGCATCAGAGCCGCTCCCCGGGGAGCGGCTCCGCACTCTGTTGAGCCCGATCCACCCGGGTACATGAGCCCGGACGGCTCAAGTTTGGGCTACGCCGCGTGCTCGTGGTGCTCGTGGTCGTCGCACTCGTGCGGGTCGTGGATGTGAGCGTGGTGCTCGTGGTCGTCGCACTCGTGCTGGTCGTGGACGTGACCCGGCTCGCCGTGATGCTCATGCTCGTCGCACTCATGCGTGTCGTGCACGTGAGCGTGGTGCTCGTGGTCGTCGCACTCGTGCGAGTCGTGGGCGCCCTCGGAGTGGTCGTGCGCCTCGTGGTCGTGAGCGTGGTGCTCGTGGTCATCACACTCGTGCTGGTCGTGGACGTGGCCCGGCTCGCCGTGATGCTCGTGGTCGTCGCACTCGTGCGCGTTATGGGCGGTGTCTGCCATCGCTAACTCCACTTCCGTAATAAGGCCGCTCTGCAACGGGATGGTACTACATCTCGAAAGGTACGCAAGGGAGATGAGGTCTCAGTGACGCCCAGAGCGCGGTGCACGTATGATCGCGGAGACCGGGCCCGGCACATACCGAGGTTACGCATGGCCACCGGCATCGGCCCTTCGGCACTCCCCGACGGCAGGGGCTACTTCGGCGAGTTCGGCGGCCGGTACGTGCCCGAGACGCTCATGCCCGCCCTCGCCGAGCTCGAGGCTGCGTACGAGGCTGCCCGCGCCGACGAGGCCTTCGGCGCGGAGCTCGCCGATCTGCTCGGCACGTATGCGGGCCGGCCCACCGCCCTCACGCGCGCCCGACGGCTCGAGGAGCGCCTGGGCGGCGAGCACGAGCCTCGGATCTACCTCAAGCGCGAGGACCTCGCGCACACGGGCGCGCACAAGATCAACGCGGCGCTCGCGCAGGGCCTCCTCGCGCGCCGCATGGGCAAGCACCGCATCGTCGCCGAGACCGGCGCCGGGCAGCACGGCGTGGCGACGGCGACGACGTGCGCGCTGCTCGGCCTCGAATGCGTCGTCTACATGGGGGCCGAGGACGTGCGGCGCCAGGCGCTCAACGTCTTCCGCATGAAGCTCCTGGGCGCCGAGGTCGTCACCGTCGAGACGGGCTCGCGGACGCTCAAGGACGCCATCAACGAGGCGATCCGCGACTGGGTCACCAACGTCCGCACCACGCACTACCTGCTCGGCTCCGTCGTCGGGCCGCACCCGTACCCGATGCTCGTGCGCGACTTCCAGTCCGTGATCGGCACCGAGGCGCGCGCGCAGGTCCTCGAAGCGGAGGGGCGCCCGCCCACGGTCGCGGTCGCCTGCGTGGGCGGCGGCTCCAACGCGATGGGCATGTTCCACCCGCTGCTCGACGACGAGACGCGGCTGATCGGCGTCGAAGCCGCGGGCGAGGGCCTCGAGGCGCGGCACGCCGCCACGCTCAGCGGCGGCAGGCCCGGCGTGCTCCACGGCGCGCGCTCCTACCTGCTGCAGGACGAGCACGGCCAGGTGGTCGAGGCCCACTCGATCTCCGCCGGGCTCGACTACCCCGGCGTCGGCCCGGAGCACTCGTGGCTCAAAGTCAGTGAACGCGCCCAGTACGTCTCGGTCACCGACACCGAGGCGCTCGAGGCGTTCCAGCTGCTGAGCGAGACCGAGGGCATCATCCCGGCCCTTGAGACCTCACACGCGATCGCGCACCTGGTGAAGCTGGTACCCGAGCTCGGCTCCGACGAGATCGTGCTGGTCAGCCTGAGCGGGCGCGGTGACAAGGACATGGGCACGGTGGCCGGCGCGCTCGGCGTCACGCTCTGACGGTTCGGCGTCTACGCCTCGACCGAGGACTCCAGCTCGCGCAGTACTCGGGCGGTATGCGTCGGCCCGGCATCACCGCGCTCCTCGATGGCCGCGATGCGGCTGCGCAGCCACTCCAGGTCGGCGGGTGAGTCCACGTCGCGCTCCATGGCGAGCTTCTGGAAGCGCGTGCCGCGCGCGAGGGCGATGCGCTCGATGGTGGAGAACACCCGCGTGCCGCCCCACTCCACGGTGCGGTTCTCGAACAGCTCGGGCCAGGGCTCCCACATCGCGGCCAGGTAGAGGCCTCCGTGGGCGGCCGGACCGAACACCACGTCGGCCTCGGTGAGCGCCGCGCGAGCGGCGTCCAGGTGCCGAGCCGACAGTAGCGGGACGTCGGTGCTGAGCACGGCGATCGGCGAGTACCCGTCGTCGGCGAGCGTGCGAAGTGCGCCGAGCATGCGCCGACCGAGACCGCCCACGGCCTGCGCACGTGCCTCCGGCACGCTGGTGAGCGCGGCGACATCCCTCGCGGCGGTTCCTGGCTCGATGAACAGTATGGGCCGCCAGCCGCGTGCCGACCGCACCGCGGCGACCGCGTCGTGCAGCATGGCCTCAGCCAGGAGGGTGGCGCCCTCGTGGCCGATGGTGGCGGCGAGCCGCCGCTGCAAGCGGCCCCGAGCAGGAGGACGCACCAGCAGGCCGGCAGCCGGGCCGCGATGAGGGCTCGGCTGCTCAGCCACGGTCCGCCGCCTGCAGACTGCACATGCGCGGGAGCATACCGAGCTTCGCGCCTGCGGGCGTCCCCGCGCGGGCGCGCGCGTGGGTGCTGCGGTGCGGGCGCGCGCGTGGGTGTTGCGGTGCGGGCGCGCGCGTGGGTGTCGCGGGGCGGGGCGCCTTGTTACGCTCCGCGCATGGTTGGTTCGCACGTCGCCGCGCCGCTCCCGCTCCCGCCGCCGGTGGGGCAAGGGTTACTCCCCCGGCTCTGGCTGTGGCGCGACCTCGCCGTCGGCACCGTGGTCACGGTTGCCGGCTTCGCGGTGCTCGCCGCGACGCTCGCCGTCACCAGCGTCGGCACGGGCGTCAGCGGCGCCGTAGCGGGCGCGATGCTGCTCTTCGAGCTCACCCTGGTCGCGACCGTGCTCGTGCTCGCGTCGCACCGAGGCGTCACCCTCGCCGACCTCGGCTTCGTCGCGCCCCGGCGCTGGCGGCCGCTCGTCTTCGCCTGGGTGGGCGCGTACGTGATCCTGATCGGGTACACCGCCACCTTGCTCCTGCTGGAAGCCCTCGGACTTCCCGTCGAGGGGCTGATGGAGGGCAACGCGATCCCGCTGGACGCGGCGCTCGGGCCGCTCGTGATCGTCGTGGTCGGGCTGGCCGTCGTCGTTGCCGCCCCGTTCGGCGAGGAGTTGCTGTTCCGGGCGCTGTTCTTCCGGGGGATGCGCGGGTACTGGCGGTTCATGCCGGCCGCGTGGGCGAGCGGGCTGCTCTTCGCCCTCTTTCACGTCAATCTCAGCGTGGTCGTGCCGTTCGCGTTGATCGGCGCGCTGTTCGCGTGGGCGTACGAGGAGTCGGGTTCGTTGTGGGTCAGCATCGCGGCGCACGGCGGACTCAACGGCGTCTCCTTCGTCGTCACGTTGTTGCTGCTCGAATGAGCCGCCTCGCCGAGCTGTTCGCGCGCACGCGCGCCGAGGGTCGCCCGGCGCTCATCGCGTTCGTCCCCGGGGGCTGGCCGGAGCCCGGCGCGACGCCCGAGATCGTCCGGGCGCTCCTCGATGGCGGTGCCGACGCCGTCGAGATCGGCGTGCCGTTTAGCGACCCCCTGGCGGACGGCCCGACGAACCAGGCCGCCTACCAGCAGGCGCTCGACCAGGGGGTGACGCCGGAAGACGTGCTGGACGCCGTGCGGGCGTGCCGCGCGGCGGGCGTTTCCGAGCCGATACTGCTTATGGGATACTTCAACCCGCTCCTCGCCACGGGGATAGACGCATTCGCGGCGGCAGCGGAGAGTGCAGGCGTTGACGGCCTCATCATCGTCGATCTACCCGTGGAGGAAGCCGCCGAGCTGGCAGGCCCGGCGCGTGCGCACGGCCTCGACGTCATCTACCTGCTGGCGCCCACATCCACCGACGAACGCATCGCGGCCGTCGCCGAGCGCGGCGAGGGCTTCATCTACTGTGTCAGCGTGACCGGCGTGACGAGCGCGCGGGCGCAGGTATCCTCGGAGCTGCCGCACTTCGTGGGGCGCGTGCGGGAGCACACCAGCCTCCCGCTGGCCGTGGGGTTCGGCATCTCGCGCCGCGAGCACGTGGTCGAGGTGGGGCGGGTCGCCGACGGCGTCGTAGTGGGCAGCGCGCTCGTCGATGCGATCAGCGCGGCGCCGCGCGAAGGCCGTGCGGAGGCTGCCCGCACGCTGATGGAAACACTGACCGGCCGAGTGGAATCGGAGTCGCAACCATGATGGTCCGAGGCATCCGGGGCGCGACGAGCGTGACCGAGAACACGCGCGAAGCCATT
>DAOULE010000132.1:0-13730 GCA_034420575.1 Dehalococcoidia bacterium
TTGCGCACATCGTTGTCCCCAAGACGTGCACTCTGTCCACGATCGGCGCGCCACTCGCGCCGACATGCAGCGCCCGGCGGCGCGTACGCCCGTTTGCGGTAGGCTTCACCACGATCCGAACCCGACCAGAGGCGGTGCCCGATGCGTCAGAGCGTCCGTGAGGTGATCGAGGGCTACGAGCCCCAGCGCATGGAGGGCGACTCGCTGGTGCCCGCTGCCGTCATGGTGCTGCTCTACGAACGCGACGGCGAGGAGCACCTGCTCTTCCAGGTCCGCACCCACCACGTCGAGCACCACAAGGGCGAGATCAGCCTGCCCGGCGGCGCGCAGGACCCCGAGGACGGCACGCTGCTCATGACCGCGCTGCGCGAGACCGAGGAGGAGATCGGCGTCGCCCAGGGCGACATCGAGATCTACGGCCAACTCGACGACACGCCGACCCGCTCGAACTTCGTCATGAGCCCCTTCGTCGGCGCGATCACCGCGCCCGGGCCGTACCCCTTCTCGTTCGCGGAGATCGAGGTTGCCGAGCTGCTCGAGGTACCGTTGAGCCGCCTCGTGTCAGGCGAGGCGCTGGAGTGGACGGAGCCGCGACCGGGGATGCGCATGCCGGCGTTCCGCCACGGCGAGCACCTGATCTTCGGCGCTACGGCACGCGTCATCGACCGCTTCGTGCGGCTCATTGGCCCGGCCGTGGGCGCCGAGCCGCTCCCGACCGGGGACGCCTGGCCCACGCAGTGACGCTGCTGCTGCTCCGCCACGCGGAGTCGGAGGGCAACGCGACGGGGCGGATCCAGGGCTGGTCCGACCACGGCCTCACCGAACTCGGGCAGCAACAGGCCGAGGCCGCCGGCCGCCACCTCGCGGACACGGGCGCCGTCGCGCTCTACAGCAGCACGCTGCGCCGGGCGCGCGACACCGCAGCCGCGGTCGCCGGGCACACCGGGCTCGAGATCGTGGACGTGCCCGACCTGCGCGAATACCGCTTCGGCGAGGCGCAAGGGCTGCTGTGGTCCGAGGCCGCGGAGCGCTTCGGTCTCGTCGGGCGAGACTGGGGCACGGGCGGGATCCCGGGCGAGGAGGGCACAACGGCCTTCCGCGACCGCGTGCAGCGGCAGGTCGAGGAACTGGCGCAGCGCCACGCCTCGGACGTCGCGATCGCGGTGATCCACGGGGGCGTCCTCGGGGCGTTCGTCTCGCGGCTGATGGGGCTGGACGACGCGGAGTACGCGCAGATCTACGGTGCGAACTGCGGAATCACGACCCTCAGCCAGGGCATGGACGGCCGCACGGCCGTCACCGGGCTCAACCACGTGAGCCACCTCCGCGAACTCGGCGAGATCGCGAAGGAGCCCTGGCTCGCGCGTGAGTAGGACAGCCCGGCTCGGGCATCACGTTCCGATTTGATCAGTTTGTTATATTTCACTAGGGTCACAGAGCCGTCGGCGACTCTCAGTATCAGTTAGGTATCCGCGCCGCGGCCTGAAGGGCACCTGGTGGCAACCGAGACCAACGAGCACGTCCGCTACGAGCCCGACGAGCGCCCGCCGTGGCCGGTGGCCGCGGGCGTGGGCGCGCAGGCAGCGTTGGTCACCGTACCGGGCGTCGTCATCACCGTGGTGATTGTCGCCCGCATCGCGGAGCAGCCGTCGTCGTACATCACGTGGGCCGTCTTCGCGGCGATGCTCGTGAGCGGCGCGACCACCGTCCTGCAGGCCGTCCGCGTCGGCCGCGTCGGCGCCGGGCACGTCCTGATCATGGGCACCTCGGGCGCATTCATCGCGGTCTGCGTCGCGGCGCTCGTCGAGGGTGGACCATCGACGATGGCGAGCCTGGTGGTCATCTCCGCGCTCTTCCAGTTCGCGATGGCGGCGCGGCTTTCGCTGTTGCGGAGGGTGTTCACGCCGGTCATGGCCGGGACCGTGATCATGCTGATCGCCGCCACCGTGATGCCGATCGTCTTCGACACGCTCATCGACGTGCCCAGTGACGCCTCGGATGCGGCGGCGCCGGTGACCGCCGCGGTCACGATCGGCGTGGTGCTGGGGCTCGTCCTGCGCGGGCCGCCGGCGTGGCGGCTGTGGTCGCCGCTGATCGGCGTGGTTGTGGGCTGCGCCGTCGCCGCGCTCTTCGGCATCTACGACATCGATCCCGTGCTGGAGGCGGCATGGATCGGCGTGCCGACCGGCGGGTGGCCGGGCTTCGACGTGACACCGGGCCAGGAGTTCTGGGCGCTGCTCCCCGCGTTCATCGTGGTGACACTGGTCGGAGCCGTGGAGACCGTCGGCGACGGCATTGCCATCCAGCAGGTCTCGCGGCGCTCTCCGCAGGCGACCGACTTCCGGGTCGTGCAGGGGGCGCTCAACGCGGACGGAACCGGAAACCTGCTCTCCGGCCTCGCCGGCACGCTGCCCAACACCACGTACTCGTCCAGCATCTCGCTCGCCGAGGTCACGGGGGTGGCGGCGAGGAGGGTCGGCATTGCCATCGGGACAATCACCGTGCTGCTGGCGTTCCTCCCGAAGTTCGCGGTGCTCCTGGTCGTGATCCCGGGACCGGTGGTGGCTGCTTACGTGACCGTGCTGCTCGCGCTGCTGTTCGTGCAGGGCATGCGCATGGTGGTGCAGGACGGACTGGACCACCGCAAGGCCGCCATCGCCGGCATCGCGTTCTGGATCGGGGTGGGCTTCCAGAACGAGTCGATCTTCGCTGACCTGCTGGGGCCGTTCGCGGGCGTGCTGCTGGGCAACGGCATGACCTCGGGCGCGCTCGCGGCCGTGATCATGATCCTGTTCATGGAGCTCACGGGCCCGAGGCGGCGACGCCTGCAGGTTCCGCTGGAGATGGACGCGCTCCCCGCCATCGACACCTTCCTGCGGGGATTCGCCTCGCGTAACAGCTGGAACGAGGCCTCCACGGAACGGCTCGCCTCGGCGGGTGAAGAGACGCTGGCGGTGCTCCTGCAGACCGATGGGCAAGGCGACGGCGAGCGGCGCCTCTCGGTGGTGGCTCGCATGGACGGCCCGCTCGCGCAGCTCGAGTTCGTGACGCTGACCGAGGGCGTCAACATCGAGGACCAGCTGGCGTACCTGTCCGACCTGCCGCCGATCCCCGACGAGGACGAGATCTCGCTCCGGCTGCTCCGGCACCACGCCTCGTCCGTGCAGCATCAGAAGTACCACGGCATCGACATCGTCACGGTCGAGGTCGAGGGAGCGCGGTAGGCGCCGGACGTGAGGCAGGGGCCGCCGGGTCCGTACCGCGCCCCCGAAGCTCATCGCCGGCCCGGCGGTACGCGGGCTCCGGCCCTCTTGCTCCCATATGAGCTAACATCACGAGCATATGAGACGGAGTACGTGATCGGCCCGACGTGGGGTGGGCGGACCTTGAGAGGGGCGTCATGCGAGTGTCCTGGTGGAAGCGAGCAGTGTTCATTGGGCTGGCGGCGCTCCTCGTGCCACTCGCGGCGGCCTGCCCCAGCGACGAGGCCGACACGGGTGACGAGGCACAGGCGCCGTTCCGCATCGGCGTGATGGAGTCCGCGACGGGCCCGGGCGAGACCTACGGCCGCGTCGCCATCCAGGCCAAGCAGATGGCGGTCAATGAGATCAACGCGGAGGGCGGCATCAACGGCCGCATGCTTGAGCTCGTCGTCGAGGACTCCAAGTGCAGCGCGCAGGACGCGATCACCGCGTACAACAAGCTCACCGATGTCGACGGCGTGAAGATCATCCTCGGCACCTCGTGCAGCGGCGCGATGCTCGGCGCGGCGCCTCTCGCCGAGAGCGACGGCGTGGTGCTGTTCTCCGGGCTGGCCACGAACCCCGACATCGCGGACGCGGGCGACTACATCTTCCGCACCTCGCTCAGCGATGCGCAGCTCGGCATCGACACGGGCAATGTGCTCTGGGCTGACGGCATCCGGACCCTCGCCACCATCACGGAGGCGACGGACTACGCCGAGGGCGTGCGCCGCACCTCGGTCGCGCAGTTCGAGCAGCGCGGCGGCTCGGTGGTGGGCGAGGAGCGCTACCCGTCCGACACGACCGACTTCCGGACGCAGCTCACGAAGCTCATCGAGGCGGGTCCCGACGCGCTGCACGTCGCGGCGCAGTCCGAGTTCGCCGGCGGCACGATCGTGAAGCAGGCCCGCGAGCTCGGCTACGAGGGGCCGATCTACGGCGAGATCGTGGTCGTCGGCACCACCGCGCTTGAGATCGCCGGTGATGCGGCGACGGGCGTGAAGGCGATCATCACGGACCTCGATCCAGCCAACGAGCTCGGCCAGAACGTGCTCCAGCGGTTCCGGGAGAACTACGGGTACGTCACGCTGCCGTGGTACCTCGGCTCGGCGTACGACGACGTGTACATCACCGCCGAGTGCCTGAAGCAGACGAACGACGACCAGGACGCCGACGGCTTCCGCGACTGCCTCTACGGCATCACCTGGAGCGGCGCCATTGGCGACGGCTACAGCTTCGACACGAACGGCGAAGTGGTCGGCCTCGCCAACGTCGTCATCGAGGTGCTCCCGTCGGCTGAGCGGACCGAGCAGAACAACGGCTACCGCGTCCTCGGCGCTGCGCCGACCGAGTAGTCGCGGGGTGTCCGGCCCGGTCGATCAGTCGGCCGGGCCGGTTCGATCGTGAGCGGAGCGGGCGCGCCCCGCTCCGCGGCGTTCCCGGAGGTGGCCCGTGCTCGAGTACCGTGATCGCCAGAGCACGCTGCTCGCGATCGCGTTGGCCGTGGCCACGGTTGCTTACCTCGGCTGGAAGATCGCCGAGTCCCCCGAGCAGGCCCTCCAGTTCGCGTTCAACGGCGCCTCCGTGGGCGCCGTCTACGCCCTGCTCGCGATGGGCTTCACGCTCGTCTACAGCACCGTGTGGTTCTTCGACCTCTACTACGGGGCGGCGGCGGCCATCGGCGCCTACGGGGTGTTCTACCTGCGCTCGCCGGAGTGGCTGGGCGGCCAGTACGAGGTCAGCCACCCGGCGCTCAACATTGTCTTCGGCGTCATCACGGCGGGGGTCGTCGCCTGGGCGCTCCACACCAAATACTACCGGCGGCTGAGCCGCCGCTACGGCGAGCGCACGGTGACGGTCGCGGGAGGAGCGCTTTCCGCCGCGGCCGGCGTCTACACCGCGGTACTGATCACGTTCCCGACCGACCTCAACCTCCTGATCAGCCCCGCACTCGGCGTCGTGGTGGCGCTCGTGCTGTTCAGGGCGATCCGTCGAGCGTCCGGTGCGAGCGCGCCGACGGCGGTGGTCGCGCTCGCGGCCATCGTGGCGGCCGGGGCCGGCGCTTACGTCGCGGTTCTCGTGGCCGGCGCCGACGGCTCGCGGCTGTACCTGAGCTGGCTCGTCTCGTGCCTGCTCGCGGGCGCGGTCGGGCTTGCCCTCTATCGAGGGCTCTACATCTACATGCTCGAGCGGGCGCGGTCGCCGCTGATCATGCTCGTCGCCTCGCTCGGCGTGCTGCTCGCCCTCACCGCCGCGACGACGATCGTCTTCGAGGCGACGCCGCGGCCGCTGCCCGACGCCTTCGGGAGTGACCCGTGGACCATCGGCGGCGCCAACATCAAGGGCTTCAACGTCTTCACCATCGCGATGGCCTTCGTGGGCTTCGCGGGCCTGTGGCTGCTGCTCCGCCAGACCTCCTTCGGCAAGGCCGTCCGCGCCGTCGGCGACGACGAGGAGGTCTCGAAGGTCGTCGGGATCAACACGACCGTCGTGATCGCGGTCGTGTTCTTCATCGGCGCGGCCTACGCCGCCTTCGCGGGCATCCTCAGCGGCCACGACACTGCGATTCAGCCGAGGATGGGGCTGCTGCTCCTGCTCAAGGGCTGGATCGCCTCGGTCGTCGGGGGCATCGGCAACCTCTACGGGGCGATCGTCGGGGGGTTCGTGCTGGGGATGATCGAGCAGTTCGGGATCTGGGACCTCGCCGGCGAGTGGCGCGACGTCGTCTCGTTCGTCGTGCTCATCCTCTTCCTGTCGTTCTGGCCCAAGGGCCTGCTGCCGAGGAGCTGAGCGATGGCCGCGCTACCGCAGACCGCCGGCCGCCTGGCCGCGCTCGCCCGGGGCAACATCGAGCTCTGGGCCAACCTGCTGGTCATCACCTGGGCGATCGTCTTCATGGCGTGGCAGGGCACCGGCTTCGCGATCACGGTCGCGACCGTCTTCGCCATCTGGGCGATCCTCACCGTCAGCCTCAACCTCGTCGTCGGCTTCACGGGGCTGCTCTCCGTCGGGCACATCGGCTTCTTCGGCATCGGCGCCTACGCCACGGCGGTCCTCACTTCGAACGCGTCGTACGAGGCCGCCCGCACCGACGCGATCCCGACGTACGGGTGGCCGTTCTTCGCCGCGCTCCCGGTCGCGGTGGTGCTCGCGGGGCTCGTGGCGATCGTCGTCGGTGTCGCGTTCAACCGCTTCCGCGACGACATCTTCGTGCTCGTCTCGTTCGGCTTCGCGATCATCGCCTTCAACACGTTCCTGAACCTCCGAGGCGTCACCCGCGGCGCCTTCGGCATCCACGAGATCGAGCGGCCGATCCTCGGCGGGTGGGTGATCGACGGAGAGTTCGAGTTCCTGCTGTTCTCGCTCGCCCTGCTCGCATTCGTTGTGCTGGTCTCGTGGCTGATTGTCACGTCCTCGTTCGGCCGGGTGCTCACCGCGATCCGGGAGGACGAGGAGGCGATCGCGGTCTTCGGCTACCAGGTGACGCACTACAAGCTGGCGGTGTGGGTGATCTCGGCGATGATGGCGGGCCTCGCCGGCGCGCTGTTCGCAAGCTGGACGCGCTTCATCGACCCCAACTCGTTCATCCTGCTGGAGTCGATGCTGCTCGTCTCGATCGTGATCCTCGGAGGACTCGCGACGATCTGGGGGTCGCTGCTGGGGGCGATGGCCTTTGTGCTTCTGGAGGAGGGGATGCGCTTCCTGCCGTTCATCCCGGCCGAGTACGTGGGACAGGCACGGCAGATCGTGCTCGGCGTGCTCCTCGTGCTGCTCATGCTGTTCAGGCCGCAGGGCCTGGTGGGGAAGTACCGGCTATGACCACCGAACGCGCCGACCAGCCCGACGCGCCTGAGGACTACTCGGTCGAGACGGTCGACATCTCGAAGCACTTCGGGGCGGTGCGCGCCGTCCACGAGCTCACCGTCTCGATCCCGCGCCGCGGCATTACGAGCATCGTCGGGCCCAACGGGTCGGGGAAGTCGACCTTCGTGAACCTGCTGAGCGGCGTGCTGCCGCTCGACGGCGGCATGGTGATTCTCGACGGCGCCTCGCTGCGCGTCGTGCACGCGCACGAGGTGCCCTCGCACGGCGCGACGAGGACGTTCCAGGAGGTGCGGCTCTTCGACCAGGTGAGCGTGTGGGACAACATCATGGTCGTCCTCACGAGCCGCAAGCTGGTCCCCGCGCTCCTCGAACGGACGAAGCAGGAGCACCGCGACGAGGCCGAGCGCATCCTCAAGCTTGTCGGGATGTGGGAGAAGCGCGACTCGCTGGCTATGGACCTCTCGTACGGCCAGCGCAAGCTGCTCGAGATCGGCCGCGCGCTCGCCCTCGACGTGCAGATCTACATGTTCGACGAGCCCTTCGCTGGGCTGTTCCCGCAGATGATCGAGCCTGTCAAGGACCTCGTGCGCGACCTGCGCGACCGCGGCCGCACGATCATCTTCATCTCGCACAACATGGACATCGTCCGCGAGTTGCCGGACCACCTCATCGTGCTCGACAGCGGCACGCTGCTCACCGAGGGCGACGTGCACGACGTGCTGGCGCGCGAAGAGGTGATCGAGGCGTACCTCGGCACGTAGGACGGGGAGCCTGCTGATGGAGCCCTCGGAACACTCGACGAACGGCGCGCTGCTGCGGCTCACCGACATCGCCGTCCACTACGGCGCGGTGGTGGCGCTCAACGGCGTCGACATCCAGGTGCAACGCGGCGAGGTCGTGGCGCTGATGGGCCCCAACGGCGCGGGCAAGTCCACCGTGCTCAAGGCCATCATGGGCCTCGCGCCGGTCGTGGGCGGCGAGGTGTACTGGCGCGGCGACCGGCTCTCGGCCGCCACGCACGAGATCGTGCAGGAGGGCATCTCGTTCGTCCCGCAGGGGCGGCGCGTGTTCACCCACCTCAGCATCGCCGAGAACCTCGAGATGGGGTGCCTCTACCTGGGCGACGAGGCCGAGAAGGCGCGCCGCCTGGAGGCGGTGATGGAGCTGTTCCCGATCCTCTACCCGAAGCGCCGCGACCCCGCGAGCGCGATGTCCGGCGGCCAGCAGCAGATGCTCGCGCTCGGCCGCGGGCTGATGGCCGACCCGGATCTACTGCTCCTCGATGAGCCCACGCTCGGCCTCGCCCCGATCATCGTGACCGAGGTGTTCGAGAAGGTGGCCGAGATCAGCGAGCGGCTGAGCACGACGATCATGGTGGTGGAGCACAACATCAAGGGCGTACTCGACATCGCGGACCGCGCCTACGTGCTCGACAAGGGCAACATCGCCCACGAGGGCTCGCCGCAGTCCATCCTCGACAGCACGATCCTGACCGACGTGTTCCTCGGCCGCGCGAACGCGGGACAGGCGACCGAGGACTGACCCCGCGGGTGCCTTACGGTGCGCCGGCGAGGTAGGCGATGGTGACGCCCTCGCCGCCCTCGCGCGTCCCGCCACCCTCGTACTTCACGACCAGCGGGTGAGCGTCGAGGAGGCCGCGCACGGCCTGGCGCATCGCGCCGGTGCCGCGGCCGTGGATGATGCGCACGCGCTCACGCCCCGCGCGCGAGGCGTCGTCGATGAACGACTCGACGGTGATGAGCCCTTCCTCGATGCGACGGCCGCGCACCTCGACCTCCTCGGGCGCCTCGGGCATCGGCGGCGTCGCGATGGGCAGGGCGACCTCGCCGTCGGCGGTCTCCATGCGCTCGACCTGCGGGAGCCGCACGCGCGTGCGCAGCGCGCCGAGCTGCACCTCGAACTCGCCGGCGTCGTTCGGCACGCTCAGCGCCTCGCCAGGCACCGAGACGCCGCGCAGCCACACACGCGCGCCGACCTCGGGCGTGGGCAGGATCTCCGCGGTGCGCACGGCAGGCGAGGGCTCCTCGGGCGGGGGCTCCGGCGCCAGCGCGGCGGCGGCCTGGCGGGCGCGTTCGAGGTCCTCGGCGGCCTGTTCCAGCCGCGCCGACTCCACCTCGCGGCGCACGCGCTGCAGCATCCGCTCGGCGTCGCGCACCTCCTCGCGCACGCGGTCGCGGGCGTCGGAGCGCAGCTGCGCGCTCTCCTCGGCGAGGCTCGCGAGTTGCTGTTGCAGGTCGACGCGCAGCGCCTCGGCGGCGTCGCGGTCGGCTGCGGCCCGCTCCGCACGGTCCTCGGCGGCCGCGAGCTGGTTGCGCAGGTCGGCGAGCACGGTCTCGAGGTCGCGCTGCTCGCTGGAGAGCCCCGCGCCCGCGGCGTCGATGACCTCGGCGGGCATCCCGAGCCGCGTCGCGATCGCGAGCGCGTTCGACTGACCCGGGATGCCGATGCGCAGGTGGTATGTCGGCGCGAGCGTCTCGAGGTCGAACTCAACCGACGCGTTCGCGACGTCGGCGTGGTTGTGGGCGTAGAGCTTGAGCTCGCTGTGGTGCGTCGTCGCGATCAGTGTCACGCCCGCCTCGACGAGCTGCTCGACGATCGCGATCGCGAGCACGGCGCCCTCGGTCGGGTCGGTGCCCGCACCCAGCTCGTCGAGGAGCACCAGCGAGCCGGCGTCGGCGCGTTCGAGGATGTCGATGATGGCGGTCATGTGCCCGGAGAACGTCGAGAGCGACTGCTCGATCGACTGCTCGTCGCCGATGTCGGCGAAGACCGCGTCGTAGACCGGGATGCGCGTGCCCTCCTCGGCGGGAACGGGCAGGCCGGCGAGCGCCATGACGCAGAGCAACCCGGCCGTCTTCAGCGCGACGGTCTTGCCGCCCGTGTTCGGGCCGGTGATGAGGAGCGCGCGCGCCGATCCGCCCGCCTCGATGGTGACCGGCACGACCTCGCCCTCGAGGAGCGGGTGCCGCGCCAGCACGAGGCGGAGCTCGGCGGGCGTGTCGACGAGCCACGGCATGTCGCGCCCGCGCTTCGCGAGCGCGGTGGCGTCGAGCTCTGCGGCGAGCCGCGCTTTCGCCAGCGCCAGGTCGAGCCGCGCGAGGCGGTCGACGGCGTCGGCGAGGTCGTCGGAGGCGTCGCCGACGGCCTCGGTGATCTCGCGCAGGATGCGCTCGATCTCGTGGCGCTCCTGCGCCTCCAGCTCGCGCCAGCGGTTGCCGAGGTCGACCACGGCCATCGGCTCCACGTAGACGGTGGCGCCCGAGGCCGAGGTGTCGTGGACGATGCCCGGCACGGCGCTGCGCGCCTCGGAGCGCACGGGGAGCACGTAACGCCCCTCGCGCAGCGTGACGATCGCGTCCTGCAGCGCCCCTCGGATCCCCGGTGAGCGCACCAGCGACTCCATGCGCTGCTGTAGGCGCCCATGCACCTCATTGCGCTCGCGGCGGATCGACTGGAGATCCGGGCTCGCGCTGTCCAGCACCTCGCCGCGGTCGTTGATCGCCGAGCGGATCAGCCCGTGCAGCGGTTCGAGGTCGGCGAGGCCGCGCACGAGGGTGGCGAGCAGGGGCGCCTCGTGCTCGATGCGCGTGAAGGCGCGCCGCACGCGCCCGGTGGCGCGCGCCAGCGAGGCGACCTCCAGCAGATCCGAGGCGTTCAGCGCGTGCCCGCGCTCCGCGGCGCGAGCCATGGGCCGCACGTCGTGGATGCCGCCCATCGGCACCTCGACCCGCATGGTGGCGAGGTGGACCGCCTCGGCGGTCTCGCGTTGACGCCGCACGACCGTGTCGCGGTCCGAGGAGGGTCGCAGCGACAGCGCGGCCTCGCGGCCGGCGGAGAACGTCGTGTGGCGCGCGAGGCGCTCGCGCACCGCGGGGAACTCGATGACGGCGAGGGCCTTATCGTCCAGCGGAGCCTCCCGGCGCACAGGCTGCGCGCAGCGCCTCCTCGACGAGGCGGTCGTCGGACGGCTCGACGGTGCGAGGGTCGAGCAGCACGCGGTCGCGCTCGATGCGCGCGACGATCGGCGGGTCGTGGGCGCGCAGCGCCGTCGTGAACGCGTCGGCGCCACCCGGCGGGTCGGCGATCGCGCACAGCGCCGTCTCGACGCCCTCGCCGGGCAGTGAGCCGCCGCCGACCATCGAGCGGCCCGGCACGACCTCGCCGAGCGCGCCACAGGCGCGCGCCCAGCGGCGCGCCCGACGCCGCACGCGGTCCAGCGGCGCGGCGATCATGCGCCACACCGGCACTTCCTCGATGGTGTCGCCGCGGGCGTAGTGTTCGAGGGTGGCGGCGAGGCCGGCGATGGCTGCCTTGTCGAGCCGCATCGCGCGCGCCAGCGGGTGGCGCTGCATCGCGGCGATCGCCTCGGCTGAGCCGACGGCAATGCCGGCCTGCGGGCCGCCGAGCAGCTTGTCGCCGGAGAACAGCGTTACGTCGGCGCCCGCGGCGACCGAGTCCTGCACCATCGGCTCAGCCGCGAACCCGTACGGGCGCGTGTCGAGCAGCGCGCCGCTCCCGAGGTCGTCGATGAGCAGCAGCCCGCGCTCGCGGGCGAGCGAAGCGAGGCCGGCGAGCGGCGCGGTCTCGGTGAAGCCAACGACGCGGAAGTTCGAGGCGTGGACGCGCAGTAGCGCCGCCGTCTCCTCGGTGATCGCCTCGGCGTAGTCGCGCAGGTAGGTGCGGTTCGTCGTGCCGACCTCGACGAGGCGCGCGCCGGACTGGCGCATGACGTCCGGGATGCGGAACCCGCCGCCGATCTCGACAAGCTGTCCGCGCGAGATGACCACCTCGCGGCCCGTGCACAGCGAGGAGAGCGCGAGCAGCAATGCGGCCGCGTTGTTGTTGACCGCGATCCCGGCTTCGGCGCCAGTGACGCGCGACAGCAGCGCTGAGAGGTGGCTGAACCGCGAGCCGCGCTCGCCGCTGTCGAGGTCGAACTCGAGGTTCGAGTAGCCCTCGGACGCCGCGGCCATCGCCGCGATCGTCGCGGTGGAGAGCGGGGCGCGGCCGAGGTTGGTGTGGATGACCACGCCGGTCGCGTTGACCACCCGCCGCAACGACGGTTCGAGGGCCCGCGCGCGCTCGGCGACCGCCTCGGCGGGTGGCACCCCCGGCGCCTCCCCCGCACGGTCGATCGCTGCGCGGTACTCGTCGAGGACGGCGCGGCTGATGCGCACGAGCGCGTCGTGGCCGTGGCGCTCGGCGAGGGGCGCGACGCGCTCGTCAGCGAGCAGCCGGTCGATCGCCGGCAGGGCGCGGTAGGGGTTCGTCGGTTCCGCCATCGTGTGTCGATTGTACGAGGGGGCCACGCGCCAGCCGAGCGGTGCGGTACGCCCTGTCTCAGGTCGCCTCGAAACCCGGGAATTCAGGGGCGATTCGTTGACGCTACGGAATTGCTAACCCTACGATCCGAATGCCTGCGACCGCAGGCGTATTCCATGCCCAGGAGGAGCACTTGAACCTGCGCACGCCCGGCCCGATCCCGGTTCCGCAAGAGGTCGCCGAGGCCGGAGCCGCCCCGATGATGAACCATCGTGGCCCCGAGTTTGCCGCCATGCTCGCCCGTTGCGAGGAGGGCCTCCAGGAGGTCTACCGCACCACGAACCACGTCGCGATCCTTACCGCCTCCGGCACCGGCGGCATGGAGTCCGCGGTCGTCAACCACGTCAACCCCGGCGAGCGTGTCCTCGTCGTCACCATCGGCGTCTTCGGCGAGCGCTTCCTCGACCTCATCCGCATCTACGGCGGAGACCCCGTCCACCTCGCGTTCGAGTACGGCACCGGCGCCGACCCCAACGCCATCGACGAGGCGCTGGCCGCCAACGACGACATCCGCACCGTCTTCGTCACCCACAACGAGACCTCGACCGGCGCGACGAACCCGCTCGAGGAGATCGCGAGCGTGGTCAAGGGCCGCGACCGGCTGCTCATCGTCGACGCAATCTCCTCGCTCTCCTCGATCCCCGTCGAGACCGACGCGTGGGGGCTCGACGTGGTCGTGTCTGGCTCGCAGAAGGGCTGGATGCTCCCGCCGGGCCTGGCGTTCGTGAGCGTCAGCGACCGCGCGTGGGAGGTGCAGGAGCAGTGCATCACGCCGCGCGCGTACCTGGACCTGCAACGGGCGAGGAACGCCGCCGCCAACGGCCAGACGCCGTGGACCCCCGCCGTCTCGCTCTTCTACCAGCTCGACCGCGCCCTCGCGCTGCTGCGCGACGAGGGCGTCGAGCAGGTCTGGGAGCGCCATCGCGCCACCGCCGCGCGCGTGCGAGCCGGAGTCGTGGACATGGGCCTCGCCCTGTTCGCCGACGAGTCCGTGCGCTCTGACACCGTCACGGCGATCCTGCCGCCGGAGGGCGTCGCGGCGGACGAGCTGCGCAAGATCGCGCGCGAGGAGTTCGACACGGTCTTCGCCGGCGGCCAGCGCGACCTCGGTGGCAAGATCTTCCGCTTCGGCCACCTCGGCTACGCGGGCGACGAAGAAGTGAACAGCGCCCTCGGCGCGATCGAGGGTGCGCTCGCACGGCTCGGCCACGCCGTGCCCGCGCGCGGCTAGCGCGCACGGCGGGCGGAAGGCACCGATGGCCCGCATCCTCATCGCCGACCAGATCGCCGAGCAGGGCATCGCCATGCTCGGCGAGCAGC
>DAOULE010000133.1:0-13060 GCA_034420575.1 Dehalococcoidia bacterium
GGTGGACCTGAGGGGGCTCGAACCCCTGACCTCCACACTGCCAGTGTGGCGCTCTCCCAGCTGAGCTACAGGCCCGCGCCCGACAGTCTAGCGCGCCTCGGCGCTTGCGCCCACGAAGCGCGCTACGCCGCCGTGTCGGCGCATGGCGAGGGCTCGGCCGCGAGTCGTGGACGCGCGATGGCCCGCGACTCGCTCGGTGCCGGGTGAGCCGCTACACGCCGTCGACGATGATCGCGGTGGCGTTGCTGCTCTGGTCGCGCATCTCGCCGAGGCGCTGGTATTCCGCGGAACCGGCAAACGCCCGGGCGTCCTCGAGGCTGTCGAACTCGATGATGACGACGCGGTGCGGCTCCTGGTCCCCGACCACGCGCTCGGCCGCGCCGCCGCGCGCGAGGAATCTGCCGTTGCTGGCGGGGACGAGCTCGGCCATGCCTCGGGCGAACTCATCGAAGAGCGCCTGGTCGGTCACTTCCTGCTGGGCGATCACGTATGCGGCCACGTTGTACCTCGCTTCCGGGTTCTCGCTTGAGCTGCGCCATCCCGGGCGGCAGAGTCCTCCCGGGACTGCGTCGCACTGATACTACGCGTCCACCTGCACCGTGACGATATCGAGGCCGTGATACTTGCGGTGGCGCACCGACGAAGCGTAATGGCGCAGCAGCCGGAATGAGAGTTCGCTCACATCCGGCGCCTCGGCCTGGTCACTCATGTATGAGATGCGGTCCTCGATGTTCTCCTCCGAGAACACCGCCAGGAACTCCATCTCCACTGCATCGTCCGCGGCCCGGGCGATCACGACGAGGCGGGGGGAGGCCTCGACATCGTGGTCGTCGCGGAGCTCCAGCATGGCGGACAGCGTCTCCTCGCCCGCGGAGCACAGCCGCAGGATCGAGGCCTGGTCCCATCCCTTCGCGGACCCCAGCCCACTCAGGAACTCCTCGACCGCGGGGTGGGCAGAGATGTCCAACTCTGTCTCGAGCCGCCGCCGGCGGGAACGCGCGAACTCAAGCACGGCCGACATCAGGACCGCGGCAAGGATGCTCACCACCACGCTGTTCCCGAGAGCGACATCCCATGGGCTGGCCAGCGAGGCTTCGAGGATGTTCTGGCTCTGCAGCCCGACACCGATGGAGAGTGAGAGACCAACGATAAGGGCCTTCTGCTGATTGAGGCCGTCCTGCTGGATGGTGCGGATGCCCTCCATGAAGAGCAGCCCCATCACGATCATCAGGATGGACCCGGTCACCGGCCGCGGGATCGTCAGGAGTACGGCAACCACCTTGGGGAGCAGAGCCAGCCCAATCAGCATCGCCCCGATCATGTACCCCGCGCGGCGGGCGGCCACCCCGGTGAAATTGATGAGCGAGATGGACGTCGGCAGGTAGATGATCGTGGGAAGCGTGCCCGCGATTCCGGACAGCAGAATGCCCACGCCGCTCGCGTTGAGCGTTCCCTGCACACTGCGGTAGTCCGCGACGCGTGGCCTGCGCAGGGAGACCCCCTGGATGACCGCCCCCTCGTTGCTGACCCGGATGCCGACCACGACGCTCACGATGAGGAACGCCAGCAGCAGGGCCACGAAGTCCTGATCCAGGATCGGGCCGAAGCCGGGCCAGGCCGAGAACTCCGGGAGGCCGAACCACGGTGCATCGAGCGCCGACTGGGCGTCGTACACGCCGAGGGGCACGGCGGCAACGCAGCCCACGACGATGGTGATAGGGAGCGCCAACAGCCTGAACACGCCGGAACCTCGCAGCATCAGGATCGCCGCCGCCGCCAGGGTTGCTGCCCCCACTGCCGGCCCCGCGATCGCGGGTGCGTCGGCAGGGACGTTGTCGAGCCTCGCAACGCCCAGGGGCATGGCAGAGACCGCGATCACCATGAACGCCACGCCCGTGACGACGGGAGTGATCACCCGGCGTAGCCGGGCCAGCCAGAACGCCAGCGCGAACTGGACCAGTGAGGCCGCAACGACGAGGCTCGACATGACCGCCAGCCCGCCTTCGGCGACGGCAAGCACGCAGACCGCGAGGAAGGGGACGCCGGGGCCGGTAAGCAGGATGTAGCCCGGCGCCAGGCGCCCAAGCCTCGTCGCCATGTGGGCGGTGACCGCGCCGGCAATCACCATCGATGCAAAGAGCGCCCACGACAGGTACCCCTCGCCCCCGCCTGAGGCCACGGCGAAGATCGTCACGAAGGTAGCGGTATTGGTGAGTGCGAGTACGGCGCCCTGCGCGGCCACGCCCAACGTCACGAGGTGAGGGGGCCGCTCGTCCCGGTCGTATAGCAAGTGCTCGTTGACGGCCATGCGCCCGATCCTGCGATCCACGTCCACGTCCTGAATCGTGGAGCGGGGGATTCCACGCCCGACATCGACACCGCTGAAGTGGCGCCCTTCCGACTGAGATGCAGGCTCGCGACAGTCTAGCGGCCCAGGCGCCCGCGAGCGCGAAGCGCGCGGCGCGCGCCTCGGTAGAATGCCCGCGAGGAGGCTGCGATGGTGCGCGACCGCATCAACGTCGAGCAGGGCGACATCACGGAGCAGCAGGTCGACGCGATCGTGAACGCCGCGAACAGCACCCTGCTCGGCGGCGGTGGCGTGGACGGGGCGATCCACCGTGCCGCCGGCCCCGAACTCCTCGAGGCGTGCCGGCCGCTCGGCGGCTGCCCCACGGGCGAGGCGCGCATCACGATGGGCTACAACCTCGCGGCCACGTACGTGATCCACACGGTCGGCCCCGTCTGGTACGGCGGCGAGCAGGGCGAGGACGACCTGCTGGCCAGCGCCTACCGCTCCAGCCTGGAGCTCGCCCGCACGCACGACGCCGCCACCGTCGCCTTTCCCGCGATCAGCACCGGCGCGTACGGCTACCCGTTGGAGCGCGCGACGCGCATCGCCGTGCGCGAGGTTGCCGCTGCCCTCGCTGCGGACTCGATGCCGCAGCACGTGACGTTCGTCTGCTTCGACGCAGAGACCGCCGAGGTGTACGAGCGCATCGTCGCCGAGCTGTTGGGGTAGGCGGAGCGCCGCTCAGCGGGCGCCGGCGAACGCCTCGATCAGGAACACCCCCGGGACGAACGGCTCGTCGCCAAGTGCGAGCACCGACATCACGAGCACCCACACGCCGAAGCCCGAGAGGTTCGCGAGGGCCGCGACGCCGCGCGAGCGCGGCGCGCATCGCTCCACGGCGCTCTGCGTGAAGACCAGCCACCCGCCGAGCGCCAGGATCCCAATGCCGATCGAGACCCCCGGGATCACCATGAGCAGGCCCACCACGAGAGGCGCGGTGGCGAATCCCGCGGCTCGCAGGAGCTGGTCGACGGGCGCCATGACACGCGCGAACTGGAGGAGCACCAGGTACACCACGAGCAACCATGCGAGCCACAGCGCGAGGGCGAACAGCGTCCCGATGCCGGCACTCTTGATGAGCAGCGCCCCTGCGTCGCTGAAGTCGTCGCGCACCCACCAGAGCCAGCCGCCCACGCCGTAGAGCAGCATCGAGCCGATCGCCACCAGGAGTGCGGGCGCCGTCGCCCCCGGGTCGCGTCGAAGCTCGTCGAGCACGTCGAGGTCGAAGCGGGCGAGGCGTAGCAGGCGTACGAATGTCAGTCCGAGTTGCGACACCGGCTGCCCTTCAACACGAATGGGGAGCGGCAAGCACTTCTAGCTTAGCGGGCGCTTCGACGGAATGCCCGGACGGCGCGGGAAACGCTCGGGCAATTCGCCGCATCGGCGCACGACGATCACTTGCTGGGGAGCGGTCCCGTCCGGCAGCGAGAGTGGCACGGACTCCTCGGCGCATCCACCGAGGTGCTCGATCGCGGGCCCGGCCTCTCGCAGCTCGCGCTTGGCGCTGCTCCCCTTCGGCGCGGCCATCGCGCCGCCGGGCCGCAGCAGCGGCAGCAGGTACTCGACCAGCACCGGCAGCGGCGCGACCGCGCGCGCAACCGCGACATCGAAGCGCTCCCGGTACGCCGGGTCGCGCCCGGCCTCCTCGGCGCGCGCCGTGACCACCTCGACTCCTTCGAGGTCCAGTGTCTCCACCACGGTCTCGAGGAAGCGCGCGCGCCGGCCGTGGGACTCGACAAGCGTGAGGCGCAGCGCGGGCTCGACGATGCGCATCGGCAGGCCGGGGAGTCCGGCGCCCGAGCCCACGTCGACCACGCTCGCCGGCGCGCCGGCCGTCAGCACGCCCGGGCCGCGCAGCGCCACCAGCAGCGCGAGCGACTCGCCGAAGTGGCGGCGCTGCACGGCGGCCGGATCGGTCAGGGAGGTGAGGCCGGCCCGGTCGCGCCAGGCGTCGAGCAGCGCCATGTAGCGCCGAAAACGCGCACGCGCCGTCGCGTCGAGATCGAACCCGAGGCGCACGGCCTCCTCCTCGAGCGTGCCGAGGTCGGGAGGTATGCCAGCCTGTGCGCGTTGGCCCGTTGACACCTTGTCCCGTCGATCTTCTAGACTGCACCGTACCCGAAGGCTGACCAGGGGCGCCCGGTCACTCACGAGTTTCGCGCGCCTCACGACCGGCTGTGGGGCGGTTGCGCGCCGGCGGGCAAGCGCCCTGCGACGGCAACACGTCCTCCGTGGAGCAGGGATTGATCACCGATGGCCGAGGCTATCAGCGCCGGCGACGCCAGCGCACACTTCCTCAACGCAATTGAACCCGAGAAGGCGCGCGAGGAGCGCCCGGAGGTCGAGCGCTTCGTCGAGTGGCTAGGCGCCGAGCGCGAGATGAGCGCACTCGGCGGCGACGAGATCGCCTCGTACCTGCGCGAGCGCTTCCCCGACGCCGCGACCGACGACGAGGAGAGCGACCTCGACGAGGCGTCGGCCGCCCAGATCGAGCCGTTGCGGGCCTTCCTCGCCTACGCCTCGCGGCTGGCGTTCACCGAGGAGAACCTCGTCCCCCACCTGCGGCTGGGCGAGGGCGCGGGTGGCGCCCGCGGCGGCGCGGGCGCCGCGGCCGAGCTCGGCGGCAAGGCGTACTACGTGACGCTCGAGGGCGTCGCGGCCCTCGAGCAGGAGCTCGATGACCTCAAGGCGCGCCGGCCCGAGATCGCCAGCGAGCTGCGCGCCGCGATGGCCGACAAGGACTTCCGAGAGAACGCACCCCTGGACGCCGCGCGCGACCAGCAGGCCCACCTCGAGGCCCGCATCCGCGTGATCGAGGACCAGCTGCGGCACGCCGTCATCATCGACCCCGAGACCAAGCGGGGCCGCGCCAACGTCGGCTCCACCGTCAAGGTGCTCAACCTCAGCCAGGACCGCGAGCAGACCTTCCAGCTCGTGAGCCCCAGCGAGGTCGACCCGGCCGACGGCAAGATCTCGGTCGAGTCCCCGGTCGGCAGCGCCGTCATCGACCATGTCCCGGGCGACGAGGTCGAGGTGCAGGCT
This sequence comes from Dehalococcoidia bacterium, assembly GCA_034420575.1. Lineage (GTDB taxonomy): Bacteria > Chloroflexota > Dehalococcoidia > UBA2979 > UBA2979 > VXMT01. The sequence continues at coordinate 5,393 of DAOULE010000133.1, forward strand.
CCGGCGGGGTCCGTGCGCCTGCGCGTGCTGGAGGTCGAGGGCTAGGCCTGGCCGAGCGCCAGCTGGTCGACGGCGACCGCGGCGAAGAGCAGCGTCAGGTAGCTGATCGAGTAGTGGAACAGGGCCAGCGCGCCCTTGGTGCCGTCGGCGCGGTAGAGCCGCCACGCGAGCCAGAGGAAGATCGCCCCGCCCACCGCGGCTGTGCCGAAGTAGATCGCGGAGAGGTCCGCGATCACCGTGAACGCCAGCGCCAGCGGCACCAGCATCAGCGAGTAGAGCCCGATCTGGCGCTTCGTCTCCGCCTCGCCCCGCACCACCGGCATCATCGGCACGCCCGCGCGGCGGTAGTCCTCGGCGAGTACGAGCGAGAGCGCCCAGAAGTGCGGCGGCGTCCAGTAGAAGACGATGAGGAACAGGAACACGGCGGCGATGCTGAGCTCGCCGGTCACAGCGGCCCAGCCGATCATCGGCGGCGCGGCGCCCGCCGCCCCGCCCAGCACGATGTTCTGCACCGTCGAGCGCTTCAGGTAGTACGTGTACACGCCGACGTAGAAGGCGAACGCCCCCACCGCCAGCGCGGCGGCGAGGATGTTCACCGTGAGCGACAGCCACACCCCGGCCGCCGCGGCGAGGGCGAGCCCGAACCACAGCGCCTGGTTCGGCTCGAGGATCCCCATTGGCAGCGGGCGCTCGCGCGTGCGCTCCATGAGCGCGTCGATGTCGCGGTCGGCGTACTGGTTGATGGCGTTCGCGCCGCCCGCGGCGAGCATGCCGCCGACGAGCGTGGCGGCGATGAGCCACGGCGAGGGCCAGCCCTCTTGGGCCAGCACCATCGCGGGCACCGTGGTCACGAGCAGCAGCCAGATGATGCGCGGCTTCGTGAGCGCGATGTAGGCGCGCAGCGTCTCGGCGACCGGGCGCAACGTGAGGGCCTCGCTACGCACGTGCGGGCTCCCGTCCGTCGCCGGCCGGCCGTGTGGCCTCGGCCTCCTGTGTCGCCTCGCCCGGCTGGTACGCGGCCGCGACGACGAGCACCACCACGAGTGCCCAGATCGCCGCGCCCGCGGCGAGATGCGAGGCGCGCACGACGTCGGAGAACGTGGTCCAGATGTTGGCCGCGCCGATGAGCATCTGCGCGCCGTAGAGCCCCAGCAGCGCCATCGACGCAACCCCGATCCGCTCGGCATTCGGCCCTCGCAGCGTCGTCGCACTCAGCGCGACGAAGCCGACCGCACCGAAGCCGACGAGCGTGCTCAGGCGGTGCGCCCAGTGGATGTGCTGCTCCAGCACGCCGTCCACGAACGGTATCGGCGCCTGCAGGCAGCCGGGCCACGTCGTGCACGCAGTCGTGGAGCTGGAGCCGACGACGTAGGAGCCGCCGAGCAGGATCGCCATCAAGATCGCGGCCGTGATCGCCGCGAGCCGCACGAACGAAGCGCGCTCGGCGCTCTCGATGCGTCGGCGGTCGGGGCCGTAGAACGCAAAGACGGTGAGCACGCTCAGCACGGCCAGCAGCGTCAGCGCCGTCCCCAGGTGCAGCGTCACGATCTCCGGCGGCAGCTCGCGCTCGACCGTCTCCTTGCCGAGCCACGCCTGCACGGCGAGCAGCACGACGGACGCGACCGCGAGGTTGCGGACGACCGTGTCGCCTCGATGCCGCAACAGCGCGACGGCTGCGGTGGCGACGATGAGCAGGCCGACGACCGCGGCGGCCGAGCGGTGCGTGAACTCGATGATCGCGGTGCGCTCGGCGGGCGGGATGAGCTGGCCGTGGCAGAGCGGCCAGTCGGGGCAGCCGAGGCCGGAGCCGGTGGTGCGCACGACCGCGCCGATGGTGATCAGCACGAGCGTCGCGCAGACGGTCGTCACGGCCAGTGCCTGGTAGCGCGTCACTCGCTGCTCCCGTGTGCCGGCGAGGCTCTGTGCATCGTACCGCCCAGCCCCGTCACGCGCTCCGCGAGACTTCGTCGCGGCGCCCCGCTCACGTGCCCGGCGACGCGTCCGATCCGGAGCGCTCCTCGGCCTCCTGCTCGGCGAGGCGCTCCTTGAGCGTGTCGAGCTCGCGCTGCACGGTGCGCAGCCGCGCCTGCAGCCAGAGCAGGTAGATGAAGAGCCCCGCCCAGAACACCGCGAACCCGGCGAACAGGAACTCGAGGTAGTCCACTACGCCTCGCCCCCCCGCCTTGCCCCGCCAGCCTCGATGCGGTCCACGCGGGCGCGCATCTCGGCGGCCTCGACGCCGATGCGCTCGGTCTCGGCGCGCAACGAGAGCAGCCACAGCGTCAGCAGCGTGACCGCCGCCATGCCGAGCATCAGCACGAGCAGCATCGAGTCGGGCAGTGCCTGGTTGCCCGGCAGCGTCGTCACGATGGGGTCGGGGTGGAGCGTGCGCCACCAGCGCACTGACATGTTGATGATCGGGATGTCGACGAAGCCGATGATGGCGAAGACCGCCGCGTAGCGCGCCGCGCGGACGTCGGTGTCGTCGGAGAGGCTGCGCGCGAGCAGGTAGCCGCTATAGATGAGCAGCAGCACCAGGGTGCTCGTGAGGCGCGCGTCCCACGCCCACCACGTCCCCCAGATCGGCTTGCCCCAGATCGCGCCCGTCGCCAGCGTCAGCGCCGTGAAGAGCACCCCGACGGTCGCCGCCGCGCGGGCGACCGCGTCGAAGCGCAGGTCGCCGCGCAGCAGCACGAGGATCGACGCGACGAAGACGACGAAGAACGCGAGGTAGGCCGCGATCGCCGAGGGCACGTGGATGTAGAAGATGCGCTGCACCTCCCCCTCGATCGCCTCGCGCGGCGCGACGACGACGGCGCCGACGAGCATCGCCAGCATGGCCGCGCCGGTGAGCGGCGGCAGCGCTGTCCAGCGTGCGTCGTAGACCGGCCGTACGAGCGCCCACACGAGGCCCCTGAGGCGTCCGGGCCGGCTCGACGGCGTCGGGGTCGCGGCGCTCATTGCTCGGCCACCAGGGGGAACAGCAGCGCGCTGCCCAACGCGCTCCACACGGTGACCCCCGCGAGCAGCAGCAGCCACGGCGAGCCGCCCGTCGGCAGGTCGAGCGCGCCGCCGGTGGCGCGCACGGCCGCGATGAGCAGCGGGACGAGGAGCGGCAGCGCCAGCACCGGCATGAGCACCTCGCGCGAGCGCACGCGGCTGCCGAGCGTGGAGAGCAGCGTGGTGAGGCTGACGTAGCCGACGGTGCCGAGGGCCATGATGGCGACCAACTCCGGTGTGAGCAGCGCGGTATTGAAGAGGATAGTCGCCAGCAGCAGTACGGCCAGTTCGATGAGCAGCAGCGCCAGCAGGTTGCTCGCGACCTTCGCAACGTACAGCGCCGTCCGCGAGACCGGCGCGACCATGAGCGCGTCGAATGTGCCCTGCTCCACCTCGGCGGCGAACGAGCGCCCGCTGGCGATGATCCCGGCGAACAGGAACGTCACCCACAGCACGCCCGGCAGCAGCGGCCGCACGTTGCCCGTCGCGAGGTCGAGCGCGAACGAGTAGGTCAGCACGCTGATCGCGGCGAAGACGGCCGCCGAGAGCCACCCGGCGCGCTGCCGCCAGAGCAGGCGCAGGTCCTTGGCCAGCACGGCCACCGCGGCGCTCACGGGCCCACCCCGGCCGGCTGCGCGGCAGGCTCGAGGATGCGCCCGCGGTCGAGCTCGATCACCAGCTCGGCCCAGCCCTCGGCGCGCTCGCGCTGGTGCGTCGCGGCCAGCACCGTCACGCCGGGCGCGCGCAGCACCAGCTCGTCGAGCAGCGCCAGCCCGTCGCGGTCGAGGCCCGTCTCGGGTTCGTCGAGGAGCATCACGCTGGGGCGGTGCAGCACCGCGCGCGCGATTGCGAGGCGCTGGTGGAAGCCGTGCGAGAGCACCGCAGTCTGCTCGTCGCGCCGCGTCCACAGCCCCACCCGCCGCAGCAGCTCCTCGACGCGCCCGGCGGCGTCCGCGACGCCGTAGAGGCGCGCGAAGAACTCGAGGTTCTCGCGGGGCGTCAGCTCCTCGTAGAGCATCGGGCGGTGTGTCAGCACGCCGATGGACGCGCGAACGTCGCCGGGCGCCTTGCGCAGGTCGTGTCCGGCGACCGTCGCGTCGCCCTCGGTCGGCGCCAGGAGGGTGGAGAGCACGTTGAGCAGCGTGGTTTTGCCCGCGCCGTTCGCGCCGAAGAGCGCGACCTTCGCACCTGCTGGCACCTCGAAGTGCACGCGATCCAGCGCGACGGCGCCTCCGAAGCGCCGGGTGAGCCCTCGCGCCGCGATCACGCCGTCGCCCCGCCCCGGCGGCCCGCGACGTGCAGCGCCGCGGCGCCCCCGCCGATGATCGCGAGCGCCAGCGCCACGGCGACCGCCGCGCCGCGCCGTCCGGTGAGCGGGTTGGGCGCGTTGCGCCCCGCGAGGCCATCGAGGACGACGCTCACGGACTCGCCGGGGCCGGCCGCGCCGTCACGCGTGACGATCGCGCTGAGCTCCCCGGCCTCGTCGCGCTCGCCGGCGTCGAGGAAGCCGGCGAGCGGGCGGATGTCGTCCGCGAATCGCGTCGGCACGGAGACCTCCATGTGATCGGTGGGCAGCGGCGCGGTCACGCGCAGCGCGTAGGCGTCGCGCGCCCGATCGTAGCCGACGACGTAGCGGCTGACGACCGTCGTCACGCCCGGCCGCAGCGCGGTGCCGACGGCCAGCGTGCCGCCCTCGACGCGCGAGTTGCCCTCGCCGCCGGCCTCGGCCGTGATCGTGTTGTCGGGGAGTGGGATCCGCAGCGTCACCCCCTCGCCGTCGCCGACGAAGACGTGATCCGACGGGTTCCGCACCTCGTCCTCGCGCAGGAACACGATCTGCGCGTTCGCACGGTCGAGGGTGAGCACGGTCACCGTCGTGCGCTCGATGGCAAGCGGCGGCGGCTCGCTGGTCTGGGCGTACACCACGATCTCGATCTCGGCGGTCGGGAGTTCAGGCGAGAGCAACACGGGCGGGGCGAGGTACTGGACGCCGTCGTAGACCGCGCGCACGACGTACGAGAACTCGCTGTCGGGCTCGACCTCGAACGCGAAGCGCCCTGCCTCGGTCGTCGTCTCGTGCGCGGACTGCACCCCGCCCTCGCCGAGCACGATGAGCTGCACCGTCACCGGCTCCGTCGCCGGTCCCGAGTCGCCGACGAGCACGACGCCGCTGATGCGCCCCTCGGGCTGCTGCGCCGACGCGAGCCCGCCGGCCAGCGCGCACGCCGCGACGGCGCACGCGGCGAGGGCTCGCGCGAGCGGCGTCACGCGCTACCGCGCGGATCGAGGCCGGCGTCGCGCAGCGCCTCGGTGACGGCGCGCAGCCGCGGCGCGAAGGCACGCCGGGCGTCTTGGCGCTCCTCGGCGGAGATGCGCCCGCTCGCGGCGTCGTCGTCGAGCTCACGCAGCTCGGCGAGGAGCGTGCGGCGCTCCTCCAGCAGCTCGGCGCCGTCGACGCTCGCAGGCGCCGCCTCGCGGGCGCGCAGCAGCGGCAGGCCGATGGCGGCGGCAGCGACGGCGGCGAACGCCACGAGCACGACCCACTCCATCACTCGCGCCCCTCGCCGTCGCCGCGCAGCTGCTCGTCCAGCCAGCGCTCCTCGGACGCGTCGAGGGCGCCCGCGCCCGCCGGGGCGAGCCTCGCGCCGCGCCGCTGCCGCCACAGCGCCGCCGCGCCGATGACGGCGACGAGGACGATGGAGCCGCCGACCCAGCCGAAGAGCCAGAGGTTGAAGCCCTCGCGCGGCAGCTCGGCGAGCACGACGTCCCCGAAGCGGTCCGAGAAGTAGAGGATGATGTCGTCGCTGCCCCGCCCCGACGCGAGCTGCTCGCGGATCTCGGCGCGCATGTCCTCGCAGATCGTCAACTCGCAGTGGTCCAGGCGGACGTTGATGCAGCGCGGGCACATCAGCTGCCGCTCGATCTGGAGCGCCTGCGCCTCGAAGTCCTGCGCCTCGGTCACCCTCGGCGGGTCGAGGGCGCTCACCGTCCACAGCGCCGCGACGGTGATGGCCACTGCGGCGAGCGCTCCGACGGCCAGGCCGCGCGTCGTGCGCATCGTCACGCCCTCCTCGCCGCGCCCGAAGGCGGCACGGCCGGCGCAGGCACGCGCTCGCGGGCGGGCTGCGGGGCGAACACGACGATGCCGCCGAGGACGTACAGGCCCGCCCCGATCCAGAGCCACGCCATGAGTGGGTTCACGAAGGCGTTGATCTCCGCCACGCCGTCCTCGTCCCAGCCCTGCAGGAACACGTAGAGGTCCTCGCGCCACCCCGTGTCCACGTCGACCATCGCCATCGGCTGCTCCGGGAAGTTACGGAAGAAGCGCCGACCCGGCGCGAGCGTCCCGACGGCGTCGCCGTCCCGCAGCACGGTGACCGACGCGAGCACCTCGGTCTCGATGCCGTTCGCCGTCCCGGCGCGCTCGCGCAGCCCCTCGAACGCCAGCGTGTAGCGCCCGACCTCGAACGACTCGCCGGGCGCGAGGATGCCGCGCGCCTGCGACTGGTACACGCTCGCCGCGACCGCCGCGACCGCCATCAGCGCGAGGCCGAGGTGCACGAGGTAGCCGCCGTAGCGGCGACGGTCGCGCTCGAACAGCGAGAGCAGCGCGGCGGGCCAGCCCCGCCCGCTCGCGACGCGGCGGCCGCGCGCCCCGATCACGAACTCGCGCAGCGTGACGTAGCCGAGCGCCGTCGACGCGCTGGTCGCGGCGAGCGCGAAGCGGTCGTGCATCCCGAGCGCGGCGAGCACCGCCGCGCTGCCGAGGAGCACGGAGAGCGGGACGCGGAAGCGCCGGACGAGCGTCGCGCCCGCCGCGCGCCGCCACGGCAGCACGGTGCCGACGGCGATGAGCGCGAGCAGCACGATCACGATCGGGCCGACCACGTCGTTGTAGAACGGCGCGGAGACGGTGATGCGCGAGCCCTCGACCAGCTCCGAGAACACCGGGAACAGCGTCGCGCCGAGGATGACGAGCGCGAGGATCGTGAACAGGTAGTTGTTGACGATCAGCGAGCTCTCCCGCGACGCCAGCGACTCGAAGTCGTGATCGGCGCGCAGCCGGCCGCTGCGCCACCCGAGCAGCACGATGGACGTCCCGAGCGTGGCCGCGAGGACCACGAGGAAGTACGGGCCCACGTCGGAGAGCGCGAAGGCGTGCACCGACGCCACGAGGCCGCTGCGCACGTTGAAGGTCCCGAACACCGCGAGGGCAAACGCGGCGAAGACGAGCGCGAGGTTCCAGAGCTTCAGCATGCCTCGGCGCTCCTGGACCATGACCGAGTGGACGAAGGCGGTCATGGGCAGGAGCGGCAGGATCGCCGAGTTCTCGACGGGGTCCCAGCCCCAGAAGCCGCCCCACCCGAGCGTGGTGTACGCCCACCATGCGCCGAGGATGTTGCCGACGCTGAGCAGCAGCCACGACCACAGCGCCCACGGCCGGACCGCGCGGATCCAGCGCCCGTCGATGCGCCCGGAGAGCAGCGCCGCCGCGCCCAGCGCGAACGGCACGGCCGTGCTGACCAGCCCGGCGAGCATGAACGGCGGGTGCACCAGCATCGCCGGGTCGACGAGCAGCGGGTTCAGGCCGACGCCGTCGTCGGGCGTGACCGGGCTCACCTCGAACGGCGAGGCGAGGAAGACGGCCGGGACGAGGAACGCGGCGAG
>DAOULE010000134.1:0-10096 GCA_034420575.1 Dehalococcoidia bacterium
TGGACGGCTTCCTGGGGTGAGCGGAAACCTAGCGAGGCGAGAGACCGCGCAGTTCCGGGCAACCGGGAATGCGCGGTTTCGCTTTGCCCTCCGCCAGCCGGCCAACGACCACCCGACGAGGATGCCGTCCCGCTAGTGATGCGCAAGACAAGTCCGCGCCTTACCGCGCCTCGATCGGCTCGTACTCGCGGTCCAGGGGGCCGACGTAGTGGAGCAGCGGGCGCAGCAGGATGTTGTTCTCCATCTGCTCCAGCACCTGCACCGTCCACCCCGGCACCCGGCCGACCGCGAAGATCGGGACGAAGAGGTCCTGCGGGATGCCGTGCAGGTAGTAGATCACGCCCGCGAAGAAGTCGACGTTGACATTCACGCCCAGGCGCCCGTACGGGCGCATGGCCTCCTGCACCGCTTCGAGGATGGCGTACCACTTCGGCTCGCCCTTCTCGGCGCTGAGCCGCTGCACGCCCTCGCGCAGGTGGCGCGCCCGAGGGTCCTCGGCGCGATAGACGCGGTGGCCGAAGCCCATGATCGGCTCGCCGCGTGAGCGCAGCTCCTTGACGTAGTCGGCCGCGCGCTCGGGCTCCTCGATCTCCCGTGCCATCTGCATCACGTTCTCCGCGGCCCCGCCGTGCGAGGGGCCGGAGAGGGCCGCGATCGCGGCGGTGATCGAGCTGTGCAGGTCGGCCTGCGTCCCGGTCACGACGCGGGCAGTGAACGACGACGCGTTCGAGCCGTGCTCCGCGTGCAGGATGAAGTCCTTGTCCATCAGCGCCGAGGCATCCTCGCTGGGCTCGCTGCCGTCGAGCATGTAGAGGAAGTTCGCGGCGTGTGAGAGCGTCGAGCTCGGCTCGACGGGGTCGCGGCCCTCGCGGATGGCGTGATGCGCCATGACGATGGTCGGCACCTGCGAGGTGAGCCGCAGGCCCTTGCGCAGCGTCGCGTCGTGCGACTTGTCGGCGGTCTCCGGGTCGGTCGCGGCGAGGGCCGAGACGGCGGTGCGCAGCACGTCCATCGGGTGGGCGTCCCGGACCAGCCGGATCACGTCGATGATCTCGCCCGGCAGCGTGCGGGCCGACTTGAGCTCGGCGTCGAACGCGCCGAGCTGCGCCTGCGAGGGCAGCTCGCCGTGGAGGAGCAGGTATGCCGTCTCCTCGAACGTCGAGCGGGTTGCGAGCTCATCGATCGAGTAGCCGCGGTACTGGAGCTTGCCGGCGCGGCCGTCGATGAAGCAGGTCTCACTGCGGTCGAAGTAGACCTCCTTGAGCCCGCGGTGGATCGCGATCTCGGCGGTGTCGGCAGTCATCGGCTCTCTCCTCGCCGCGGGCGGTCACCAGGGCCGCCGCGCGCGGATCGAGGCCGCCCGTGTGGGCGGCCCCGGTGTGTCTCCAACCTCGTCCCGTGCGGCGCCGCGCCCATCGCGCAGCGCCGCGCGCTAGTCGTCTTCAAGCGTCGACGTGTCACCCTCGGGCAGCCCGAGTTCGCGCGCCTTCAGCAGGCGGCGCATGATCTTGCCCGAGCGCGTCTTCGGCAGCGAGTCGAGGAAGTCGATCTCGCGCGGCGCGACGCCGGGGCCGAGCCGCTGGCGGGCGTGGCCCATCAGCTCGCGGCGCAACTGCGGCGTCTGCTCGTAGCCCTCCTTGAGCGAGACGAACGCCTTCACGATCTCCATCGCGACCGGGTCCGGCTTGCCGATCACGCCCGCCTCGGCCACCGCCTCGTGCTCGATCAGCACGCTCTCGACCTCGAAGGGGCCGACGAGGTGGCCAGCGGTGTTGATCACGTCGTCGTCGCGGCCGACGAACCAGTAGTAGCCGTCGGCGTCCTTCTTGGCGCGGTCGCCGGTGAGGTACCAGCCGCCCTGGAAGCGCGAGTCGTAGCGCTCCTGGTCGTTCCAGTAGGTGCGGAACATCGAGGGCCAGCCGGGCTTGAGCGCGAGCTGTCCCTCCTGGTCGGGCTCGGTGATCTCGTTGAACTGGTCGTCGATGATCGCCGGCTCGATGCCCGGGAAGGGCAGGCCCATCGAGCCCGGACGGATCGGCACCGAGGGGTAGTTCGCGATCATGATCGCGCCCGTCTCGGTCTGCCACCAGTTGTCGTGGATCGGGAGGTCGAAGGCGTCCTGACCCCACAGCACGCCCTCCGGGTTGAGCGGCTCGCCGACCGACATGACGTAGCGCAGCGAGGAGAGGTCGCGCTGGCGCGCCGAGTCGACGCCGGCCTTCATGAGCATGCGGATTGCCGTCGGGGCGGTGTACCAGACGGTGACGTTGTGGCGCTGGATGGCGTCGTACCAGCGGCCGGCGCCGAAGCCGCCCTCGTAGACGAGGTTGGTCACGCCGTTCGTCCACGGGGCGAACATGTGGTAGCTCGTGCCGGTCACCCAGCCGGGGTCGGCCGTACACCAGTAGATGTCGTCGGGGTGCAGGTCGATGACGTGCTTGCCGGTGGCGTAGTGCCCGATGACGGCGTTGTGCACGTGCGCCGCGCCCTTCGGCAGGCCCGTGGTGCCCGACGTGAAGTGCATCACCGACCAGTCCTCGGGGCCGGTCTGCTCGTTCTCGAACTCCTCCGAGGCCCCCTCGGTCATCTCCATGTAGTCGAGGTTGCCTTCGCCGGCCTCCACGCCCTGTCGGTGGCCGATCACCACGACGTGCTCGAGCGACGGCAGGTCGTCACGGATGGCGTCGATCTTGGAGAGCAGGTTGGGGGTGGTGACCACCATCACGCCCTCGGCGCGGCGGATGCGCTCCATGACGGCCTCGGGGCCGAACGCCGAGAAGAGCGGGGCGATGATCGCGCCGCGCTTCAGGGTGCCGAAGATGGCGAAGTACAGCTCGGGGATGCGGTCGGTGAAGAAGAAGACGCGGTCGGCCTTCTGGATGCCGAGGTCGGTGATGGCGTTGGCCCACTTGTTGGCCTCGCGCTGCATGTCCTTGAACGTGTAGTTCGTGACCTCGCCGTCGGTCGACTCGAAGATCATCGCGGTCTTGTCGCCGCGCTCGCCGTTGGCATGGCGGTCGATGCACTCGTGCGCGAGGTTGTAGGAGCCGCCGGGCAGGTCGAGCTCGGCGATGATGTCGTCCCAGTTCCAGTTCGCGCGCAGGTCCGCGTAGTCGGCCAGGTTGGGCGGCGCGCCCATGGCCGCGACATCCTTCGCGATCTCGGCGTAATCCGTGACCATAACGGGTCTCCCTCTCCTGACCGGCGCTCCCGAAAGCAGTTGCGCCGAGTATATCGCAGCCCCGGCTGCATCGAGGCGCGGCGACGGGCAGAGGCGCGCTTTCGGCTGCGATCCGCTACCCTGTGCCACAGCGAGGATCACGATGACCAACGAATCCGACATCGAGGAACGCGGTCCCGAGGTCTCCATGACGGAGCCCGCGATCGACCGCCTGAAGAGCCTCATTGCCAATGCGGGCGAACCGCCCGTCTCCGGCATCCGCCTTCAGATTACGAAGCGCAGCGCGCACGGCTTCGAGCACCTGCTCAGCATGGTCGACGAAGGCCGTGAGCCGGAGGAGGACTACGAGCTCGACTTCGACGGGCTCGCCCTCTTCGTCGAGGGCGTGAACGCCGAGTACCTCGACGGCATCGCGGTGCACTGGGAGTTCAAGGGCGAGGGCGTCAACGGCTTCGAGTTCGACAACCCGAACCCGTCGTGGCACGACCCGCTCGCGATGCAGATCCAGCACCTCTTCGACACGAGCATCAACCCCGGCATCGCCGCGCACGGCGGCTTCGTCGACCTGCTCGGCGTCGAGGGCAAGGTCGCCTACATCCAGCTCGGCGGCGGCTGCCAGGGCTGCGGCCTCGCCGACGTCACGCTCAAGCAGGGCATCGCCGTCGCGATCAAGGAGGCCGTGCCCGAGATCGAAGAGGTCGCCGACGCGACCGACCACGAGGCCGGCACGAACCCCTACTTCCAGCCCTCGAAGAAGTAGTGCCCGACAGCACCCCGGGGACCTCGCGCACCCCGGCCGCGCGCGTCCTGTTGCTCTCGACGTACGAGATGGGCCACCAGCCCCTCGGCCTTGCCGCGCCCGCGGCGGCCCTGCGCGCCCGCGGCCACGCCGTCGACGTCATCGACCTCGCCGTCGACGCGCTCGACGAGGGGCGCGTGCGGGCGGCGGACCTGATCGCGCTCTCGATCCCGATGCACACGCCGGCGAGGCTCGCGCTGCAACTTGCGCCACAGCTGCGCTCGGTCGTCCCGGACACGCCCATCGTGCTCTACGGCCTGTACGCGGGCCTGCTCGCCGATCTCCGCGCGAGCGGCGTCGTCGACGCCGTGGCGGGCGGCGAGTACGAGCCTGCGCTGTGCGAACTGGTCGACCGAGTCGCGGCGAGCGGCGGCATCGGGGGCCCACCCGGGCCGGACGCTGCGTTCGCGCGCCAGCAGTACCCGGTCCCTGACCGGGCGGGCCTCCCCGCCCTCGAGCGCTACGCGCAGCTCCAGACCGAGGACGGCTTCGCGGTCGCCGGGTACGTCGAGGCGACTCGCGGGTGCGCGCACCAGTGCCTGCACTGCCCCGTGACGGCAGCCTACGACGGCCGGCTGCGCCTCGTGCAGCGCGAGACCGTCCTCGCCGACGTCGACCAGCAGGTCGAGGCGGGCGCGGCGCACATCACCTTCGGCGACCCGGACTTCCTGAACGCGGTCCCCCACTCGCTCGCGATCGCCGAGGGGCTGCACGAGCGTCACCCCGACGTGAGCTGGGACTTCACCGCCAAGGTCGAGCACCTGATCGAGCACGCCGACCTCCTGCCGCGCCTCCGCGACCTCGGCTGCCTCTTCGTCACCTCGGCCTTCGAGGCGACGAGCGATGAGGTACTCCGCGAGCTCGACAAGGGCCACACCGCCGCCGACCTCGTCCCGGCCATCAAGGCGTGCGACGCCGCCGGGCTCGCGCTCCGGCCGACGTGGATGACGTTCACCCCCTGGACCACCGCCGAGGACCTCGCCGACATGCTCGCGTTCATCGAGGCGCACGGGCTCGTCGAGCGCGTGCCGCCGGTGCAGTACGGGCTGCGCCTGCTGCTGCCGCCCGGCTCGCCGCTGATCGCGCCGATCCACGCGCAGGGCCTCCTCGGCGGCTACGACGCCGAGGCGCTGACGTACGAGTGGAGCCCGCTCGACGAGCGCATCGACCCGCTGCAGCGCACGATCGCCGCGCTCGTCGAGGAGCAGCACGCGGAGATCCACGCGGGTCACGCGCGCACGTTCGGCCTCGTGCGCGAGGCGGTCGGCGAGGCGACGGGGCAGCCCGCTCCCGCGACGGCTGCGCTGCCGCGCGTCCTCCCGGCGACGCCGGGGCTCACCGAGAGCTGGTTCTGCTGAGCGGAGCCCACCGCGGAGCAGTCTGCTTCGCTCGACCTCATCACCCTCTAGCGAGGCCGCCCGGCTGACGGCGCGTCGCTACGCGGGCGGCGTCTCGTTGTGCACGATGCCGACGACGTTACCCGCGGGGTCCGCGAACAGCGCCATCGTGACCATGCCGGGGATCGTCGTGATCTCCTGCACGACCTGGCCCCCGAGCGCCGTGACGCGGTCGAGGTAGGCCTGCAGGTCGTCGACCTCGATGTAGACGAAGACGCCGGGCTGCTCCGCGGCGGTGATCCCGCCGCCGATGCCCGTCTCGTCCTGCGGTTCGACGAGCCCGTACTGCATCGGGTTCTCGGCGTTGATCTCCCAGTCGAAGGCCTGTGCGTAGAACTGCTGGAGCGCGGCGCCGTCCGCGCCCCCGATCTCGAAGTGCACGACGGGATTGGGCATGCGAAGCCCCTTTCTTGAGTCGGTGGGAGCGGTTGCTGACGGACGAGCCGCCTTCAGCCACGGTAGCACGGGGCGAGGGCTCGTGAGACGGCTGACGCAACACTTCCGGCTGTTCAGTTCTATAACAAACGTGTGATCAGTGACATGGTTGTCTTGATAAACACAAGCAGTATGGTGGGTAGAGAGTACGGAGGGTGCGGGCTACGTGACCGAGGCCGAGATCATGAACGTCATCGACTACGTGGCTGAGTCCCGAGAGTCGCTTGCCAGGGGCCGTCGACACCTTGCGACCGGCCGACTGCACCGCGCCTCCCGCAGGGGCTGGGAAGCCGCTGCACTCATGGCCAGGGGAGTCGCCGTCGCCCAGGGGTGGGAGTACGAACACCCCGACCACTTCAGCGTGGTACTGAACCAGGCGTGGCGACTCACGGGAGAGGACCGCCTGCATGGCCTGCGGGGCATCGCCAACGAGCTACGCAGCAACTACCACAGGCGAAAGCGGCACCTCAACGCCGACGTGATCCGCGAGGACATCGAGAGCGTGGCGGAACTGCTGGAGATCCTCGCGCCCTTCGCCGACTCGCCCGAGCGAGGTTAGCCCCGGCCGCGCGCCGCACACTACGACAGCTCGCGCCGCCCAGACGCTGCGCCCTCAAGTGCCAGCGGGGCCGCGCCACCATCGCCTTCGTCGACGATGTCGATCAGCAGCAGTCCGTGCGCCTTGCGGAGCGCGGCTTCGACCTCCTCGGGGCGTTCGCCGCGCGCGAAGATAAAGCCGAGGTACTCGCTGCCCTCCGGCAGCGGCGTCACCTCGTGCCCCAGCGGGATGGTGATGGCGATGCCCGCGATGTCGGGGAGCGCGCGGGCCGCGGCGAGGCCCTCGACGCGCCGTAGGCGGCCGGCGCGCGGGATCGGGATCATCATCACGCCCGACGCCGCGTGCGAGCGCTCGATCTCGGCGGCAGGCTGACCGACGGCGTGGCCGAGCAGGAGCTGCTCGAGCGAGACGCCCGCGCCGAACTGCAACGTGCGCGAGCACAGGCCGCCGATACTCCGCGCCGCGATGTCGACCGGCCACACGCCGTCGTCGTTGATGCGCACCTCGGCGTGGAGCGGGCCGTCGCGCAGGCCGAGCGCCTGCGCGGCGCGCGCCGCCGTGCGCCGGACCTCCTCCTGGCGCTCGGCCGGGAGCCGCGAGGGCGTTACGTAGATGGTCTCCTCGAAGTACGGACCGACGAGCGGGTCGGGCTTGTCGAAGATGGCGAGGACCTCGAGTTCCCCGTCGGTGAGCAAGCCCTCAACGGACACCTCCGCACCGGGGATATACCCCTCGATGAGCACGCGGTCGTCGGTGCCCATGCACTCATCCGCCACGGCAGGGTCGGCGAGCAGCGCGCGCAGCCGCTCGAATGCGGTCACGAACTCGTCCTCGTCGTCCGCGCGGATCACGCCACGGCTCGCGGAAAGCGAGAGCGGCTTCACGACGCACGGCAGCGGCGCCTCGGCGGCCACGGCGCGTGGGTCCGCGTCGACGGGCGTCACCATCCACGGCGGCGACAGCACCCCGCCCGCTTCGAGCCGCTCTCGGAGCAACGACTTGTCGCGCGTGCCCGCAACGGCGTCGACCGTGTTGTGCGGCAGCCCGAGGCGCTCGGACGCGCGCGCCGCAGCCAGCGTCCCGGCGTCGTCGACCGCGACGATGGCGGCGAGGGGTCGCTCCTCGGCGTATGCCTCGATCGCGTCCGCCGCGGCGTCCGGGTCGCCGAGGGGGAGCGCGACCGTGGCGCCGGGCAGGAAGTTTTCGACGGCCGACCGCTGGTCGGACCCGACGACCACGTCGACATCGAGCTCGGCGGCGGCGGCCATGAAGTCCGGCGCGCGGTAACTCGCGCTCGGAATGAGGAGCAGTACGCGCGCCATCCGGCCTCCGTGGTTGCCGCCCTCGGTAGCATCGATTGTAGCGGGGCTACCGAGGGAGCATTGGGCATGCTGCAGGCCCTCACGCACATCGGACTCGTGCGCGCGGCGAACCAGGACGTGGCGCTCGCCGAGGAGCTACCCGACGGCCGCGCCCTGCTCGTCGTGGCGGACGGCGTCGGCGGCATCCCCGGCGGCGAGGTCGCCTCGCGGACCGCCGTCGACGCGCTCGCCGAGGCGTTGCGCTCAAGCAGCGGCGAGCCGCCCGAGGCGGCTCTGCGTCGTGCGTTCGCCGCGGCGAACGACGCAGTGCGCGCGAGCCAGCATGGCGCCTTCGACCGCATGAGCACGACGCTCGTCGCGGCCCTCGTGCAGGACGGCACTGCGTGGGTCGCCAACATCGGCGACAGCCGCGCGTACCTCATGGCGGACGGCGAGGCGCGGCAGCTCACGCTCGACCACTCGTGGGTCGAGGAGGGGATCCGGTCGGGCGAGCTGGCGCCGGACGACCCGCTGGTGGCGCTCAGCCGCCACGTGATCACGCGTGCGATCGGCCTCGACGCGGACGCGAACGTCGATGTCTTCGGACCGATCGACGTTCCCGCGGATGGGGTGGTGCTGCTCTGCACGGACGGACTGCACGGCGTGCTCGACGACCGAGCGATCGCCGACGTCGTGGCGGCGGCCGGGGTCGAAGTTGCACAATCCTGCGTCGATGCGGTGCTAGCGGCCGGCGCGCCGGACAACGTCGCGGTCGCCCTGCTCGCGCCGTAGTACAGTGGCGGTCACACGCCGCAAACGGTTTGGAAGGCGAGAACATGCCCAAGTACCTCGTGAAGGCCTCATACACCCCCGCTGGCGCACAGGGCCTGCTCCAGGAAGGCGGCTCGGCACGGCGCGACGCGCTGACCGCGTCCGTCGAGTCGGTCGGCGGGTCGGTCGAGACGTTCCTGTATGCGTTCGGGGGCGACGACCTCTACATCGTCATGGACCTGCCGGACAACGTCTCGGCGGCGGCGCTCGGCCTCACAGTCGGCGCGGCGGGCGCGATCACGTGGAGCACCACGGTGATGCTGACACCCGAGGAGATCGACGAGGCCGCAGGCAAGTCCGTCAGCTACCGCGCGCCTGGCGCGTAGACCCCTCGCCCGACGGGTAGCTCGTAGCGCGGGCGCGCCGAGGGCGGGAGCAGCAGCGCAGGCGGCCGACGCAGCGCGCGCGGCAGCCGCGGCCAGGCGGCCCGGCTGACGGCGCTCACGCCCTCGAATAGCGCCGCGCGCGCGGGATCCCACGGCATCCCATACGCCTCGCGCAGCCGCGGCGGGAGCAGTCCCGCCGTGACCTCGCGCCACGGCACGACCAGTGGCCCGAGCGGTGGGGCGGGTCGCGATGGCTCACGCGCGATGGCGCGCGCCGTCTCGTGCACTTCGAGGCGCTCGATGGTCGCGTCGAGGTATGCGTCGAAGGCCTCGAGGTCGGGTGGGAGCAGCGACTCCGGGACGCCGAGCAGCCGCCCGACGAGCTTCGTCTGCTGGTAGTACTCCTCCTCGCGTTCCGGCGGGAGCGGCCGTACGAAGCGGCGATGGCACGCCAGCGCGGTGTCGACGAGCGTCGCGTGCACCCACAGCAGCAACTCGGGGTCGCGCGCCTCGTAGCCCGCGCCCGTGACGCCTCGGTGCACCGCGTTCACGCCGCGCGCCGCGGCGCGCACCTCCTCGGCGTTCCCGAAGACGATAGCGAACATCGGACGGAGCGTGCGCAGCAGCCGCCTGTAGCGGTCGCCCCGCCACTCACTGTGCTCGGCGACACCCTGTGCGACGAGCGGATGCGCGATCTGCATGAGCAGCGCGCGCCCACCGCCGACGAGGATCACCGCCTCGCCGTCGACCTCGCGGATCGCCGCGTCGGCTGCGAATGGGAGGGCGTCCACGGCGCGTCGCCTCGCTAGAAGATCGCGAGGGGGTTGACCGGGCTGCCGGTGCCGCCCGGGACCCGCAGCGGCGCGACGACGAGCAGGAACTCGTAGCGGCCCTCCTCGGCGCACGCTTCGGCGAGCGGCTGGAGCAGCGCGTTGTCGACGAGGGCGACGCCGAACGCGTAGATGACCGGGTGGACGGCCCAGCCGAGCTCGTACTCGTTCGGGCGAGCGTCCATCATGTCCCACACCAGCATCGCCACGTCACGGTCGCGGATGTAGCGCATGCACGTCGCGTGCAGGCCGGGCGTGGGCTCCTCGCGGTTGCCGAAGAAGAAGTCGGGGTGCTCGGCCTGGAACGCCTCGCGCCCGCTGTGCACGAGGATGGCGTCGCCGGGCCGGACCTCGACGCCCTGCGCCTCCGCGACCTCCGCGAGCTCCACGCCATGCACAGGCTGCTCGACGGTGACGTAGGGCTCGCCGCGGTGGCG
>DAOULE010000135.1:0-15881 GCA_034420575.1 Dehalococcoidia bacterium
CTGCGGCTCGGGCAGGTCGCGGATCGCTCGCACGATGTTGAGGTTGGCGATGCGGAACGCCGAGAAGGTCACGGTCGCGAAGGTGAGGACCACGCCCAGGCTGTACGCGATGAGGAAGCCCTGCCAGTTGAAGTGGAACGTGATCCCGAACCCGAACGCGTCCGAGAAGATCTGGCCGAGCACGAGCACGAGCACGAACGCCACCCCGAGGCCGAGGAGTGCGCCGACTGCTGCCGAGCCCACGTTGTAGGCCATCCCCTCGGCGAGGAACGTCTCGGTGAGGTGCAGGCGCTGCATCCCCACGGCGCGCGCCATCCCCATCTCGGAGCGCCGTTCCGCCGCCAGCATCACGAAGATCATGAAGATCAGCAGCACGCCCGAGGCGATCGCGAACAGGCCGAAGATCAGGAAGAACGCGACGAAGATCGAACCGATCGTCTCCGCCAGGGCGACGACCTGCTCCTTCGTGAAGAGGATGTTGGCCCGGCCCTCAGGGTGGTCGTCGATGAACGCTTCGAGCCGCTCCTCGACCGCCCCGCTCTTGTCCAGCGTGTCGCGGACGCCGCCCGTGATGGAGATGGCGATGGCGGACAGCTTGCCCTCGAGCCCGGCCACCTCGCGGGCGACGTCGAGTCTCGTGATCAGCCCGCCGCCGCCGCCGAACTGGGCCTCCGTGAGCGAGGTGTCCTGGACGATGTCGATGACCTCGAAGGCGGCCGGCTGGCCGCTGTGGAAGATCTGCACGGTGTCACCGGGCGAGACATCCAGCTGTTCAGCCAGGTCCTCGGAGACGTAGGCTCGCATGCCGCCGAGCGTGGAGGCGCTGATCAGCTCCCCGTCCAACGACTTCAGGCCGTTGAACGTGTCGATGCTCGAGGGGTCGATGCCGATGAAGCCCGCCACCGGCTCGGCGAGCCGGCGTTCGGCGTTGAGCGCGGGTAATACCTCGACCAGCAGGCCGGAGATGCCGTCGATATCGGGGTCGTCGCCGAACTCCGCCACCACAGAGGCGAGAAACTCGTCGGTCAGGTAGCGGTCCGCCCGCTCCGCCGCCGCCTCATCGTCGAACCCCACGACGAAGTCGACTTCCTCGAAGCTGTCGTAGATCTCGTTGGTGATGGAGTAGCCGACGGTGTCGCCGGTGGCGAAGGCGGCGCTGATGATCAGCGTGGAGAGCATGAGCCCGACCACGATCAGCGCGGTCTGCGTCCTGCGGCGGCCGATGCTGCGCAGCCCCAGGCGGACGAGTAGCGGCTGACGCCAGGCGATGACGCCGAGCACCCCGAAGATCGCGCCGAGGGCGAGCAGCAGCGCGACGAGGATGCTCGTCAGCGGGATCCCGAAGAGGCTATCCAACGAGCTGCTCCTCGCTCTCGATCAGGCCGTCGCGCATGTGCACGATGCGGTGGCAGCGGCCGGCGATCTCACGGCCGTGCGTGACGATCACGAAGGTCTGGTCCTGCTCCTGGTTGAGCCCGGTGAGGAGGTCCATGATCTGGCTCGCGGTGACGGAGTCGAGGTCGCCCGTCGGCTCGTCGGCCCAGACGATCGTCGGGTTGTTCACGAGCGCGCGCGCGATGGTGACGCGCTGGCGCTGGCCGCCCGAGAGCTGGCCCGGCCGGTGGCCCGTCCACTCGCCGAGCCCGACGCGTTCGAGCTGTGCGAGGGCCAGCCGGCGCGCCTCGGCGGGCGGCGTGCCGGAGACCAGCAGGGGCAACTCGACGTTCTCGACCGCGCTGAGCACGGGCAGCAGGTTGTAGAACTGGAAGATGAAGCCCATCCGCGTCGCGCGGTAGGAGGTCTTCGTGTTGTCGTCGAGGCTGCCGAGGTCAGTACCCTCGATGGTGATGCTGCCCTCGGTCGGGTCGTCGAGGCCGGAGGCCGTGTTGAGCAGGGTCGTCTTGCCGCAGCCGGACGGCCCCATGATGGCGACCATCTCGCCGCGCTCGACGGTCAGGTCGACGCCGCGGAGGGCCTGCACCTGCACCTCGCCGGTGTCGTAGGTCTTGACCAGGCTGTTGAGTTCAATAATCGCGTCGGGCATGAGGCCTCCGAGCGTCGCGTTGCTGCACGAGATCGATGCTCCGCGATAGCTTCGTAACGGGCTACCGATCCGGTGAACATCCCTAACGTTATGGATGGCCGCGCGCGCGTTCTCGGTGGCGCGGTTATCGTAGGAATGGCAACGACCAGAGAGACGCGACGGCTCACGTCAACCCCGGCGGAGGAACGATGGCGTTCGGTGTCCTGCTCGTGATCGTCGGCGGGATCTTCCTCGCCGAATCGCTCGGGCTGACCGAGTTCGGCATCCGCGAGCTGTGGCCGCTGCTGCTGATCGGTGGCGGCTGCGTCATCCTCTACGAGCGCCTGCGCCGCGCCTACCGCCGCCGATGAGAGCCCCGGCGATGACGAGCCGAGCCCGCGACGTGGTCCCGCTCACCGGCGGCCTCTACCTGGTCGCGCTCGGCGCGGTCCTGCTCCTCGACAGCACGAACGTCCACGCCATCGGCGTCGAGGGCGCGATCGGGAGCGCGTTCGGCCTCGCGTTCGTCGCGCTGGGCGTGCTCGCGTTCCTCGCGGCCTGGCGGGTGCGGCGCTTCTCGCGCCGGATGCGGCGCGCCGTCGGACACGTCCGGTCGGCCGCGGAGGGCTGGTCGGTCGAGGACGACGCGGTGATCTCCACCGTCGTCGGCGACATCGCGCTCGACCTGCGCGACGCGAACCTGCCGGAAGGCGAGACGGAGCTCGCGGTGCTGTGCTGGCTCGGCACGATCCAGGTGCGCGTCCCGCGCGAGTTCGGCGTCGACGTCACCGCGCAGTCGATCATCGGCAGCGTCGACGTGCTCGGCGAGCGCGAGGAGGGCGTGGTGCGCGACATCCACGTGCGCAGCGAGGGCTACGTGGCGCGCGATCGCCGCGTCCGCCTCCGGCTCTCGACGTTCGTCGGCGAACTGATGGTGGTGCAGGTCTAGCGGCGGACCTCAGGCCAGGTCGAGTCCGGGGAAGTACGTCGCGTAGAAGCCGCGATCCCGCGTCAGCAGCCGGTCGGCGTGGATCAGCGCGTGCCCGCCAATCAGGAAGTCCGCCACGAGATGCTGACGCGGCCGGATCGGCTCGCCGCAGCCCTCGCAGCGCACCGTCTGAGCCGTCCCGCACTGGCCGCAGACGAGCGAGCGCGGCCTTCGCCGCGAATACTCGCGCCACGCTCCTCCCGCGAGCTCGAGGGCCTCACGGTTCGACGGCGCCAGACGGATGCCCGTGTCGTCCAGCAGCTGCTCCAGCCTGTGCCTGTCGTCGAAGCTGCCTGTCAGCTCGGCGTAGACGGCTTCCGAGACGATGATCGCGCCTAGCCGGTGCGCCTCGGCAAGGAGCAGGCGGGAACGCTCCGCGTGCGTCTCGTCCGGGAGGAACACGTCCACCAGGACGTTGGTGTCGACGGCCGAGATCACCGGCCGCGCATCTCTTCGATGAGTTCGTCAGTACTGTCGTACGCCAGGTGGCTCAAGGAGCCCACCCACTTGTCGAAGGGGCTCTCATCCACCACCTTCTCGAGACGGAACTCGCCGTCTTTCTTGACGAAGGTCACCTTGTCGCCCTTCCGCAAGCCGAGTTCATCCCTCACGGCCTTGGGAATGGTGACCTGGCCCTTGCTGGTGATGGTCATACCGTCCATGGGAGCACTCCCGGTAATACTCGTGGAGTCTTACCGACAGTGTAGTACCTGCGGGTCAGGCGTGCCCGGCGGAACTGACCTCACGGTCCGGGCAGCCAAGGCAGTCCGGCAGCCCGGGCGTGTCCGCCTCGACACCCGCGACCTCACGTAGCAGCCGTCTCAGGACCCAGAGCGGCAGCCCGATGACCGAGCAGCGGCACCCCTCGACTGCGGCAGCCGGGGCGAACTCGGCGTCCTGCACCGCGTAGCCGCCCGCCTTGTCGAACGGCTCGCCGCGCGCGATGTAGTGCGCCACCTCCGCCTCGGTGTACGCGCGCATCGTCACCGCCGTCGTCACGGCCTCGATGGCCTCCTCGCCGCCATCGATGACCGCGACGCCCGTCACGACGTGGTGCGTGCGGCCGCGCAGCGCCTCCAGCATCGCTCGCGCCTCGCCGTCGTCGCGCGGCTTCCCGAGCTGCCGGCCGTCGAGGACCACGATGGTGTCGGCGCCGATCACGGTGTCGCCGGGCCGCGTCGCCGCGACGGCGCGCGCCTTCCGCAGCGCGAGCGTGCGGGCGAGCCGCGCCGCGTCCCCATCGGCGTCCGACTCGTCGACGTCCGCCGGGACGACCTCGAACGTCACGCCGAGGGCCGGGAGCAGCTCGCGGCGGCGTGGCGAGGCGGACGCGAGGACGATCGCCACGGGCTATGCGGCTCCGGCTACCCGGCGCGGTCGAGCGTCGTGATGCACTCGATGTGCTGGGTGTGGGGGAACATGTCGATGGGCTGCACCTCGCCGATGGTGAAGCCGCTGTCGGCGAAGCGGCGCAGGTCGCGCGCCAGCGTCGCCGGGTCGCACGAGACGTACACCACCCGCCTCACGTCCGAGTCGACCAGCGTCTCGATGATCGATGCGTCGAGGCCCGCGCGCGGCGGGTCGACTACGACCACGTCGGGCTGCGGGTTCAGCGCGGGCAGTTGCTCTTCGACGGTGCCCGTGATGCGCCGCACGTTCTCGTAGGGCGCGAGGTTCACCTCGGCGTCGTCGCCGGCCGCGCTCGATGCCTCGATGGTGACGACGTCGGGCACGACCTGCGCGAGCGCGACGGCGAAGGTGCCGACGCCCGAGTAGGCGTCGGCGACGAGCCGCGGCCCGACGGCGCGCGCACGCGCCACGACGAGCTCGATCAGCCGCTCGGCCTGGCGCGAGTTGACCTGGAAGAACGCCGGGGACGAGACGCGGTAGCGCGCGCCCCGAAGCTGCTCGTGGTAGTGCTGCTGGCCGCTGCGGACGTTGCCGCGTCGGCCCGGACGCCAGCGCAGTTTCGGCTGCACCAGCGACTCGCCGGTGTGCTCGCCGACGCGGACGGTGAGTTGCTTGGTCTGCATCGTGCGGCCCTGCGCGGTGCGCAGCACCCGGTTGGCCTCGGGGTTGGCGATCTCGCAGTGGTCGACGCGCAGGAAGCGGTGCGTGCCGTGCTCCATGAAGCCGATGTCGCCGTCGCGGCGCACGGTGAACCGCATGTGGTTGCGGTACGCCCATGGGTCGCTCATGCCGATCATCTCGCGCAGGACGCCGTCGATCTCGGCGTCCTCGAAGCGCCCGATGCGGCGCATCTGCTCGCGCACCACGCCCGTCTTGAGCCGCAACTGCTCGCCGTAGGCGATGTGCTGCATCTGGCAGCCGCCACAGCGCCCGTAGTACACGCAGCGCGGCTCGACCCGCTCCGGAGACTCCTCCAGCACCATCACCGCCCGCGCCTCGATGTACGAGGACTCCTCCGACGTGATCTCGGCGATCACGCGCTCGCCGGGGATGCCGAACTCCACGAAGGCGATGCGGCCGTCCGGCGCGCGGCCCATCGCCACGCCGCCCGCCGCGAACCCGGTCAGATCGAGCTCGACGGGCGTGCGAGGGCGGTCGACCATGCGCTGGCGCCGGCGCTTCCGCCGCTGCTTGCGCCTGCGTGGCCGCTCCGGGACGACCTCGGCGTGGGGATCGGGTGCGGTGTCCAGGGTCATGCCTCGATGGTACGTGCCGCCGTCGCGCGAGCGCGAGCGGCGCACGGGCTGGATGGCGGGTAGCATCGGCGGCGAAGGAGGCCCGTGTGGAACCCACACCGCTGCGCGACATCGTCCGCGAGGTCGTCTCGATCCCGACCGCGCCGTACCTCGAGCGCGGCGTGCGCGAGTACATCCGCGGCTTCGCCGAGGCGCGCGGCCTCCAGCACGAGGAGGATGCGTTCGGCAACGCCTACGTGACCTACCGCCGCGGCCGGCGACGCCGCCCGCTCGTGCTCGGCGCGCACATGGACCACCCCGCGCTCGTGGTGACGGGCGTCGAGGGCGACCGGCTCGACCTCGAGTTCCGCGGAGGCATCGCCGACTCCTACGGCGACGGTGAGCCGCTCGTCCTCTACCGCGAGGGCTCGCGTGAACCGCACGCGCGCGCTGTCGTGACCGCGGTGCGTGGCGACGAGCGCGGCCGGCTGGTGGGCGCGGAGGCCACGGTCGACGGCGACGCAGGTGGCGTGGCCGTCGAGGACCTCGCGCTCTGGGACGTGCCGGCCTGCCGCTTCCGCGGCGAGATCGTGCACGCTCGCGCCTGCGACGACCTCGC
Source organism: Dehalococcoidia bacterium (assembly GCA_034420575.1). GTDB lineage: Bacteria > Chloroflexota > Dehalococcoidia > UBA2979 > UBA2979 > VXMT01. Next base: position 6,276 of record DAOULE010000135.1, read on the forward strand.
GGGAGCCGCCGCCGTCCTCGCCGCGCTCGACCGCATCGCAGCCGAGCGGCCGAACGGGCACGTCGTCGGGCTATTCACGCGCGCCGAGGAGGTCGGGCTGCTGGGCGCCTCGGTGGCGGCGCGCGAGCGGCTGCTGCCGGAGGACGGGCTCGTCGTCGCGGTCGAGACCTCCTCGATGGCCGGGGGGCGCGCCGAGCAGGGCGGCGGGCCGATCGTGCGCATCGGCGACGCGATGCACGTCTTCTCGCCGCGCATGTCGCAGTGGATGACAGCGCTCGGCGGCGAGCTGCGCGCCGAGGACGAGACGTTCGCATTCCAGCGCAAGCTCATGGACGGCGGCACCACCGAGGCGACCTCGTACGACCTGTACGGGTACGAGACGGGCGCGGCGTGCATCGCCCTCGGCAACTACCACAACGCCGGGCCGCGCGGCCGCATACGCGCGGAGACGGTCCACCTCGGCGACCTCGAAGGCCTCGCGCGGCTGTTCGTGCGGATGCACGAGACGGTGCCGCGCTACCAGCGCTACCTGCCGGGGCTGCTGAAGCGCTACGACGTGCTGGGGCGCGAGGGGCGCAAGCGGCTGCGGTCCAGCGCCACGCGAATGTCTCGCTAGATCGGCTGAGCGCCCTTGCGGACCCAAGTCAACCGGAAGAGGGGGGTCTGGCGAGGTCTAAGCGAAACGCCACCGGAGCGGTACCGGGGGCGCTTATTCGCGAGAGCCGTAGCGGGATTCTCTTAGCTGGCGTCGTCATCCGGCGCGGGTAGCAGCGCCCTGGGTGCCTCGGTGAGAGAGCCCCTCGCCGCCTGGATGAATGCAGTGATCACGTCCAGTCCGGCGCTCGTGATGGGTTCTCGCGTGCTCAAGAAAAACTCGTCGCCGTCCGGCAACGGGCCGCTGAGTCGGGTTTGCAGTCCGTTCGGCATCGTCGTTCCTCCTGCCGATTGCCCCCCGAGATTAAGGGGCTCGTCGACAGCGGAAACGGGGGAGTCACTTACTGTTTTTGCACTGACCATAGGGCCAACAAGCTGGATCGCGTCCAAGAACCGCTTTGCCGCCTCGGCAGCGCTCTTGGACATCAGGCCGACCTCAAGCTCTAAGAACCGAGCGATTGCTTCCCGCGGGGGCGTGGCGTCTCCCGAGAAGTGATCCCTGATCCGCTGGTGCAGCGGGGGGCTGTAGGCTGCGGCCTCCATGGCGGCCCGACGCTCGTCGCCTTCGCCCACGAGCACCACCATGCCCGTTCCGCTCACGCCAACGTGCCCAGTCCCACGGGTCTCCAAGAGCCCATAGTGCATCGCCGACGAGAGTGCCCCCTGCGCAGCACCACTCCTCCCTGTCGTGTAACCCATCGCCACACACGCCGCGTCGCGAGTGATGCTGTCCTGTCCGTGCAGATCCTTGATGAGCCCCACGCGGTCGATAGTCACCCGGAGACCCGAGCGCGGGTACGCCCGTTCACCCCTGCTGTGCGTATCCATACGCCACTCCTTACTCTGCGCCCATTACGCTAACCGTCTTGAGGAGCATTGTCAAGCTGTAGAATGAGGAGCACAGGCAGGCCACTATGCTCTCTATGTATCGGGCCTAGTATGGGGAGCAATCGGCCCGATACGGCACCTCGCAGCAGCTGGAACGTGGCGGGTGGCGTGGTAGTTGAGGCGGTCGGTCACGCGTCACCCCAATAGCGCCTCGTCGGGGCCCGTGAGCCGAAACTGAGCGGAGTCGCGCGAGTCTAGCGATGGGGTACGGGGTTGTGTGCTCTCTAGCGTTCGAGGAGCTTCCAGACCGCCTCTTCGGTCTCGCTCCCGACGTGCCCCTCGCGCATGAGCCGGATCAGCAGGCGGCCGTCGTGGCTGTGGGCGCGGAGGTGGTCGCCGATGGCGGAGGCGCGCTCGTCGTTGCCGAGCACCACGGCGAGCAGCAGCTCCCACTCCAGCGGCGTGGCGAGCACCACCGTGCCGTTCAGTTCGACCTGCGCACGCGCGTCCCAGAGCGCGGGGATGTCGATGGGCGTCAGCGAGACATAAGCGCCATGGAACGTCGGGCTGCCGTGCACGAAGACCGGCACGCGGCTGCGCATGAACTGCAGCCGTGCCGCCGCCACGTACGCGCCCCGCTGCCAGGTCACGGGGACGTCGAGCATCTCGGCGAGCTGGGTCAGTGCCGCGTCGGTCGTCACGAACTCAAGGTTTGGGGCGGAGGTGTCGATGCCCTGCAACTGCAACGCCGAGGCGCCCACCAGCGCCCACGGCTGCTCGCCCGCAGCCTCCTCGATCACGCGCACAAGCGGCCCGAGGACGGCATCGGATTCAGCGTCGAGTCGAGGCGGTTCGAGGATCGACATGCGCAGTTCCTCGCCCCGGGCGGGCGGTGGCAGAAATCGTAACGCGTCGCCTTGTAAGCGTCTGCCGCCGCCCGGCAATGTCGGCTGGGCTCCAGCGTGGCGAGGATGGTGTGCGCTCAGGCGTGGCTTCAGCGCTGGTAGTCCGTGTGGCCTCGGCTCGCGGTCGGGCCCGTCTGTCCCTGGTACTTCGACCGCAGTTGGGGCGAGCCGTACGGCCGCTCCGAAGGGGTCGTGAGTTCGAGGAACGAGAGCTGCCCAATCTTCATCCCGTAGTAGAGCCGGATCGGCAGGTTCGCGACGTTCGAGAGCTCCATCGTCAGGTGGCCGTCCCAGCCGGGGTCGACATAACCGGCGGTTGCGTGCACCAGCAGCCCGAGGCGTCCCAGCGAGGACTTGCCCTCGACTCGGGCGACCAGGTCCGCGCCCAGCGTCACCCGCTCCAGCGTGGAACCGAGGACGAACTCGCCCGGGTGGAGTACGAACGGCTCGTCGTCCTCGACGCTCTCAACCTCGGTGAGACCCTCGACGGGCTCGCGAACGTCGATGTAGGAGTCGCGGTGATTGCGGAACACGCGGAACTGCCGGTCGAGCCGGATGTCCACGGAGGCCGGTTGCAGCGCGTCTTCGGCGAGCGGCTCGATAGCGAGCCTCCCCGAGGTGAGCGCCTCGCGTATCGATCGGTCGGAGAGAACCACGGGTCGTTCCTCGAAGCGGGGAGTGTGCAGATGCTACCGCGTGCACCCCGGCGCGAACAGGTGGGAGGGCGCGCCCGGTGAGCAACTGGTGATTCGAAGCGCGGCAACCGAGGCGAGGTGGAACGATCGGGGCGCCCGGACACGTACTATTGGTTGCACGCCGCCACGCGCGAAATGAGGCCCCCGTGAGCACCTGGCGTATCGCGACCCTGACCCTTGTAGCCGCGGTCATCGGCCTCGTCGCCGCGGCGATGCCGCCGGGGGCGCAGGCGCAGCGGCCGCCCATCGACCCCTGCGTCGACTGCTGGTGGGTGGGGCCGGGCGACGCCCGCCTCACGCACGCCGAGGCCACCGTGACCGTCGACGACGGCCGCTACCGCACGCGCTGGGCGCTCACCTTCCAGAACCCCGGCGGGGGCCTTGCCGAGGGGCGGGTGATCGTCCCGCTGCCCGAGGACAGCGTCGTGACCGGCCTCACGCTGGTCGGCGGCCCGCAGACCCTCGAGGGACGCCTGCTGGGGGCGGGCGACGCCGCGCGCATCTACGACGAGATCGTGGCCCGGCTCATCGACCCCGCGTTGCTGCGGTCGCTCGGCGACGACCTGTATGAGATTCGCGCCTTCCCCGTGCCGGCGGGCGAGACGCGCCACGTGCTCTACACGGTCACCACGCCGCTCGCCGCCGATGCGGGCGAGGTGGTGATCGAGGCGCCGTGGTCGCGCATGTCGCCACGGCCGGCCGCGGCGAGGCTGACCGCGGACATCGACGTGCCGTGGGAGGTCCGCACGGCGGTCGCGCCGGGCCACGTGCCCAGCATCGAACGCGAGGGCCCTGGCGAACTCGACGTCACGTGGGAGTCCCCGGCCGAGTGGACCGCGGCTCGCGACTTCCGCCTGCACCTCGCGGGCGGCGAGGGGCTCGTCGCGGCGCGTCTGCTCGCGCACCGGGAGGCCGATGCGGACGGTTACTTCGCGCTGCTGCTCGCGCCCTCGCTCGAGGCGGGTGAGCGCGTCGCGCGCGACATCGTGGTCGTGCTCGACCGCAGCGGCTCGATGTACGGCGAGAAGATCAAGCAGGCTCGCGCCGCTGCCGGCGCCATCCTCGACGACCTCGGGGCAGAGGACCGCTTCGGCCTCGTCGCGTTCTCCGACAACGCGGCGTCGTTCGCGGACGAACTGCGGCCGGTCTCCGCCGTGGACGACGCGAAGACGTGGATCGCGGGCCTCGAGGACACGGGCGGCACGAACATCGCCGCTGCGCTGACCGAGGCGATGGCGCTGCTCTCCGGTGACCGGCCTGCGACGGTCGTGTTCCTCACCGACGGCCTCCCGACGGTCGGCATCGAGGACACCGACGGCATCGTCTCGGCCGCGGTGTCGGCGGCGCCCGAGAACGTGCAGCTCTTCGCCTTCGGCGTCGGGTTCGACGTCGACGCGGTGCTCCTCGACGCGCTCAGCTCGCGCCTCACCGGCTCCAGCCACTACGTCACGCCCGACGAGCGCATCGACACCGAGGTGGGCAAGCTCAGCGAGCGCATCTCGACGCCCGTGCTGCTCTCTACCGCGATCACGTTCGAGCTGCCCGAAGGCGCCGAGGAGCCGGCGGTACGCTCCCTCGCGCCGGCCAGCCCGGGCGGCATCTTCATCGGCGAGCAGGTCTTGGTCGCCGGCCGCTACTCCGGCTCGGGCGAGCTCACGGCGGTGCTCACGGGGCGCAGCGCCGAGGGCCGACAGCGCTTCGAGTACGAGCTGTCGCTGCCCGAGACCTCGGACGACCCGGGCATCGCGCTGCTGTGGGCGCAGCGCCGCATCGCCGACCTGCTGCGCGAGCTGCGCATCGAGGGTGCGCGCGAAGGGCTTATCGAGTCCATCGTCGGCATCGCCAACCAGTTCGGCATCGTCACGCCGTACACGTCCTACCTGGCCGAGGAGCCCGACGCGGTCTTCGAGGCGGAGGCCGCGGCGGACGCCATGGACGACGCGATGGCCGATGCCGCGCCTTCCGGTGAGGCGGCCGTGCGGGCCTCCGAGAGCGTGACGGCGATCGGCGAGGGCGAGGTCGAGCACTCGACGCCCTCCGCCGCGCGCCTCGTAGGCACGCGCACGTACTACCGCATCGGCGAGACGTGGATCGAGGAGGGCTTCGACCGTACGGGACCCCAGCCCGCCGAGGTCACGCTCGACGCCGCGAAGCTTGCGGAGCTGCGTGCCGGCGACCCGCAACTCGTGGCGGCCTCGGCGCTTGGCCCGCGCGTGATCGCCCTCAGCTCCTCGGGTTGGGTCACGCTCATCTGGCCCGACCCGACGAGCGCGGGCACGACCCCTGGGCCGGGGACGATGACCGACCAGCAGCCGGCGCAGACAACAGACGGCGCCTACGTCGTTCGGTCGGGAGACACGCTGTGGCGCATCGCCGCGGCCTGCTACGGCGAGGGGAGCCGGTGGCCGGAGGTCTGGGACGCCAACCGCGACCGCACCATGGACGACGGCCGCACGTTCTCCGATGCGAACCGCATCCGCGTCGGGTGGACGTTGACCATCCCCGGCGGGTGCGAGGGCGAGTAGCCCTCGGCCCGCCGGGTTGCCGACGTGGGCGCGTACGTGTGAGGATCGCCGCGAGGTAGCGATGCCGAAACAGGTCACCAACGTCGCCTCCGACGACGCGCTCACGACGATCTACCGGATCTCGCACGACGAGCAGGAAGAGGTCATCGCCGCGCGCGTCGCGGAACGGCTGGGCATCAAGCCCGCCTCGGTCGCCGGCATGCTCACGCGGCTGCGCCGCGACCGCCTCGTCAACATCGACGGCCGCAAGCGCATCTCGCTGAGCAAGGCGGGGTTCGAGCGCGCGGAGCAGATGGTGCGGCGTCACCGCCTCGCCGAGTGCCTGCTTGTCGAGACGCTGGGGCTGGAGTGGTGGCGCGCCTACGAGGAGGCGCACCTCATGGAGCACTCCATCTCCGACGTGACCGAGCCGCTCATCGTCGAGCGACTCGGCAAGCCGACCGTCTCGCCGTTCGGCTACCCGATCCCCGGTTCCGACCACGGCCACCCGCTCTCCGGGCGGCGTCTCTCGTCCCTCGAGAGCGGCGACCGCGCGACGATCGAGCGGGTCTACGAGGAGGAGGAGGAGCTCCTGCGCTTCTTCGACGACGAGGGCATCCGCCCGGGCGTCGAGTTCACCGTGCAGGACGTGGCGCCCTACCGCGGCACCGTCACGATCGAGCTCGATGGGCGCGAGTTGGTCCTCGGCCTCGAGGCCGCGCACCGCATCTGGGTGTGGGACGACGAGCCGTAATATCAGTAACGTGATGATGATTGCTGTGCTAAGATATGCACATGAGCAGCGCAACGAGGATCATCAGCGCCGTCCGCAGCCTGCGCGAAGACGCAGACTTCGAGCCTGAACAGGCTGACGCGATCGGCGTGGCCGCGGCCGAAGTAGCCGAGGCTGCGGCGGACCGGATCCTCATCCGGCTCGGTGCATGGACGCTCGGGGTGGTCGGTGTTGCGACGGCGATCATCATCGCGGTGATCCGGCTGAGCCTGGGTTGACGTTGCGTCGCGAGCGCGATGGTTCCCTCGGCGTCGCCTCAGCAGTGGCGGTCGAGGCAGCAGCGGAGCGTGTCGCGCGCCGTGTTGTGATCCGGCTCGGCGCCTGGACGCTCGCCGTCGTGCTCGGAGTCGTGAGCATCGCGACAGCGATCATCATCGCCGTCATCCAGTCGAACTCGCCCTGAGCCGACTGGCAGCCTCGGGGCGCTACGCGCCGCGCATGACCTGCGCCGCCTCCACCATGTGCTCCAGCGACGGCACCGTCTCCTCGTAGCGACGCGTCTTGAGGCCGCAGTCCGGGTTCACCCACATGTGCGAGGGGTCGACGACGGCCGCAGCCTCCTCGAGGCGGCCGACCATCTCCTCGGTCGGGGGGACGCGAGGTGAGTGGATGTCGTACACGCCGAGCCCGAGGTCCTTGTCGTAGCCTCGGTCGCGGAAGCCGTCCAGGCTCTCCGCGTCGGAGCGCGCGTTGAACAGCAGCATCACGTCCGCCTCCATGTCGGAGACCGCGTCCAGCACGTCGCCGAGGTGCACGTAGCACATGTGCGACTGGATCTGCGTGTCGTCGCGGACCCCCGCCGTCGCCAGCCGGAAGCACGGCACCGCCCAGCCCAGGTAGGCCGGCCAGTCCGCCGTGCGCAACGGGACGCCCTCGCGCAGCGCCGGCTCGTCGACCTGGATGACGCGGATGCCGGCCGCCTCGAGGTCCAGGACCTCGTCGCGGATCGCAAGGGCGATCTGGCGGCACGTCTCCGAGCGCGGCTGGTCGTCGCGGATGAACGACCAGTTGAGGATCGTTACCGGGCCGGTGAGCATGCCCTTCACCGGGCGGTCCGTGAGCGACTGGGCGTACGTCGCCCAGCGCACGGTCATCGCGCCCGGTCGCGCCACGTCACCGAACACAATCGGCGGCTTCACGTTGCGCGAGCCGTAAGACTGCACCCACCCGAAGCGCGTGAACGCGAAGCCGTCGAGCTGCTCCCCGAAGTACTCGACCATGTCGTTGCGCTCCGACTCGCCGTGCACGAGCACGTCGAGGCCGATGCGCTCCTGGAGCCGGATCACCTGCTCGATCTCGGCCTCCAGGAAGCCCTCGTACTCCTCGGCGGTGATGCGGCCGTTGGCGTGGCGGCGCCGCTCGCGGCGGATCTCCGGCGTCTGCGGGAACGACCCGATCGTCGTGGTCGGGAACGGCGGCAGGCCGAGGCGCGTGCGCTGCGCCGCGCGGCGCTCCTCGACGCTCCCGTCGCGGTCGTAGTCGTCCGACGTGGTCGAGGCGACACGCTCGCGCACGGCGGGGTTGTGCGTGCGAGGCGAGTTGCGCCGCGACTCGAGGGCCGAGCGGTTCGCGGCCAGCTCGTCGGCGGCCGAGTTGGGGTCATCGAGCGCGCGGCCGAGGACGGCGACCTCCTCGATCTTCTGGTTCGCGAAGGCGAGCCACGAGCGCAGCTCGTCGTCGAGGTCGGTCTCGAGGTCGAGCTCGATCGGGACGTGCAGCAGCGAGCACGACGCGCCGACGATGACACGGTCCTCGCCGACGGCCGCGCCGATCTCGCCCAGCGTCGCGAGCGAGGCGCCGAGGTCGTTGAGCCACACGTTGCGGCCGTCGACGACGCCCGCCACGACGTGCTTGCCACCGGGCAGCCCGAAGCGCTGCAGCAGCCCGAGGTTGCGCCGCCCACGCACGAGGTCGAGCCCGATCGCGGCGACCGGAAGCTCTGCGAGCGTGCGGTACGCCTCGTCGACGTCGCCGAAGTACGTATTCACGAGCAGCTTCGTCGAGCCGGCCGCCGCGGCCAGTCGCTCGTAGGCGCGCGTCAGCGCGGCGAGCTCCTCGGGCGTGCGGTCCTGCACGAGCACCGGCTCGTCGAGCTGCACCCACTGCGCGCCCGCCTCGTGGAGGAGCGAGAGCACCTCGGCGTAGACGTCGAGCAAGCCCGGCAGCAGCGAGAGCAGGTCGAAGTCGTCGTCGTGGTTGCCGTTCGCGTCGAAGCCGCGCGCAAGCAGCAGGAACGAGACCGGACCGAGCAGCACCGGCATCGTCTCGATGCCCGCCGCGCGCGCCTCGAGGTACTCGTCGAGCGGCTTGCGGTTCTCGAGCCGGAAGCGCGTCGCGGGCGAGAGCTCGGGGACGAGGTAGTGGTAGTTGGTGTCGAACCACTTCACCATCTCGAGCGCGGTCACGTCGATGCCCGCGCCCTGTGCGCCGCGCGCCATGGCGAAGTACGTGTCGAGGCCCCCGTCGCCGCCGTCGCGGTAGCGTGGTGGGACGGCGTCGACCATCGCGATCGTGTCGAGCACGTGGTCGTAGTAGGAGAAGGTGTTCGAGGGGATGAGGTCGATCCCCGCGTCGCGCATGCGCGTCCACGCCTCCAGGCGCAGCGAGCGCGCGGTCTCCTCCAGCTCCTCGCGCCCCACGTCCCCGTCCCAGTAGCCCTCGACGGCGCGCTTGAGCTCGCGCCGCGCGCCGATGCGCGGATAGCCGGGGATAGCGGACAGGGCCATGGGAGGGCTCCTCGGGGCGTGGGGATCGGGTGTGCGGTGTCGGTACGACGATCGTAGCGCGGGCGGTCGGGGAGGGCTACGCGAAACCGGCTTCCTGACGGCCGGATCCGCACCGATAATCGGCGACATGCCCGTGTTCTCGTCCCCGCGTGAGCGGCGGCTCTGGCTGTGGACGCTCGCCGTCGTGGTCGCCATCTACTCGACGCTCTTCTTTGGGAGCACCGTGGCGGGCGTGCTCCGCGAGAGCGGTGCGCTAGAAGGTGCGATCTTCCTCGGCGCGATGGCGCTGGTGGGCGCGACCGTGCTGGCGCAGGGGCTGCGCGCCCGCCCGGGCGGCGTCGAGGTCGCCGTGGCGCTCGGCGTCGCGGTCGTCTACCTGCTGGTGCTCATGCGCGTGGCGAGCCCGGTCGAGCGCAGCCACCTCATCGAGTACAGCGTGCTGGCGGTCTTCGTCTACGAGGCGCTCACGGAGCGAGCGAGCCACGGCCGCCTCGTGCCCGT